>DJDD01000201.1:0-15464 GCA_002430925.1 Flavobacteriales bacterium UBA5933
GACGAATTTTAATTCAAAATGAACAACGGGTTTTAGTAATTAAAACGGTAATACATGGGATTTATTGGTTTATTTTATATGATAAATATCTTTAAAATTATTTATAATAAAGTTTATTGTAAAACGTAATTTTTGCAATAGCGATAGAAATGGAAATCCTTTGCTCCATTTTTAAATTAGCAAAGATTGTAATGGATAGCGCGAACCGAAGGTATTGCCCAAATAAAATTAAATTGAACTAAATTGTTTTTTCAATTGGTAAATAATTTCTTCTAAGCCGTTCATTTTTATTTCGTAAACAGTAGATAGTTGTGTTCCAAGTTTACCTTTAGGAAAACCACCTTTACCTACAAACCATTCTAAATATGATATAGGTAAGTCACATAATAATCGACCTTCATATTTACCGAAAGGCATTTTTGTTGTAACGATTTCTTTTAGTATTTCTGGTCGAAATCCTTCCATTATTTTTCTATTTTTCCATTGTAAGTAGAAATCCCATCTTGAAAATTATATACTTTTTTAAAGCCTTTTTCTTGCATTTTTTCTGTAGCAAGTTTTGCTCTAACGCCACTTCTACAATAGAGATAATAATTTTTTTTGGGATCTAATTTTTGAATTTGATTTTCAAAATCAGAATTTTTTACATCAATATTGATGGATTGAGGTAAATGTCCTTCGGCGTATTCATCTTCCGTGCGGACATCAATCAAAATATTATTTTTATTTGTTAAATCAATTTGATGAACATGGTTTAATGTTACAAGGGTTTCTTGTTGATTTTGATTATTAACAGGAATAACTTTATTGGAACATGAACCAAAAATTAGGCTAGTTGTGATTGCTAAAGTAACTATAACTTTATTTTCCATTGTATTGATTCATTGTGTTTCCTAATCCCTGAAAGATGAAAGATAAAACTGCGTCGGCAGATAGACTAAGTCTTTCATTCATTTTTTCTATTTCTTCTGCAGACCATTCACCAAGAACATAATCAACTTGTTTTCCTTCAGAAAATTCATTCCCAACACCAAAGCGTAAGCGAGCATAATTTTGTCCTCCCACTTTATTTTGAATATCTTTTAATCCATTATGTCCACCATCACTTCCTTTACCACGCATACGAATTGTACCGAATGGTAGATTAAGATCATCTGTGATAACAAAAATATTTTCTAATGCAATATTTTCTTTTTTCATCCAAAAGCGTACAGCATCACCACTTAAATTCATGTAAGTATTTGGTTTTAACAATGTAACGGGACGGGCTTTGTATTTGAATTGTGCGACTTCACCAAAGTTGGATGGTGAAAATTTTGCATCAACTTTTTTTGCGACTTCTTCAACTACTTTAAAACCAATATTGTGTCTAGTGTTTTCGTACTTAGAACCTATATTTCCAAGTCCAATAATCAAATATTTTTGCATAAAACAAAATTACATATTTTTGTTGGAATAGAAATATTTCATACCTTCGTTTTAAGTTCTACTAAACTGGTATAGTTTTAGGATTTATAAATAAGATATAGATTATGAAAAAAATAGTTAGCATTTTAATGTTGTTTATTGGAGTTTTGTCTTTTGCACAAAATCCTCCTAAAGAAATGAAAACAGCTTTTCCTACAAAAGCTTTGGAAGATAAAGTAACAGATTTAGATGGAAATACTCTGACAATAGGTAAAGCAATAGCAAATAATAAAGGAAAAATAATTGTATTAGATCTATGGGCTTCATGGTGTGGCGATTGTGTAAAAAATATGCCTGCTATGAAAGCGTTGCATGAGAAAAATCCTGATGTAGCTTTTGTTTACCTTTCAATGGATAAAACAGATGAAGCTTGGAAAAAAGGAATTGAAAAATATGAAATCAAAGGTCAAAATTATTTGTTAGGTAATAACTGGAAAGGTGATTTTGGCACGGGAATTGATTTGAATTGGATTCCTAGATATTTGGTATTAGATCAAAAAGGAAAAATCGCTGATTACTATAGTGTAAAAGCAGATGACCCAAAAGTACAAGCCACTATCGACAGATTAAGAAATAAATAGTTTATAGTTTACCAACCTAAGGGGTGATTGATGAGTAGAATAATCAATCACCCTTTTTCTTTATGTATTAAAAATCAGTTTGTTTTGTAGAAAGAAAATAAATAATTCTTTAACTAAAATAAGTGTTTTTTGTATTAATCTTTTAATTATTATTGCACAGATTTTAATACCCTTATTATATATATGAAAATATGCTTCGTAATGTATGCTTGGAACAAGGTTGAACCAAGTAAAGATTCTACTCTACGCCTAATAAAAGAATGTGTAGATCGTGGATTTGAAGTATCTTATTTAACAAAAAATGAAATTTCTATTTCTAAAGGAAAAGTTATAGGAAATTTTAAAAAGTTAGTTAGCAAAGAAACAAATGATTGTGTAGAGTTCTACAATAGTATGAAATTTGAAAGTGCTATTAAAGATTTTACAGAGTTCGATATGGTTTTTATGAGAGCTGATCCTCCAGTTGATCCTCTTTTATTAAACATGTTGGAATTGATAGAGGATAAAGTATTCTTTGTGAATAAAATATCTGGGTTAAGAAAAGCAAATAATAAAATTTATGCAGCATCTTTTGATGATGGAAATGAGACAATTGTTCCTCAAACCTTGATTACAAAAGATATTGATTTGATAAAATTGTTTGTAGAAGAAAATAATTTTGATAAATTTATCATTAAACCATTGGACGGAATGGGAGGTAAAGGTGTTGTTCTTTTTGAAAGAAAAAGTGTAGGCAACCTTTCTTCTATCTGTGATTTTTATATTAATCATACCGGAGTTCCTCAGCCAATTATTTGTCAGAATTATATAGAAGGAGCAGAAAAAGGTGATGTTCGTGTAATTGTAGTTAACGGAGAGCCTATTGGTGCTATAATGCGTGTTCCAGCAGAAGGTGATCACCGTTCTAATATATCTGCTGGTGGTTCTGCAATTCAACATATTCTTGATGATTATGAAATTGAATTATGTAGAAAAATTGGTAAGCAGTTAAATGAAGATGGAATCTATTTTTGTGGTGTTGATTTGATTAATCATAAAATGGTTGAATTAAATGTGGTAAGCCCTGGAGGTGTTGTTCCACACAATAGAGTAAATAACAATGAAGTCATACAAAAACAAATTGTAGATGCATTGTTAGAAAAATATAAAGAATTTAAAGCATGAAATCCTTAAGTATACAGCAAATCCTGGATAATATTGAAAACGAAGTTGTATTTGAAGCAGCAGCAGAAGATGGTTCATTCAAAATAAAAATTGATGAATACATCCCTTATGTATGTGCAGCAATACACGACGGTAAAAAAATGCGTGAAGATATTCTAGAAAAATGTTTGTTAGATAACTACGAACGTTGGTATGAAGAAGATCCTCACACAGCCGAATTCGTTGAAACATTTCCAATTTTAATTCAAGGTTGTGATTCTAGATTTGAATATGATTTGAATCGTAATCCTGAAACTGCTGTTTACGAAGAAGCATGGGGAAAAAAGATTTGGAAAGAACCATTATCTGTTTCTCAAAAACAAAAAAGTTTAGCAAAACATCATGCTTTTTACGAAGTTTTAGAAGTTTTAGTAAAAAAACTAGAATCTAAATATAAATCATGTTTAGTCTATGATATTCATTCTTATAATTGGAAACGTTGGGACAGACCAGTTCCTGTTTTCAATATAGGTTCAGAGAAAATAGATAACGAAAGATATGGAAAATATGTTGAAGCTTGGAGAGATGAATTAGCTCAAATAGAATTAGAGAATATTCATAGTTTTTCTGCAATCAACGATGTTTTTTACGGAAGAGGTTATTTATTAGAATTTTTAACTAATCGTTTTAAGAATACATTAGTTTTAGCTACAGAAGTATCAAAAATTTATTGTGATGAGTTAACTGAAGAAACTTTTCCTGAAATTATTAATCAAATAAAGGAAGGTTTTAAATCAGCAATTCTTCATCATGCATACGAATTTTTGAAAGCTGAAACTTCTTACAAAGTAGGTTCTAAACAAGTAAATATTTTACACAATGAGTTAGAATCTGATTTGGTTAAAATAGATAAGCAATTGTATCAATTGGTTAACGATTTTGAGTTATTAAGTGTTATCAATCCAATTAATTTAGAATTTGAAAAAAAGAAATTTCTAGCTTCTAAATACACTTATGAACCTCAGTTCAAATATAGCCCACTGAATATTGATCCTTTTGAGTTTAAACGAAAATTATCTAATATTAAAGTAGAAAAAATCAATGATATCAGTATACAGAATATGTATGTAGATACAATAAATTCTTATTTTGATAAAGTTGATTTATTAGCGAATTTGGGAACTGATAAATTTTTGTACAATTCGCTTCGTTATTTTGGAGAACCTTCTAAAAAGGATATCGAAAATGCTAATTTTATTTTGTATTGTCCAGAATTTAGAATGGACGAACAAGGAAGTTACACAGAAGAAGAAGTTGTAAATTTATTTAAAAATGCGACGAATGATTATGGATTCAAATTCGATATTGAAATATCTGATGACATAGCATCAAAGGCATTAGTAATAAATAGTAAAAGAAAAGTTGTAATAAAACGAGGTGTAAAATTTGATAAACGTTTTACAAATGGTCTTATAGAGCATGAAATTGGGGTACATATGGTAACAACGATGAATGCATTAGATCAGCCTTTAAAAATATTTAGCATTGGTTTACCAGTAAACACGTTAACTCAGGAAGGTTTAGCTATTCTTAGTGAGTATTATACAGACTCTATTAATCATAGCCGTTTACGAGAATTAGGTTTACGTGTAATTGCAGTTAATCTATTAACAAATGGTAAATCATTTAATGAAACCTTTATGGTACTAATGGAGGAATATAAAATGCAACCAGAAGATGCCTTTTACCTAACAACTCGTGTATATCGTGGTGGTGGATTTACAAAAGATGCTTTGTATTTAAAAGGTCTAAAAACAATATTGAATTATGTTGATCAAGGTCGTTCTTTAGATAATTTATTAATTGGAAAAACTTCTGTAAAGTATATAGATACAATTGATGAATTGGTGGAGCGTAAAATGATAAACAAACCAAAATATCATACAAAAATCTTTAAAAAACATAAAGAGAATCCAGAAATTAATCCTCTTTTACAATATATATTCAACGGAATAAAAGATTAAAAAAATAAAACCTCATCTTGTTTGGATGAGGTTTTTTTATTTTTAATTAACTCTTGAATATACAGAATAGTAATCACCATCAATATCATGAGAATCTTTAAGTCTTAGTTCGTCTTTTGTAAGTTTTAGAATTGTTAATTCTGATTTATCATTTTCAGAATATTTTATTTTTATAACATCATCAATTAAAGACCATTCACCATTTTCTTTATAATTTTCACATGTATTATTTAATTCATAAAAATCATCAGAGAAAGTATCTTTATTAAATGTGATATTACTTTTTAATTCACATTCGGATAAATCATCACTGACATCATTTCCATTTATAATTTTACCAGATTCTTTCAATTTCCATGTTCCAATCAATAACTCTTCTTGTGTTGAAGTTGAGTCAGAATTGTCATCATTATTACAAGATGTAAAAAATGTTGTAGCAGATAATAATGCTAATAAAAGTATTTTTTTCATAATTTAGGTTGTTAATATTTTACTAAAATAACAATTTAATTTATAAAAACAATACTTATTAATCGTTTGGTTTTTGATGTTTATCAAAGAAAAATATTATAATTCCAAGAGCTATTATTCCTAAACCAAATAAACTTTCTTTCGGTTTTTGCATTAGTACAAAATAACAAATGTATAAGCTGAATGCTAAAAATATAGTAGGAAGAACATAGAAAAATTTACTTTTTATAATTGTTAATTCATCTTTTTTAATGAAGAAAGCTGTAGAAATTGCTAATGTTGCTAAAATTTGTAATACAAAAGAAGTATAAGTAAATATAACTTCAAAATCTCCAGAAAATATAAGTGAAATACTAATTGTTGTATGTACCCAAATGGCACGAACAGGAATTTTATGTTTATTTTCTTTTGCCATAAAACTCCATAATTTGTTTTCCTTAGCTGTTGCTTGTGAAAGGCGAGAACCAATCCATAAATAACCACTAATAGTTGCAATTAATTGAAGGGCTATAAAACAGCTTACCCATTTTACATGTTGTAGTCCTAGTATATTTGCGAAAGAAATATTTGCAACATCTTCTTTGCCTACAAGAGAAGCAGCTGTAGCATGTTTTAGAAAAACAAAATTTAGGAAAACATAGGTTACTGTAACAAAGATAACGCCTATAAAAAGAGCTTTTGGTAAATTTTTCTTTGGTTGATTTATTTCTTCTATGATGTAGGATGCAGAATTCCATCCAGTATAGGCAAAAGTTACATAAACCAAAGATGTTGCAAAAGCAGGTAACATTAATTCTTCTGTAAAAGAAGAATCAAAAGAAACAGCGTTTGGAGAAACAGTAGGAGCATAATAAAAACCAATACCTATAAGAAGGAGTATAAAAATAACTTTTAGGATTGTAAATATATTTTGAAATTTACTGCTGAGGTTTAAACTAAATGATTGAAAAATTGCAACAATTAGAATCATAGCTATTGCAAATTCTTTTCCTAGGTTCAATCCAAAACTATTTAAATATTTACTCATTGCTAATGCAGCTAAAGAAATAGGAGCAGAGAAACCAACAAATAAAGAAATCCAACTAGAAAGATATCCAAAAACAGGATGGTAAGTTCTAGAAAGATAAATATAATCTCCACCAGATTGTTTGAATTTTGAAGCAAGTTCAGAATAAATAAAAGCTCCAATTAACGCTAAAAATCCACCAATAACCCAAAGAGATAGGATAGAAGTTGTGTTTTTTAAATCTGAGATTTGGTAACCTAAACTTGTAAAAACTCCAGTTCCAATCATATTTGAAATCACTAAAGCCGCAGCGGTTTTCCAACCGATTTTATGATGTGCCATAAATAAAAAGTAATCAAAAAATAAAATTCCGAATGATTGATTAGTTAAAACTAAGATAATCACTCGGAATAAAATATTTATTTAAAGTTTTTAAAATTTAAAACTTGCTCGTGCAAAATAATAAGCTCCTGTCATTCCCATTTGCACAGGTGCATAAGGGAATACACCGTAATAAGAATTATCGTAAACTTGTTTATCTGGGAAAATATCAAAGATATTATTTGCTCCGATTGTAAAATTGAAATGTTTAGTAATATCATAGCCAATAGAAGCATCAGTAACAACCTTACCAGAAAATTGTTGTATACTTCCATAAGGATATCCATTTCTTTCTACTTTTCCAAAGTATGTATTACGAACCATAAAATTAAAACCTGAAATAGCATAGTTTAATGCTAATGTTCCTTTGGTTTTAGGGCTTAACGATTCAATAATATTTACTTGATCAGGACCAAAATATTCATTTCTAGGTATAGTTAAAGTTGTTGGAAAATGATAGTTCACAATTTTTGTTTCATTCAAATTTCCTGATAAACTTGCGTTTAATTTACCTCTACCTAAACGTGTATCGTAAGAAATAACTAAATCTAAACCTTTTGTTTCTGTATCAATAGCATTTGTGAAAATTCTTCCAGAAACAATTCCATATTTTTCAAAAGCAGGATCGACAATGTCAGATGTTAATACAATTCGGTCTTTTACTTTGATATAATATCCATCAAGCGTTATAAATAATTTAGAAATAGGTCTAAATGTTAATCCTAAACTTGCATTAATAGATTTCTCTTGTTTTAATTTATCTAAGCCAAGTTCTCGAGATAAATCAGAATCATTTCTGATGATTCCCTTTGTTCCAAGTTTTTGAACTCCGTTATCTGAGTAGAAATCTGTGTAAGCATTACTAAAATATTTTTGTTGTAAAGACGGTGCTCTAAATCCTGTAGAAATTGCTCCACGAACAGAAAAACCTTTAGCGTATTCGTAGCGTAAAGCTAATTTACCGTTAACAGTATTTCCGACATCAGAATAGTTTTCGAAACGTCCAGCTACATCAGCAGAAAAATTCCCGAATTTGAATTCTCCATCTGCATAAGCTGCTACTGAATGTCGATCAGCTTTAACTGCATTAGAAGGTCTAAAACCACCAAATGTTTCTGAACCAGTACCTGTATAAGAAGCCTCATCACCTACACCAATTTGGTATTGTTCATAACGATATTCTCCTCCAAAAGCAAAGTTTAGAAAATGAGTAATTTTTTTAGAGAAGTCTAAATTTACCACATCTTGTAAAAACTGATGTTTTCCCGCATAAAAATTAGTTGGAGAATCTGTTCCTAAAGATTGATTAATAGAGTTAACAACATTATATTTAAATGAGTTTACACCTAATGTATTACTTAAATCAACTTTCCAGCCATCAAAAGAATAACGTAATCCTGTTGAGTTCGAATAATCACTAATGTTAGATTCTATTGTAGCTTGAAAACCATTTGGATAAACTTTTAATGATTCTGCATTCAGATCACTTGGTAAACGGCGAAAACCAAACCCTTGACCTTGACGTAAGCTTACTCCACCGAATGTATAAAACTCTAATTTATCTGTTAATTTCGTTTCTGCATTCACAAAAAATTGTTGATTTTTTATTGCTGCATCACCAATTTGAAATCTAAAATCATTTCTAGTTAATCCTCTTTCAGCCATTATAGCATCGTCAGATGCTCTTGCAGCAGCAGGGTCATCAGCAAAATCGTAAGCAAAATTATCTCCATAAATATCTAAATTAGTATTTTTTGAGCGATTTGTTTTTTTACGATCACTTATCACTGCAGAAAACACAATAGAACCTTCTTTACCCAATTTAGTTCCGTAACTTCCATTGAAATTATAGGTTTGTCCATCATTTCGAGAAGTTTGTCCATAAGTGAAAGAAGCATCACCACCTGGTTTAGATTTTAAAACAATATTTACCACACCAGCTATAGCATCAGAACCATATTGTGCTGCTGCACCATCACGAAGTACTTCTATTTTCTGAATGGCAGAAACTGGTATAGCTCCTAAATCGGTACCTACAGAACCATTCCCTACAGTATTTTGATAATTTACTAATGAAGTAGAATGTCTTCTTTTTCCATTAATAAGTACTAAAACCTGATCAGGTCCCATTCCTCTTAATGTAACAGGATCTATATGTTCAGTTCCATCTGCTGCAGATTGACGAACAGAATTGAAAGATGGAATTACATAATTCAAAATATCATTTACAGACAGTTGAGGGGATGATGTTTTTAATTTTTCTACATCAATTACATCGACTGGTACAGGAGAATTTACTACAGTTCTTTCTGAAGTACGACCACCAATAAGAACGACTTCGTTCAAATTTGTTTCATCTTCTTTAACATCTTGCGCAAAAGCAAATGATGTTCCTAAAATGGCTAAAGTTGTAAGTAAAAATTTGTTTTTTTTCATGTTTATTTTAATAAATTCTATCAAGAACCAACATGAAAAATTAGAAAAAAGTTAAAATCCTTTATTCTCATCTTTCCCATTTTGGGTTGGATTTAGCACCTTTTACTCTAAAGTATTGGTTGCTAAGGTTTCAAAGGGCCATTCCCTCCACCTTTCTTGATAAGATTGTGCAAATGTAATGTTAAAAAATTAAAACAAAAACTAATCTCTATTGTTTTTATAGAGTATTATTTTATTTTGAAACTTTTTTTATATCGTAAAATGCCAAAAAAATCTTAATCCTTATATTTTTATAGGGTGAGAATGAATAAAATTTAATATTTTTATTCATCTAAATAAGAAAATAAATGGGACTTAAATTAAAACCTATTGATGTTGTAGAAAATATAACTAAGGAAGAATTTACCGAAAAATATTTAAAAACTCGTCAGCCTGTAGTTATAAAGAATATGTCGAAGAATTGGCCCGCTTATAAAAAATGGACTTTTGATTATATGAAAGAAGCAGTTGGAGATATAACCCTGCCTTTATATGATAGTTCAAAGGCTGATCCAGCTGCACCAATAAATGCTCCTGTGACTACAATGAAATTTTCTGATTATATTGATTTAATAGAAAGAGAACCTACAGATTTAAGAATTTTCTTCTTTGACCCAATAAAACATGCCCCAAAATTATTAGACGATTATGTTTTTCCAAAAGATCTTATGGGAGGTTTTTTAGATAAATATCCAAGTTTATTTTTTGGAGGTAAAGGATCAGAAACTTTCTTACATTTTGATATTGATATGCCACATATCTTTCATACTCATTTTAATGGAAGAAAACATGTTTTACTTTTTGAGTATAAATGGAAAGAAAGGCTTTATAAACTTCCTTTTGCAACATATTCTTTAGAAGATTATAGCATTGAACATCCAGATTTTGATAAATTCCCAGCTTTAGATGGAGTTGAAGGTATTGAATGTTTTTTAGAGCATGGCGATACGTTGTTTATGCCAACAGGTTGGTGGCATTGGATGAAATATCTTGACGGAAGCTTTTCTATTTCTTTAAGAGCTTGGGATAAATCTTGGGCTGTAAAAACACATTCTTTATGGAATCTAGTTGTACAAAGAAATTTTGATAATTTCATGAAGAAAAATTTCAAAGGTAAATATATGGATTGGAAAGAAAAAGAGGCTGTAAAAAGAGCAGAATATGCTTTGAAAATTAAAAAACCTAGTTAATTAACTAGGTTTTTTTATATTATCTCACTTTATTTTGTTTTCGTTTGTATTCTAAATACTGAAAAATAGTAGGATGTGTATAATTTGTTTTTTCATCAACTTCAGTTATTTTTCTAGCAAATGGTTCTTCTCCATTATCTAGTTGATTAATAATTTTAGCTTGTCCCTTAGCAATACCAACCATTCCTTTCCAACTTAATGTAAAGAAGCTATCTCCTTTTTCTGCTTTAATAGTATCTTGGTGAAGAATATCACCTGTATCAACACCACTATCTAACCAAAAAGCTGTGTAGCCAACTTTTTCTGGTTCATTATTATAAATAGCCCAAAAAGGAGAGTGTACACCTCTATAATCTGGTGTAATTCCAGGGTGTCCACCAATTACTTTTCCTTCAACAATATCCCTCACTTTTTTACCAACCCAATAACCTGTATGTACAACTAATAAGTCAGGTTTCAAAGATTTTATCCATGCTATAGTTTCTGGTGAGCCATAGTTTTCTGTAGCAAAAGTTTCAAAATTATATTGTTTTATAACAGAATCTATTTCTTGTTTATTATAGATTTGGTTGAAGATTTCAATATCTTTTTTTCTATTTAGTATTCGGTAATATATTCTTCCAATAATTTGTAGAAATAACTGTCCCCATCCATACTTTTTACCAGCAATTTTTAGATAAGAAAAATCAACACCTTTTTTATGTTTATTTGCATTACAAACACCAACAACATTCACATTGTTTTCTAATAAAATACTAAGTGTTTTATCAAAAATAATTCCTGTACCAAAAAGACAAACAACTCTTAATTTTTCCTTATCCATTTTTTTTATTTTGCATGTATTGATGTATAGGAAAAATCATTTTCTTAATCATTCCTTTAATCTTTCTTTTACGTTGTAAACTCGATAAATTTTTTAATTCAAGTATTTCCAAAAATTCTTGATCAGATACAGAAGCTTTTATACTTAATCGACCAATAATCTCTAAAGTATCAAATTTTCTAGGAGTTACAATGGGTTCCGAATCAAAAATATATTTGTAACCAACTTCTTTTGCTGTTTCGTACGTTTTTTCATCAGAATCACCACCAGGAATAGAACACGATAAAATTTCTTCTCCTAAAATTTCCTCTAAAATGTTTTTAGATTTTTTCCATTCTTCTATCATATGATTTTTAGATAACGTTCTAAAAATCATCGGATGCGTATGTGAATGCGAACCTATTGTATGTCCATTTTTATGGATGTTTATAATATCTTCTTTAGAAAGAAATCCCTTTGTATCAATAAATTTTGTTGTTATAAAATAATAACCACGAAGATCATTCTTTTCTAAAATTTTTGCTGAACGAAGATTTGATATTCCTCCATCATCAAATGTAAATAAGTATTCGTTTGTAGTAGTAGCGTTTTGCTTTTCAATTAAATCTTTATAAATAGAAATATGTTTTTCGAATACTTCTGTAGAATGCATGTAGGCTAAATTATCATTATTCTGAAATCCAGATTCTTTAAAATCATCTACAACTTCATGATATAATAATGCTATTTTTTTCATATAAATAGGTTGTTATTCAACAAATATACATTAAAGTAGACAAGAAATATCTATTTCCTGACTTTCATCTAAATTCATCATCGCATTAATGCGTTTAAAAGATTTGAAATTACTTAAATCAGAAACTTTTATATTTTTTTGTATAATTTTACCGTCATCTAAAAGGGATTCTCGCATTGTTCCTTTCAATAAAAATGTTTTTGGAGTAATCCATTGCTCGCCGTCAAAAAATACAATGTTAGAATATATGCCGTCAGTTATGTAGTTAGATTTTACAAGAACCAAATCATCCGTTTTTGCTTCATTAATATATTCATCGAAGAAAGAACGTTCTACGTATTTATAAGAATAATCAACTTTGTTATCAATAGTAAAAAGTTTGATTGTTTCTATAGTTTTCATTGTATAAGGCAAAAATTCAATAGATTGTATTTCCTTATCATAAACAACACGAACTTTGTATTTATCGTTAGATAAATCATCTCCAATAATTATTTTGTCTTTTAATAAGATAGGTTGAAAATCAGAAAAATTATCTTCTCGTGTTTCATCAAATCTTTTTTGATGATAATCTAAATTTCGAAGTTGTTTATTTTCACAACAAATGGATTCAATAAATTGGAACATACACTTTTTGTATTAATTCATTATACTCTGCCTCAGCATTACTTTTTGCTGTTATTCCACCACCACTTTTAAATAATAATTGATGATTATCCTGTTCTATAAAACGAATCATAACAGCGCTATCTAAATTTTCTCCGTCAAATACTCCAAAAATTCCAGTATAAAAATTTCGAGCATATTGTTCAGCTTCTTTTATAATTTCTATTGTTTTACATTTTGGTGCGCCACAAATAGAACCAGCAGGTAGTAAATCATCAAAAATAGTTCCTATTTTTTCATGAAAATTAGATGCTAAATCTCCTTTAATTTCAGAGCTTATTTGCAATAATTTTTTATCATTTGTTTGCACTTCATCAACATATCTATATTTATTTACAACAACATTTTCTGCAACTAAACTCAAATCATTACGAATCAAATCTACAATTGTAGCATGTTCTTCAGCTTCTTTCTCGTCATTTAATATCAAGTGTTTTGCATTATCAATGGATGCATCTATTGTTCCTTTCATTGGATTTGAAAAGATTTGAGAATTTTCAATTTTCACAAATCTTTCTGGGGAAAAACAAACAAAATCATCTTTGTATTTCAATTTATATTTAGCAGAGGAATAAGTATAAATATCATCCAACGATAAACTTGTTTCAATTTTTGTTGGGTAAGTTAAGTTCGTTAAATAGGAATTCCCAACTAATATATTTTTATGAACAATAGAATATTTTGACTCATATTCTTCAAAAGGAATAGGAAATTTATTAAAATCAAATGAAAAGGGGATAGTGTGTTTTTGTTCTGAATTAATTTCAAACTTAATATCTTCAGGTAATTCAGATAAAGGAATAACTTCTCCATTTTCTTTTAGAAAATCAATCATAAAAAAAAAGGGAACTTTTTTCGCTCCCAATTCATTCATTTCATTAAAAATAGAATGTGCTGTTAACATCCGATAAAATTAAGTTTATTCTGTATTTGTAACAAGCTATTTTATATTTTTTGGGCGACCAGGCAGGCTATTCGCTATATCTTTTGCAAAGGAAATATTTATTTTTCTTTGCAAAAGGATGCCGCTACTATCCTTGTCGCATAATTTTTATTAAAAATTAAATTTTGTTTGTTCCTAATGTGTCAATTTCAGATAACTTTTCATCATCAGTCAAAATGATATCCTTTAACACAAAATAAGTAAAGATATAACTAATAGGAAATGTTATAAAAATTCCTAAATAACATATAATCATTCCTATAGATGAAATAAAGCTTGTAATTATAACTAATAAGAGAATCCACCAAAAATTATTTTTTGTGATAGCAATAGAAGTCTTTATTGCATCTTTTACTCCGAGATTTCCATAATAAATGAGATAAGGAGCGAGATAGATACCAATCATAAAAATAAATAAAAAAATGATTAATACAGACATTAAAATAAACATAATGATAGTAGAGCCTATTATTAATCCAGAATGATTATTTTCTGATTCTCCAAATAATAGAGGAAAAAAGGAAAATAAAAATAAAGGTGTCATAATTATTAAATAAATAAAAAGAATAGAGAGATTAAAGAGAAAGAATGTTCCTAAATTTTTAAACCCTCCAAAAAAATCATTGAATACTAAATTTTTCTTGTAGTCAGCTTTTTCTGCTCCTATCAAGAATCCCATTAATAAAGGGAACATAATTATAAAAGGACCTATTATTGTTATATAACTAATTAATAATAATAATGAAGCAACAAAAGAATAAGCAACAAAATTGCCCCAATTGTTTGAGAATAATTCAATAGATTGATTAAAATATTTTCCAATATCAAAATTAAATTTATTTTTTTTCCAATATTCAATTTTGTTATAATCTAATGTTTTCATCTAAATTTTTATTTAATTTGATTTGATGTAAATTTGTTTAGAAGTAAACAAATTATAATTGTTATAACATGAATGCAAACGAATTATTATCAATCATAAAAAAAAGACGTTCAGTTTTTCCACCACAATATACGCAAGAGGAAATAACAAGAGAAGAATTGTCTTTAATCTTTGAAGCTGCAAATTGGGCTCCATCACATAAAAAAACAGAACCTTGGCGTTTTGTTGTTCTAGAAGGTCCAGCAAAAGATCGTTTCAGAGAATATGTAAAACGTGTCTATGTACAAGGAACTCCAACAGATCAATTAAGTGATAGAAAAATCAATTCATTAATTGAGAAATGTGATAAATCAAATAAAATTGTTTTAATTAATTTTATTAATACTGAAAAAAATCCTGAGTGGGAAGAATTAGCTGCTGTTTCTATGGCTGTGCAAAATATGTGGCTTATGGCGACAGAATTAAATGTTGGTGCATATTGGTCTTCTCCTGCAAACGTAATTGCAAACATGGATGAATTTACACCAATGGAAGAAGGTGAAAAATGTGTTGGTGTTTTTTACATGGGAAAATTTGATGGTGAATTACCAGAAGGTATTCGTAAACCAGCTGCAGAAAAAGTAAAATTTCTAGATTATTAATATTCTAGAAATACTCAAAATAAAAAAGTTACTA
>DJDD01000201.1:15682-60755 GCA_002430925.1 Flavobacteriales bacterium UBA5933
TAGTAACTTTTTTATTTTGAGACAACGTTAATTAGTTACATAACTTCTAATTCATGTACATTAAATATTTCATTAAGCAATAACGATTGAAGCGACATCCTTTTTTGATTGGTCATTCATTTTGACTTGGCTCGATGACCAATCAAAAAAGATATAGCGAGAAAGCGTGACCTGTAAGGGATTGCCCAAATTATAAATCAATTCTTTTTCCTAATATAGAAAGACTTCTATCAATGTTATCTAATGTTGCTATATTAGGTAGTTGTCCCCAAGCTTCAAACCCAAAATGTTTAAATAATTTAATGCTGGGTTCATTATGAGAAAAAATAAATCCTAAAATTGTTTTTATTTCAAATTCAGGTGCTTTATTCATACAATATTCTAAGATTTGTTTTCCTAAACCTTTTCCTTGGTAATTTTCATCTAAATAGATGCTTATTTCTACAGTTCCATCATAAGCTGGTCTTCCATAAAACGATTGAAAACTTACCCAACCAATGCTATTTTTGTCTTGATCTTCTACAATCCACAAAGGTCTTTTATTTACTGAATGTTCATCGAACCATTTTTGTTTACTTTCTACAGAAACGGGTTCTGTATCTGCTGTAACCAATCGAGAAGGAATAGTTGCATTGTATATTTCGGTAATTTTTTTTAAATCGTTTTGTGTGGCGTTTCTGTATGATAATTTAGTCATTATAATTTTTTTAAAAAGGAATATTTTTTTTCATCGACAACATATATCCTAAATGCATAGCTTCATGAATATTGTTGTATAAAATAGCATCTTCTATAGATTCTAATGTAATTCCAAAACTAGTTTTATAGGAGCGATAATAAGATAATTTTTCGGCACGATAATCTTTGAAAAGTTGCATAGGAGTGCTTTCAAGCATTTCTTTTAATTCTTCTACATCATCATTTGTGACTTCAGTATTTCCAACGCTTCCTTTTTTATATTTTTGAATAAAATCAATGTCAACTAACATACGATTATCAGTCAAATAATAATGTATTAGTTGTTGTGTAGCTAAAACATGAGCAGCATTCCAATATAAATTATTTTTGTAACCAACAGGGATGTAAAGCAACTGTTTTAGAGCATGCTGTTCAAGTTCATCAATAATCTGTTTTCTAATATTAGTTAGGTAGATAATTTGCTCTTCCATTGATTGATTTTAGAATTAAATATACTACAAATTAAGTCTATTTATCAAATTATAAGACAAAACAATTAAAATCACATTTTTAGATTATTGAATGTCTTTGATTCTTTGTAATTTTGCTCAATTAAATTAAAAAGATGGCTTACACAAGAGATCAAATATATCAAGTATTAGAAGAATTGGGTATTCGCAATTGGATGCGTAATGCGCAAGTAATGGGAAATGATATAATTTTAGATATTGTTTCACCTTCTCCAGCGATGCACGAACGTAAAAGATTAGAGATTGCTTTAAAAAATGCATTTAAAGAAAATTTACCAGAAGCAAATTTAAAATTAAATATTTCTGTTGAAGTAGAGGAAAAAAATCCAAACGAAATAAAGGGTTCTGAGTTACCAGGAGTAAAAAATATAATAGCAATAGCTTCTGGAAAAGGAGGAGTTGGAAAATCAACCGTTTCTTCTAACCTTGCAATTAGCTTAGCTAATATGGGATTTAAAGTTGGTTTATTAGATGCAGATATCTATGGACCTTCTATGCCAATTATGTTCGATTGTCAAGATGCTCGTCCATATTCTGTAGAAGTTAATGGGAAAACTAAAATAAAACCAGTAGAATCTTACGGAATTAAATTATTATCAATAGGATTTTTTGCTGATACTGACCAAGCTATTGTTTGGAGAGGTCCAATGGCAGCTAAAGCATTAAACCAAATGATACGCGATGCACATTGGGGAGAATTAGATTTCTTATTAATCGATTTACCTCCAGGAACAGGAGATATACACTTGTCTATTGTTCAACAAGTTCCAATTACAGGAGCAGTAGTTGTATCTACACCACAAAATATAGCTTTAGCTGATGCTAAGAAAGGAGTAGGGATGTTCCAAATGGATTCAATCAATGTTCCAGTATTAGGAATTGTAGAAAATATGGCGTATTTTACACCAGAAGAATTGCCAAACAATAAATATTATATTTTTGGACAAAATGGTGCAAAAAGCTTAGCAGAACAGATAGGTGTTCCATTTTTAGGAGAAATTCCTATTGTACAATCTATTAGAGAAGCTGCTGATGTTGGTCGTCCAGCTGCTTTACAAGAAGATACTGTTGTTGCAGAAGTATATAAATCTATTGCCCGTAATACAGTACAAAGTTTAGTTGAACGTAATAATACATTACCACCAACAGAAGCAGTTCGTATTACAACAATGGCAGGTTGTTCAGCTAAAAATTAATTAAAAAAATAAAACCAATGACTCCAGAGGAAAAATATTCAGAAGTTGAAAAGGCTTTAACAGAAATAAGACCATTCTTAAACTCAGATGGGGGCGATATTGAATTAATATCTGTTGAAGATGACATTGTAAAAGTTCGCCTTACAGGAGCATGTATTGCTTGTTCAGTTAACCAAATGACATTAAAGTCAGGTGTTGAGATGACAATAAAAAAATATGTGCCAGAAATTATTTCAGTAATTAATGTTTCTGATAATGAAGAATTAAAAGATGATATTGAAATATCTAATGATGTCGAATAATTTTTAATAATTATTAAAAAAAATATAAGCTTAAGCGCCTTTATAAATTAATATAAAGGCGTTTATTGTTTTTTGGCAGAAAATTTGAATTATCTTTAAAAAATAAGATTTTAGCATGAAAAAAAATATTCTTTTTTTTACTCTTACATTACTATTTTTTATATCACCACTTTATGCCCAAGTAAACTATAAAGTTGGAGAATTTTTAAAATTTAGAGTTCACTATACTGGTTTAAATGCTGGTTTTGCTACTATTGAAGTAAAGGACGCTACGTTAAATGGTGAAAAATATTTTCATATAGAAGGAAAAGGTTATTCAACAGGAGCTGTACGTGTGTTTTTTAAAGTTGAAGATTTATATGAATCATATATAAATACATCGACTTTAAAACCTACAAAATTTATTCGCAATATACAAGAAGGGGGATATAAGCGTAATCAAATTTATTATTTTGATCATGCCAATAAGAAAGTTAAAGTAGAAAATAAAAAAGACGGAAAAATAAAAACGGAATCCATTCCATATAATGCTCAAGATTTATTATCTGCTTTTTATAATTTAAGAAATGCAGATTATAAGAAATTGAATACAGGAGATTTTTTAAATGAAAATATTTTTTTAGGTGATGAAACACTTAACTTTAGATTGAAAGTTTTAGGAAGAGAAACTTTAAAAACAAAGTTTGGAAAAATTAAAGCCATAAAAATAAGACCTTATGTACAATCAGGAAGAATTTTTAAAGAGTCTGAATCTGTAACTATGTGGGTTTCTGATGATGAAAATTTAGTTCCCCTTAAAATTAAAGCTGGTTTAATGGTAGGTTCTTTAAATGCAGATTTGAATGAATATAATAATCTAAAATATCCTATAAATTTCACTAAATAAGAACAAAATTATAAATAACTATAAATTAATCTAATGCAATACTATCTACTTACTATTTTAAAATTTATAATTGGTTTTACTATTGTTATTCTTCACATGAACTTACTAGGTAAAACACAACTTTCACAAATGACACCTGTAGATTTTATAGGTAATTTTGTATTGGGAGGAATAATTGGAGGAGTCATATATAGCGATACAATTCCTTTGCATCAATATATTATTTTATTATTGATTGGTGTAAGTTTAATATCATTATTAAATATTTTGACAAAACGATTTGCATTTTTTAGATCAGTAGCAATTGGAGAACCAATATTATTGATTAAAAACGGGAAATTTGTTATGGATAACATACTGCAAAAGGAAAATAAAATAGATATTATAAATATTTCTTCTCGTTTACACGCACAAGGAATAAAATCATTTAAGGAAATTTATTTTGCGCAGATAGAACCAGATGGTCAACTAACAGCTGTTTTAGATAAAAAAAGTGTACCATCTGTAATTTTAATTAAGTCAGGTAATATTAGATCAGTTGAATTAAATTCAATTGGTAAAGATGAAGAATGGCTTAATTCTCAAATAAAAATATCAGGTATAGAAGATATAAAAACTATTTTTTTAGCAGAATTTTGCGATGATAAAATAAACTTTATAATGAATGATGGAATTATACATAAGCATTAATTACGAGATACTAAAAAAATAGAAAATAGCGATGATTTAAGAATCATCGCTATTTTTATTGTGTATGAAATTTATTTTTTCTTACGCCAGTCAAATTTATTTCTGTAAACTATATTTAAATAATTACTTGTTTTATGCTCCGCCAATTGACTAATTAAATTAACTTCCAATGCAGATTGTTTAGATAAATTAAAACCAGTTCCTACAGTAATACGATCAGAATCGAAAGGTTTATCTTTTACAGCAGCAACTCTAATTTCATTTTTAAGTATGGCGTAGTTAATTTGTTTTTCAGTTGATTTATTTAATGGTATACGGAAGGATGTTAAATAACGAAACCGTACAATAAATTTATCAGGATTGTTAAGAAATCTTTCTTCAATTCTAAAACGATGAGAGATAGATGTTCTTCCAATATTATCTGATGTTGTTACTTGTTGGAAAATTCTTTTTTCAGAACGTTCTTTTTTATTATTGTTTTTATCATAGGATTCTAGCAGAAGAAACATTCCTCCACCACCTACACTTACTCTTTTATCTAG
Source organism: Flavobacteriales bacterium UBA5933 (assembly GCA_002430925.1). Taxonomy (GTDB): domain Bacteria; phylum Bacteroidota; class Bacteroidia; order Flavobacteriales; family Weeksellaceae; genus Empedobacter. The sequence goes on from DJDD01000201.1 coordinate 20,507, forward strand.
AGAGTAATCTACATATGCAGCCGCTACAAATAATCTAGCATCTAATAACATATCAAAAGATCGATATTGAGATAATGCAGTTAAAGTCATTTTATCATCAATTTTTGCATTCATTAAATATTGATACCACATATTATAATTAACAGCATTTGTTTGAGCGTTGGCAAAAATGCCGCATATAAATAAAAAAAGAGAATAAATTGGTTTCATAATTTTTCTTAACAAGTTACGGCAATTAATGATTTGTTATTCAGTATTGTAAATAATTTATACTCATATAAAATAATTAAAAAACATTTTATTTTAGTCTTTATAAAGTATATAAACCCTATATTTATATACATAAACATAATTTTTTATTAATAATAAATATGAAAATCTTATGGCTACCAACAAGCTAAATTTATTGAAATCATTTGCCCCAATAATTGTAATGATTTTACTTTTTTTAATACCAGTACCTTCAGGTATGCCACCACAGGCATGGCACTTTTTTGCAGTTTTTTTGGGAATGGTTGTAGGTATGATTATAGAACCAATACCAGCAACAGCTATTAGTTTTATAGCAGTAACAATTTGTGTAATAGGAGGAAATTATTTTCTTTTTTCTTCAGAAGAATTAACCAATACAGATTTTAATTCTGCCAAAGAATCTCTAAAATGGGGATTAGCAGGGTTTTCTAGTTCTACAGTGTGGTTAGTTTTTGGAGCATTTATTTTTGCTCTCGGGTATGATGTGAGTGGTCTCGGACGTAGAATTGCACTTATATTAGTTAAATTTATGGGTAAAAGAACTTTAACTTTAGGTTATGCAATTTTAATTGTAGATGTTCTTTTGGCACCATTTACTCCTTCAAATACAGCTAGAACAGGAGGAACAATATTTCCTGTTGTTAAAAATTTACCTCCATTATTTGACTCTTATGCAAACGATCCTTCGGCAAGAAAGATTGGAGGTTACTTAATGTGGATGATGGTAATCAGTACAAGTTTAAGTTCTTCTATGTTTGTGACAGGATCTGCTCCTAATGTTTTAGGAATAGAACTTGTTAGTAAAATAGCAGGAGTTAATATTGGATGGTTAACGTGGTTTTTAGCATTCCTACCTGTTGGATTAATATTATTAGTATTAGCTCCATGGTTATCTTATGTTCTTTACAAACCAGAAATCACACATAGTGAGGAGGTTTCTAAATGGGCTGGAGAAGAATTAAAAACAGTTGGTCCTTTAAGACGTCATGAAATTATTTTAATTTTTCTTGTACTACTTAGTTTAGTTTTATGGATGTTCGGAGAAGAATTAATCAATCCAACTTCTGTTGGTTTATTAGCTGTTTCTTTAATGATATTATTTAAAATTGTAGGATGGAAAGAAATTACAAAATATAGCAGTGCTTGGAATACATTTGTAAACCTTGCAACTTTAGTGACTATGGCTAATGGATTAACTCGCTCAGGATTTATAGATTGGTTCTCTACAACAATGAGTACTCATTTAAATGGATTTTCACCAACTGCCACAGTAGCTATATTAGTATTAGTATTCTATTTTGCACATTATTTATTTGCTAGTTTATCAGCCCATACAGCAACATTATTACCTGTAATGTTAGCAATTGGAAATAGTGTTCCTGGTGTTCCTATGGATCAGTTATCAATTTTATTGGTATTATCAATAGGTATTATGGGATGTCAAACTCCTTATGCAACTGGACCTGGAGTAATAATATATGGTTCTGGATATATAGAATCCAAGGATTATTGGCGATTAGGAGGTATTTTTGGAGTAATATTTATTACAGCATTATTATGTATTGGCTGGCCAATTTTAAGAATGTGGTTATAATAAAATCTATAAAAAAAAGAGGTCAGAAATCATATGATTTCTGACCTCTTTTTTATTATAAGAACCAATAATATAATTATTTAAGCTTTTTAAAAGTTATATTTATTTTTTAGGCAATCCCTTCGGGCCGTGCTTTATCGCTGTATCTTTTTCGATTGGTCATTGTATTTTCGATTGGCTATTGAGCGGTTTCGAAATGCAATAACCTTATTAAAATGTATCCAATCAAAAAAGGATGTCGCTTCAATCACTATTGCAAATGGTATGACGTATTAAAAATCATGATTAGAAATAATTCAAAAATAGTTTAAATACCTTCATTATTTAATTTAGAAAAAAAGTAGGTTAATGCTAATAAATCTGCACTTCCTCCAGGACTAATATTTTTATCAATACATAAAGAATCAAAAACATTTAATTCTTCAATAATAGAATTTTTATTTTCATAAATTGAAGGATGAGATAAGATATCTAATGCATAATTTTTTATCCAATTCAATTCCTTTATTCCTCCTCTATTCACAATATTTGTATCATCATTGATAGAAATTAATTTTAATAATGTAATAGCTAATCGATGATCTTCATCTAAATTTGAGTATTTTATCTGTACAGGAAGTGAATGTTCCATAATCGTTTGGTAACCACTTGTAGCTTCACCTCGAGCACCTTTTAATTGATGTTCTCTAAATAATCGTATACCAGCAGTTTCTTGTTTTATAGTAGAATCATTTAATTCATCTATTAAAGAAATTGTAGCTTCTGAGATAAATTGACTTATCTTATTTTCATCAATTTGTATGTTCTGTTTATATAAATATCCTATAGCAGATAAAACTAATCCAAAAGAAAAGATACTCCCTTTGTGAGTATTCACTCCATTGGTTGCATTAAACATTGCTTTTTCTGCATTAATTCCAATTTTTCTTGCACTAAAAAAAACTTCTTCTGGAGTTTTGTATTTTAAATTCATTCCATTAATAATGAATTCATAGAAAAAAGGTTTTAAAGATTCGGTACTTTTTATGAATGTATCGTAATTCATATCATTATGAGAGCCCGAATTATGTTGATCTACAAGACCAGGTTTTGGTGTGAGATTTAATTCTTTTAATAAGGATTCTTCTGCTAGTTCAGTAAAGTTTAAAGCAAAACAATCTTCAGCGGCTAAAGATTGCATTTTTCGATAAATTTCATTCATAGAATGTTTTCTCTCTCTTGCGCAAATTTTTGCATTATTATCACAAATAAGGCATTTTCGAGGTAAGTTATTATCAACTTCTGTTCTAGAAATTATTTTTCCATTCTCATCCAAAACATCTAAATCCCATAATCTTGCAATAGGTAGAGATTCTTCAATTTCTATCATGTGCTTTTTTAAGGTAAGTGGATTAATTTCTAATGCAAAAAGAGCATATAATCCAGCATCTTCATTTAAAATAATTTTTTCATTGATTATAATGTTGTTTTTATGAATGAATAATCCAATAACTTGTAGTGCTCGATCAAAAATGTATTCTAATAATTTATTTTTTTTAACGCCTCCTGGACTAATTAGGCTAATAGATAATAAACAACAAGAATGTTTAAATAAACATTCTTGTTGTAAAACTTGCCTTTTGTCTCTTGATTCTAGAACTTCAAAAAGTTGAACTTCTTTTCCAATCAAGCTACTAGACTGATATAGTTCTAAGAAATTAATATTCATTAGCTTTTAATTTGATATACAGTGTCTATAATAGATCCATTTCTGTATCTAACAACAGCGACTGGTTTATCAGTAAATTCAATTGGCTTAGGTTTTCCTGTTAGTTCAATTGCTTTATTTTTTAATTCTTCAATGGTAATAGTAGGAATTCCCGCTTCTTCCAATCTTCTTTTTAAATTTGGTCGTTGAGGATTAACTGCAATTCCATGATCAGTAACCAATACGTCAATATTTTCTCCAGGAGTTACACAAGTTAATACATTTTCCACAACTGTCGGGATTCTTCCTCGAACTAATGGAGCAACAATAATTGCCATTCTAGCAGTAGAAGCAGCATCACTATGTCCACCAGAAGCACCACGTATAACTCCGTCAGATCCTGTTAAAACATTTACATTGAAATTAGTATCGATTTCTAAGGCGCTTAAAACAACAACATCTAATCGCTCTACAGAAGCTCCTTTAGAACTATAATTTGCATATTGGTTGGCACTGATTTCTATGTGATTTGGGTTGTCTTTAATTGATTGAGCCGCATCTTTATCAAAACTCTGAACATCTAATAATTTTAAAATTAAACCTTCTTCATGTAATTTTACCATGCTCGATGTAATTCCACCAAGAGCAAAAGAAGCTTTTATATTTTCTGATCTCATTTTATTTTCTAAAAAACGAGTTACAGCAAGTGCTGCTCCTCCAGAACCAGTTTGTAATGAAAAACCATCTTTGAAGAAACCAGATTTTATAATCACTTCAGATGCTTTTTTAGCAATTAAAAGTTCTCTTGGATTTTTAGTCATCCTTGTAGCATCAGCTCCAATTTTTGCAGGATCACCAATTTTATCAACTTTTACAATGTAATCTACCTCATCTTGGGCAATACTTTTTGGAGAAAAAGGATATTCTTCTATATTTTCCGTGATTAAAACTACTTTTTTTGCATATTGAGCATCAGTTTTTGCATATCCTAAAGATCCACAGAAACCAACACCAGTTGCGTTTCCAAATTCATCACAATAAGGAACACCTAAAAATGCAATATCAATATTTAATTCACCTTCTTTAATTAAATGAACTCTTCCTCCATGAGTATGAATATTAACAGGTTCTTCCATAATACCAGAAGAAATTTCAACTGCTAAATCACCTCTTAATCCTGAAGTATATATTTTTCTAATTACTCCATCTTTTATATATTGTATTAAAGGGAAATTACAACTGTTTAAAGAACTTGCAGCAAGGACTAAGTTTTTGAATCCTTTGTTTACAATTTCTTTCATAACCATATTAATAACATAATCACCATTTCTAAAAGCATGGTGGAAAGAAATCGTCATACCATCTTCTAAACCACTTTTATCAATAGCTTCACTTATTGTTTGGCAGATTTTTCTGTCATGAGGTATAGTCTCTAATAAGTCTAATTTAAATACTTTTTTATATGCTTCTGCTGAACCTTTTTTTTGTTGTTCTAAATATGCAGATACTCTTTCTTTTTGATTCATTTTACACTAGTTTATTGTTCTCTAATACCTGATAATTCAGCTTTTTCTAACACTAATTTTGCTCTTTCTATAATTGGTACATCAACCATTTTACCATTTAAAGAAACAACACCTAAACCTATTTTCGCAGCTTCCTCAGCAGCTTCTATTACTTGTTTAGCAAAATCTACATCTTTTTGTGTAGGTGCATATAAATTATGAATCATCTCTATTTGTCTTGGGTTAACTAAAGATTTTCCATCAAAACCTAACTGTTTGATTAATGTAGCTTCTCTTAAGAATCCTTCTTCATTATTTGCATCAGAATATACGGTATCAAAAGCCATAATTCCAGCTGCTCTTGCAGCATGTAAAATAGAACTTCTAGCAAATAACAATTCAATACCATCAGGAGAACGCTCTGTTTTTATATCACGAACATAATCTTCAGCTCCTAATGCAATACCTATTAATCGATCAGTAGAAAAAGCAATTTCTCGAGCATTTAAAATACCGATTGCAGATTCTATTGCTGCCATCATTTTAGTTTTACCTACTTCGATTCCATATTTTTTTTCAGCTGCTTCAATCTCTTTTTGCATATCTAAAACATCTTGTGCAGAATCTGTTTTGGGTAATCTAATAACATCTACACCAGCAGCAACAGCTGCTTTAATATCATTTATTCCAAATTCTGAAGTAAGAGCATTTACACGAACAATTTTTTCAATGTCTTTGTAAAATGGATGCTTTAAGGCTTGTACAACTAACATTCTAGCCCCATCTTTTTCTTTGATAGAAACAGAGTCTTCTAAATCAAAAATTAAAGAATCTGGTTTATATATGAATGAATTACTAATCATTGCTGCATTTGCACCAGGGACAAATAACATACTTCTTCGTAATTTTACTGTATCTTTTCCCATAACGTATTATCATTTGTTGAACGCATTAAAGCTGTTAATAAGCGTGCTCTTAAAACACAATCTAAAGCTCCTTTGTCATCTATTGAAATTTCTACTTTGTCTATATTTAACTTTGTGAGGATTTCCTTTACTGTCCTTAATATATCATCTCCAAATTGAGCTTCTACGGTACTATTAATAATCACATTCAGTTTTTCCGAAGATGATACTCTTATCATCAAGTCACTAGATTCTAACGTACCAGCAACTGCTTCTTTTACTATTTTCATAATGAATAGATTAATTTTTTTTGTTTGCTAAAAGAAAATCATATGTTGTTTTAGGAACATACTTTTTTAATTCGTCAAACTGTTTATTTTTGAATAATTCCCTTACTTTTGATGCAGAAATTGGTTCGTTATTAATCGTTTTACGTTCGATAATAGAAACTTTTATTTCTGGATAATCCATTTTTGCTTCTTCAAACCAATATTTCATTTCCTGATTATATTTATTTGTAATAGGAGATTTTGGTTCTGTTCCAACAAAACGGTTAGTAATATTTAAAGATGGACCGATATAATGTCTAAAAATTTTTAAATCTAATTCCGCATAATTATTATCTAAAACAGTTTCACTTTTCAAGAAATAAGAGGGGAAAGTAGCTCTAGAGATTATATATCGAGATCCTTCATATAAGGTTACATTTTTTAAATGAGAAATTCCTTTTTTGACTAAATCAAAACGGTCTTCATAAGAAAAGAACGCAGAATCTTCTTTGACAACAAAAACATGTAGCCAATCGCAAAGAGAAGCAGCGCTTTCTATTAAGAACTGATGCCCTAAACTAAAAGGATCAGCATTAAGAACAACAGCTCCTATTTTGTTACCTTTAATTTTTTTACTAATATCTTTTAAATGATCACAGTAATTGTTTAATAAAGTTTTACTGTTTTCCATTAAAATCACATCTGAGGATGATTCTATTTTAAAACATCCACAATCTTTAAAAATTTTTTCATTTTCTGGTTTAGTATATACAAATAAATCTTTGTATCCCAAATCAAAACAAAGATGTGTCAATTCAGTAAATAGTTTCAAAACTATTCCTTCTCCTCTATATTTAGGATCTATGGCAACACATTTTATAATGCCACCTTCAGCAATAGCTCCAGTAGCGACTATTTCTCCTTGTTCAGAAAAAGTTAAGTATTTAATAATTTCTTCTCCTAATTTTAAATCATTTTTTCGAAGAAATTTTTCAATATTATTAATTTTGATCGTATCATTTACATACACTTCTTCTATGTCAAATTTTCCATTTTTGTCCATTACTTTAATAATAGTTTTAGGTTAATTTTATAACAATTATAATTGATAAAACTATAAAATTTAATTTTCGGTTTTACTGAATTAATTATTCATATAAACTGAAAAATGTTTAAATCGATTATAAAAAATTGTAATTATTCTTTTTCTAATAAAAAATCAATAATGTTATATTTTTTTTAAGATATTATTAATTCTTATAAAAAATTTCAAACAACAATAATATACAATTGAATATTTTACAATTATAATCAAACTTAGTACCAAGGCGTCTTTATAATGAAAAAAATAAATGATAAATATCCTTAATATTGTTATTTTAACTCATTATATATTACTATGATTTACAATTTATTAAAATCAAATAATTTATAGATTTATTTTATTAAACAATATAGTGTATTTTATAAAAAATATACACAATTTATTCTCTTAATTATATGATTAGTTGAAATTGAATCGAAAGGAGTTGATTCAAATTTTATGATAAGAATTTTGTAAATTTACATTCTCAAAATAAGATAAAATCAATGTACTTAATATACGATACAGAGACAACCGGTCTTCCTAAGGATTGGAATGCTCCTATTTCTGATTCAGACAATTGGCCAAGATGTATACAAATAGCTTGGCAATTACATGATGAAATGGGGCGTTTAATAGAACATGAAGATTATTTGGTTCGCCCAGATGGTTTTGATATTCCTTATGACTCAGAACGTATTCATGGAATTTCCACTGATTTGGCAACAGAAAAAGGAATTCCTTTAAAAGATGTTTTAGATAAATTTAATGCTGCTTTAGGTAAAGCTAAATTTATCGTTGGTCAAAACCTTGGTTTTGATATTAACATTATGGGTGCTGAATTTTATCGATTGAATTATGAAAATGATTTAGCTCAAAAACCAGTTCTTGATACTTGTACAGAAGTTACGGCAGAATTACTAAAACTTCCTGGTGGACGTGGTGGACGATATAAATTACCTACATTAACAGAGTTACATCAATATTTATTTGGTGTTCCATTTGGAGAAGCCCATAACGCAACAGCCGATGTGGAAGCAACGACACGTTGTTTTTTTGAATTGATTCGTAAGCATGTTTTTACAAAGGCTGAACTAGAAGTTGATGATGATTATTTTGTTCGATTCAATGAAGAGAATAAAACAAATATTCAACCAGTAGGATTAAATCACATTAATCTTAAAAAAGCTTCTCAAGAAATTGCAAAGCAAAAAGCTAAGCTAGAAGGAGGAGATGAGGTTATTGAGATTTCTGAAGAAATTCTTGAGCAATTCCAACAAGCTAAATTTGCTCATCTTCATAATCATACACAGTTTTCTATTTTACAATCTACGATTTCTGTAAAAGATTTAGTAGCTGCAGCTTCAAAAAATAAAATGCCTGCTGTAGCAATGACTGACCATGGAAATATGATGGGAGCTTTTCATTTTAATGCAGAAGTACAAAATCATAATAAAGCTGCTAAAGCAAAGAATGAAGAGTTAATTGCAGAAGGGGCAGAACCAACAGAAGTGATCATAAAACCTATCATTGGTTCGGAATTCTTTGTTTGTGAAAATCATTTAGACAAAACAAAAAAAGATAATGGTTATCAAATTGTAATTTTTGCAAAGAATAAAAACGGTTATCATAATCTTGCCAAGATGGCTTCTAAAGCTTATACGGAAGGATTTTATTATGTACCAAGGATAGATAAAGCTGTTATAGAAGAATACAAAGATGATTTAATTGTTCTATCTGGGAATTTACAAGGTGAAGTACCTAATAAAATTTTGAATTTAGGTGAAAAACAAGCTGAAGAAGCTCTTTTATGGTGGAAAGAACAATTTGGTGATGATTTTTATATAGAGATGATGCGACATGGTCAAGAAGATGAAGATCGTGTAAATCAAACATTATTAGCTTTTGCTAGAAAACATAATGTAAAAATAGTTGCCACAAATAATACTTACTATATTAACCAAAATGATTCTAATGCACACGATATTTTATTGTGTGTAAGGGATGCAGAAAAACAGTCTACACCAATTGGTAGAGGTAGAGGTTTTCGTTTTGGTTTACCTAATCAAGAATATTATTTTAAGTCGGAAGCAGAAATGAAACAATTGTTTCAAGACGTTCCAGAAGCAATAATTACTATCCAAGAGATAATTGATAAAGTTGAAGAATATACACTTTACAGAGATGTATTACTTCCAAAATTTGATATTCCAGCTGAATTTCTTCATGATGAAGATAATTTAGATGGAGGAAAAAGAGGTGAAAATGCTTATTTAAGACATTTAACCTATAAGGGAGCGGAGAAACGTTATCCAGAAATTACAGACGAAATAAAAGAACGTTTAGATTTCGAATTAATAACAATTGAAAAAACGGGATACCCAGGTTATTTCTTAATTGTACAAGATTTTATTGCAGCAGCAAGAGAAATGGGAGTTTCTGTAGGGCCAGGTCGTGGTTCTGCAGCAGGTTCTGCAGTTGCTTATTGTTTAGGAATTACAAACCTTGATCCAATTCAGTACGATTTACTTTTTGAGCGTTTCTTGAATCCCGATCGTGTATCCATGCCTGATATTGATATTGATTTTGATGATGAAGGACGATCATTGGTTATGGATTATGTAATTGATAAATATGGTGCAAATCAGGTGGCACAAATCATAACATACGGTACAATGGCAGCCAAATCTTCAATAAAAGATACTGCTCGTGTGTTAGATTTACCTTTGTTCGATGCGAATAGAGTTGCAGGATTAATCCCTAATATGAAATTGGCTAAAATATTTAATTTAGATGATAATGCTTTAAAAGGAGCTTTGAAAGCTGAAGAATTAGAAGCTGTCAACGAATTAAAACGCCTTTCCAATGGGAATGATTTGGCTGCAGAAACTATTCAGCAAGCAAAAATATTAGAAGGTTCAGTTCGTAATACTGGTATTCACGCATGTGGAGTTATTATTACGCCTGATGATATTACAAATTTTGTTCCCGTAACTACAGCTAAAGATTCAGATTTATATGTAACACAATTTGATAACTCGGTAGCTGAAAGTGCAGGATTATTAAAAATGGACTTTTTAGGGTTAAAAACATTAACCTTAATAAAAGATACTGTAAAACTTGTAAAGGCTAGAACTGGAATTGAAATTAATCCTGATGAAATTCCTATTGATGATGTAAAAACATACGAGCTTTTCCAACGAGGAGAAACAGTTGGGGTATTTCAGTACGAATCGCCTGGAATGCAGAAATACATGAAAGATCTTCGTCCTACTGTATTTGCCGATTTAATTGCGATGAATGCTTTATATCGCCCAGGACCAATAGAATATATTCCTTCTTTCGTACGCCGTAAAAATGGTGAAGAACCTATTTCGTACGATTTAGATGCGATGGAAGAATATTTAGCAGAAACCTATGGTATTACTGTATATCAGGAGCAAGTAATGCTACTTTCGCAAAAATTAGCTGGCTTTTCTAAAGGTGATGCCGATGTATTGCGTAAAGCAATGGGTAAAAAGCAGAAAGCAGTTTTGGATAAAATGAAGCCTAAGTTTGTTGAACAAGCAGCAGAAAAAGGTCATGATCCTAAGGTTTTAGAAAAAATATGGACAGACTGGGAAGCTTTCGCATCGTATGCCTTCAATAAATCACACTCAACTTGCTATGCTTGGATAGCCTATCAAACAGCCTATTTAAAAGCTCATTATCCAGCTGAATACATGGCAGCGGTACTTTCAAATAATATGAACGATATTAAGCAAGTTACATTTTTTATGGAAGAATGTAAACGCATGGGATTAGCCGTTCTTGGACCAGATATTAACGAATCGATTACAAAGTTTAACGTAAACGAGAATTATGAAATTCGTTTCGGAATGGGAGCTGTAAAAGGAGTAGGACAAGCAGCTGTAAATTCTATTATTAAAGAAAGAACCGAAAATGGTCCGTTCAAAGATATATATGATTTTGTAAAACGAGTAGAATTAAGAACAGTTAATAAAAAAACAATTGAAAATCTTGTTTTAGCTGGTGGTTTTGATTCATTTGAATTTCATCGAGGAAGATATTTTTACATTGATAATACAACAACGAATCTCGAAAAATTAATCAAATATGGAGCGAGTTTTCAAGAACAAAAAAACTCTGCTCAAACTTCTTTATTTGGAGATTTTGGAGGAGGGGATTCTTCAATAGAAGATGTAGTTCCTGTATTACCAGATTGTGAAAAATGGAATATGTTACAAAAACTTTCTAAAGAGAAAGAGGTTGTAGGAATTTATATTTCATCTCATCCTTTAGACGACTTTAAGCATGAAATGAAAATGTCATCTAATTGCAGTATTTCTGATATTAATGTTAATGAAGATAATTTCATAAACAAAGAAGTTTCTATTTGTGGTATGATGTCCAATATTCAACACAGAATAGCTAAAAATGGAAATGAGTTTGGTATTTTTACTTTTAGTGATTATACAGATTCTATGGATATCATGGTTTTTGGATCAGACTATTTGAAATACAGACATTATATGCAAGAAAATATGTTCTTGAATATAAAATTAAGCATAACTAAAAAAGAGTTTAAAGACAAAGAAGGTAAAGTTACACAAGGAAGAGTTTATAAAAATATTACAAACATTCAATTGTTGAATGAAATTGTAGAAAAGCATTCCGAGAAAATTACAGTAAAAATTGAAGTAAGTGATTTTTCCGAAGAAATTTTTAATAAATTATCAGATATCATGTTCAAACATCAAGGCGATAAATCATTAAGAATTCAACTTATAGATTCTAAAGATTATTTGAATAATCTTGATTTACCAGCAAATAAATTGAAAGTAAATATTTCTCGAGATTTATTGCACGAGCTTGATGATTTACAACAAATATCATTCAAATTGAATTAATTATACATTTATTCTATTGTTTGATTGACAGATTATATAATGATAGATGTTTATGAATTAAAAATTTATGTAGATTTGTAGAATTAAGATTTAGATATAAAAAATTAAGATTATGGCATTAGAAGTAACAGACGCATCATTTGTATCAGATATTATAGAGTCAGGAAAACCAGCATTGGTAGATTTTTGGGCTGTATGGTGTGGTCCTTGTAGAATGGTAGGTCCAGTTGTTGAAGAGCTAGCTACAGAATATCAAGGAAAAGCTGTTGTTGGTAAAGTAGACGTAGATACAAACCAAGAAATAGCTGCTAAATATGGAATCCGCAATATTCCTACAATTTTATTCTTCAAAGACGGAGAAGTTGTAGACAAAGTTGTTGGTGTTGTACCAAAAGAACAATTAGTAGAAAAATTAAATGCAATTTTATAAGTAATTAAATTGCTGAAAATGAAATAAAAAAAGTCTCGTATAAAAAAATACGAGATTTTTTTTGCAAAAAGTTTAGGAAAGTTCAGAATTCCTCCTATATTTGCAATCCGAAATCGATACAGATTTTGATCCGGTAGTTCAGTTGGTTAGAATACTTGCCTGTCACGCAAGTGGTCGCGGGTTCGAGTCCCGTCCGGATCGCAAAAAGTTTCGTTCTTTTACAAAATATATTTTTATAATTTCTGATCCGGTAGTTCAGTTGGTTAGAATACTTGCCTGTCACGCAAGTGGTCGCGGGTTCGAGTCCCGTCCGGATCGCAATTTTTTTTAAAAATTTAAAAAATATATTATTTTATAATTTTCTGATCCGGTAGTTCAGTTGGTTAGAATACTTGCCTGTCACGCAAGTGGTCGCGGGTTCGAGTCCCGTCCGGATCGCATCTATTTCTTTTTCTATTTTAGTGCGATTGAAAATTATAAATAAAAAACAAACTGATCCGGTAGTTCAGTTGGTTAGAATACTTGCCTGTCACGCAAGTGGTCGCGGGTTCGAGTCCCGTCCGGATCGCCAACTTTTATAGCTTCACAATTTTTGTGAAGCTTTTTTTTGGCTCCTATTTTTTCTTCTTACTTTCGAATAACTAATTATTGATATATAGAATGAATCATTTTTATCTTGCCAATGCACTTGTTACAAATAGTAAAGGGGAAATGTTGGCTGTTCGTAAACAAAACTCAGAATATTTTCAGATGGTTGGTGGTAAAATAGAAACCAACGAAGAACCAATAGCAACTTTACAAAGAGAGTTTTTAGAAGAAGTAAATATAGATATCACTCAACATACAGTCAACTTTCTAGGAAAGCATTCTACAAGCGCAGTAAATGAAAAAAATACAGAAGTACATGCCAATGTATTTCATGTTCATTTAAAGACATCAGATACACTAAAAATAGCTAATGAAATTGCAGAAATGGTTTGGATAACAAAAGAAAATTATACAGAATATAAACTAGCCCATTTATTAGAAGAATTTAGTTTGCCTATTTGGTTAACAATGAATTTTTAAATAGAATTTTATGATGCGTTAGGGATTGTAATGGAAATCCTTTGCTAGTTTATTCATATTATTTTATCGTACAATTTATTTACTAGCAAAGATTGCAATGTAAAGCCCGCCCGAACGCCCAAATAATAAATAGTTTTTTTGTGATTTTTTTTATGGCGTTCACTCCGTGTCAGGCTTTCCGTTTCAATCTTTTTCTGAAGAAAAAGGATTTCCACTGCAATCCTTAACGCAAAAGCAATAAGGAGTATAAAAGATGAAATTTAATAATTTTGAAATTGTTAAAATTCAAAATAAAACTTTAATACATAGTTGTGATTTTGTTATAAACTGTAAGTAATTATAATTCTTAGTATTGTAAAAAAAATATAATTTATGAAACACGTTTACGCTATTATTTTGTTTTTATTAGTTGGTTTATGTAACGCGCAAGATCTAAAAAAGGATACAATAGAATTAAATGAAACTATTTTTTATGATAAAAGTAAATTTAAACTAAAAAGAGTTGGGCATGATACAAAAACAAAATCGATATTAATTGGATTAACTGCTGATATTAATTTTAAGAAGGATTCACTTCCAGAATTTATTAAAGAATTAATAATTCCTATAAAAACGACAAATAAAGAATACACTTTTCAACGTCTTAATTTTAATTTCAGTAACCAAATAAAAGATGATTCAATCTTATTGAAAGTAGATTTATATGCTAGTAAAAAAGGAGAATTGGATAAATCTCTATTAAATGAACCCATGCAAGTTGTAGTGAAAAAAAGTAAACAGCATGAAAATATTTTTACAATTGACTTGAGGGATTTGAATTTGAAGCATAGAGGAGATTTTTTTATATCAATGGAATTATTGAGTAAAATAGAAAAGCCAGTTTATTTTAGTGCTGCATTACTTGGAAAGTGTTTATACAAAAGCACAAGATCGTCACAAATAAAAAAAACACCATTGGGTATAACTCCAGCTATTAATGCTGATATTTTAATTAGAAAATAATGAAGAAAAATTGTTTATTAGTATTGTTATTTATTGTATCGATTTGTAACGCTCAAGAAAAGTCATATCGATTTGCATACGATTTAAATCAAGAAATGATAATGACTGAGGAAATGAAAAACCTTAATCCAAAGAATTTAATACCAGATATTCAAAATGCATTTAATGAATCGTATGTTTATGATGTTGTTACATCAGAAAATGCATCTTTACTAAAAATAAGAGAAAAAGTTTATAATTCTCAAAATAAAGGAATACATATAGAACCAGAACCTAAATGGTTGTTAATAGATTACGCAAATAACGAAACTACCAATTTTACAAGGTTAGGAGATTCTTATATAATGGATTCCATTAAAACTTTACAGTTAAAACCGACTAAAAATAAGAAAATCATTTTAGGTATGCCTGCTAGAGAATTTACGGCAGAATATGAAGATAATTTTTATAGTATTTGGTTGAGTAGGTTTAATTCTTTGACAGTTAGTCCAATAATCTTTCAATTCAAAAATTACATTGTATCAGAAATTACAATTGTGAATAAAAAAGTTGAAGAAGAAGGAGGGAAAATGGTAAAACGTTATGTACTGAGTGATTTAAGTGAAGATAAAACTAAAATAGACTACAAAAAGATGAAGCCTAAAAATGTTCTTACCACAAAAGAATATAGTGATTTTATGGAAAAATTAGAAAACTCTGGAAATAATAGTGTAGATAGAGAATAATAAAAAAGCCCTCGCTTGTTCAGGGCGAGGGCATATAGTTAAGTGTGTGTTATTTCTTCAAATAAATTCTAAATTAAAATTAATTAATATCTATAGTATTCTGGTTTAAATGGTCCTTCAACCGTTACACCAATGTATTTCGCTTGTTCTTGAGATAAAACTTCTAATTCAACGCCTAATTTAGCTAAATGTAATTGAGCAACTTTTTCATCTAAATGCTTAGGTAAAGTATAAACTTTATTTTCGTAAGAAGATGTGTTAGTCCATAACTCGATTTGAGCTAAAGTTTGGTTTGCAAAAGAGTTTGACATAACAAAAGAAGGGTGTCCTGTAGCACAACCTAAGTTAACTAAACGACCTTCAGCCAAAATAATAATATCATTACCATTGATATTGTACTTGTCTACTTGTGGTTTAATTTCTTCTTTTGTGTTACCATAGTTTTTGTTTAACCAAGCCATATCGATTTCATTATCGAAGTGACCAATGTTACAAACAACAACTTTGTCTTTCATTTTAGCAAAATGCTCTGCACGAATAATACCGAAGTTACCTGTAGTTGTAATGATGATGTCTGCATTTGCTACAACAGTATCCAATTTTTTTACTTCATAACCTTCCATAGAAGCTTGTAAAGCACAAATAGGATCAATTTCTGTTACAGTAACAATAGCTCCAGCACCACGGAAAGAAGCCGCAGTTCCTTTACCAACATCTCCATAACCACAAACAACAACACGTTTACCAGCGATCATTAAATCTGTTGCACGTTTTACAGCATCAACAGCAGATTCGCGACATCCGTATTTGTTATCGAATTTCGATTTCGTTACAGAATCGTTTACGTTAATTGCAGGCATAGGTAATGTACCATTCTCCATTCTTTCATAAAGACGGTGTACACCAGTAGTTGTTTCTTCTGATAAACCTTTGATATCAGCAACTAATTCTGGGAAACGATCAATCACCATGTTCGTTAAGTCTCCACCATCATCTAAAATTAAATTTAGTGGTTTACGATCTTCACCGAAGAATAATGTTTGTTCGATACACCATTCAAATTCCTCTTCGTTCATCCCTTTCCAAGCATACACAGGAATACCAGCAGCAGCTATTGCAGCAGCAGCATGATCTTGTGTAGAGAAAATATTACATGAAGACCATGTAACATCAGCTCCTAAAGCAACCAACGTTTCAATAAGTACTGCAGTTTGGATTGTCATATGTAAACAACCCGCAATGCGAGAACCTTTTAAAGGTTGAGCTGCTTTATACTCTTCACGGATAGCCATTAACCCAGGCATCTCCGCCTCAGCCAACGTAATTTCCTTTCTTCCCCATTCAGCTAAAGAAATATCTTTAACTTTGTAAGGAATGTATTGCGTTTTTGTATCCATCAATTGATATATTTAACTAACTTTTGATTTGATTATAAGATACAAATTTACAAACTAATTTACGATTATAAAAATGCCAGTCATCGATTATATAAACGATAAAAAACATACTCGCCTAATTACTTGGGATGTAAACGAAAGTAATGATGAGATGTTAGATTATCTTCAGCTTAAGGATTATAGAATAGAAAAATATAATAATCTTAGACCCAAACAGGCCAGGGAATACCTAGGTTTGAGAGCTTGTTTAAAGAAATTAGATTTAGATTACGATGTGAATTATGATGAAAAAGGAAAACCTTTTTTAGATACTAATAGTGAAATTTCTATTACGCATTCCTATGGTTTAGTGTCTGTTGGAATAAGTGAATTCAATATAGGTATAGATATAGAACTAAGTCGTCCTAAAAAAATATTAAATATTAAAAATAAGTTTGCTCGTCCTGATGAATTGCAATGGATTCCTAAAGGAAAAGATGAAATAGAATATTTGCATATCATTTGGGGTATAAAAGAAGGGTTGTATAAATTAAATGGAGGTAATTTATGGAATTTCTTGAATCATTATCGGGTAGAAGAGTTTGATTTGATAGAGAACAAACAAATTGTTTGTTGGATTTCTGATGATGTAAAAAGTAGAAAGTATCATGCTTTTTATAAAATGGTAGGTGACCATTATTTGGTTTGGGTATTGGACTATGAATAGATTGAAAACGAGAATTTTAAATGAAAATTCATTTTTTTTAATCAATATTGTATTAATTTAAAATTATAAAATGAACGATTTTATAGACTATATCCTTGCGCCATATAAAACATACACTTCGCTAAATATTGTATTAGAGTCAATAGCAACATTGTTTGGTATAATTTCCGTTTTTTATACTTATAAACGTAATATATTAGTTTATCCTACAACAGTAATATCAACGCTGATATTCATTTATTTATTTTTTAGTTGGGGATTATATGGAGAAACAATTATTAATGTTTATTATGCTTCAATGGCATTTTATGGTTGGATTCTTTGGAAAAAAAATCTTAAAGAAGATCATAAACATGTTGAGGTATTTTGGGCGACACAAAAAGAATATTTTTATGCAATACTATTATTTTTGTTCAGTGTATTATTTATTTTGACAGTTTATTATTTTCGTCCTATAATACAAAATGATTTCAATTGGAGTTATATTTCTCAGTGCAAATTACATTATACATCAATAGATTTTATAGATGCTTCTACAACAGCTATATTTTTGATTGGAATGTGGATGATGGCACGACAGAAAATTGATAACTGGATTTTTTGGATTATAGGAGATTTAATTATGATTCCTTTGATGATATATAAAGGAGCTGTAATTACATCAAGCCAATATATTGTTTTTTTAGTTTTATCTATTATAGGATTAATTGATTGGATTAAAGTACATAAAAGAAGATCTTTTTGATTTATACAAAAATCATTATTTTAGCATAAAATACGAATCAATATAATTATTATAAAAATATATGGAAAATCAACAATTTTATCAGAATCATTTGGTAGCAGATGCTACAACAGCAGAAAGGTCAACTTTTTATAAACATACATACGGTCACGTTGCTGGAGGAGTTTTAGTTTTTGTACTTATTGAATCACTTATGTTACAATCAGAAGGTTTAGTAAGATTTATGTTAAGCTTAACTTCCGGTTATTTATGGTTGATATTATTAGGTGGGTTTATGGGAATTACATGGGTTGCTCAAAAAATGGCTTATGAATCAATTTCTAAATCAAAACAATACCTAGGTTATCTTTTATATATCATTGCAGAAGCATTGATTTTTGTACCCATGCTTTACATTGCTTTATATTATGGAGGAACTTATGTGATAAAACAAGCAGCTGTAGTTACAGGAGGTTTATTTGTAGGTTTATCTGCAATTGTATTTTTAACTAAAGCAGATTTTTCTGTTTTAAGAGGTGCATTAACAATAGGATTCTTTTTAGCAATAGGTTTGGTAATAGCAGGAATGTTATTTGGATTTAATTTGGGATTATGGTTCTCTGTAGCAATGTGTGCTTTAGCAGGAGGAACTATTTTATATAATACACATCAATTAAAATATCAATTCGGTACACAACAATATGTTGCAGCAGCTTTATCATTGTTTGCATCATTAATGTTGTTATTTTGGTATATTTTAAGAATTTTTATGAATAGAAATTAATTTTTAGGATAAATAAATTTGTATATTGAACCGTAACAAGAATGTTGCGGTTTTTTTATATAAAATTATTATGACAGATAAAGAAAAAGAGACTGATAGAATACAATCTTCTTTCCGACCTAAAGATTGGAATGAAATTAGGATTAATGATTCTTGGGCATTGTTTAAAATTATGTCTGAATTTGTAAATGGATACGAAGCAATGTCTAAAATAGGACCGTGTGTATCTATTTTTGGTTCTGCAAGAACTTCAGCAGAGCACCCTCATTATCATTTAGCAGAAGATATCGCATATAATTTAACAAAGATTGGTTTTGGAGTGATAACAGGAGGTGGACCTGCAATAATGGAAGCAGCAAACAAAGGAGCTCAGAAAGGTGGAGGTACTTCTGTTGGGTTAGGTATAACATTACCGTTTGAAACAAGCTTAAATAAGTATATTGATAGAGAATATGCAATTAATTTTGATTATTTCTTTGCTCGAAAAGTAATGTTTGTAAAGTATTCACAAGGTTTTATTGTAATGCCTGGAGGTTTTGGAACATTAGATGAATTGTTTGAAGCTTTAACATTAATTCAAACCAAGAAAACAGGTTCTTTTCCAATAGTTTTGGTTGGTAAAGATTACTGGTCTGGTTTAATAGATTGGTTAAAAGATAAAATGCTTGAAGAAGGTTATATTAATGAAAAAGATTTAGATTTATTTCGTTTGGTAGATACTTCCGAAGAAGCAGTAATGCACATTAAAAATTTCTACGAAAAATATAATATAAAACTTAATTTTTAGAGGGTTTATATTTCATAAAATACTTTTTATAAAACAAGCCATTAAAATTAATTTAATGGCTTGTTTTGATTATGATTGATAAATAAATCTTTTAATTTGCTTCAATAGAGTAAATTGTTTTATTAAAATTAGCTGTGATTTTATATGTTCCAGCTTCAACTTTAATATTATCTCCATTTTCTTTCAAAATCCCTTCAGTTTCAGAACCTCCAAAATTTACAGCATAACTAGAATCATTATTTAATCTGAATTTGAATTCACCTTTTTTAAGCGTAACATTAGTTACCCAAGAGTCAATAGTTCCATCATACGCTAATTTAGTATCAGGTCCAGCCCAACCGTTTGGTGTAGCATCTCCAACTAAACCCCATGTATAATCTTCTACTTTGTAAGTTAAATCATTAAGATTCATTGTTATTTTGAAAGATCCAATTTTATTGATTTTTATATTAGATCCTCCTTTATTTAAAGTACCATCAGCTCCATTGTCACCATAATCGAAATCCCATTTATTATTTTGACGGAATTTTATTTCAGAAAACTCTTCATTTTCTTTAAATTTTGTAATATCAATATAAGCTATTAATACATTAGTTGCATCAGATTTCCAAAAAGCAACATCTTTTCCATCAGCCCATCCTGTAAAATCACCTATAACTCCCCAAGTTGTTGATAAATCTGTAGGATAAGGAGTGATTATAATATGTTGTATAGTAGAATTTAATAATTCAGATCCTTGCGTACCAATTGTTGAAACCACACGGTAAATTAATTCATGAGCAACATTTGCTTCTAAACCAAGTTCTAATACTTTGTTATTAAGATCTTTAAAAGTAGATTTATATTCTAATTCAGTAGAATTAGATGTTAGTTCTATAGATTTCTCAAAATTAGTATCATCTTTTGTTGTAATTTCTAATGAATATTTAGGGATTACATTTACACCGTATTCTGCTTTATTCCAAGAAAATGTAGTTATAGAATCTTGCTGGTCTTCAGTTAAAACAATGGTTGTTTGATCATTTGGAGTAATAATGCTTGCAGCTTTATAATCAGAAGGATTAATTTTTAATAAATCTTCATCATCATTACATGAACTTAATGCAAATATACTTGCACAAGCTAACGAAATATATTTAATAAAATTTCTCATTTTAATAACCAGGGTTTTGAGTTAAGTTTTTATTAATTACAATAATATTGTTTGGAATAGGAAATAATGCTCTTGTTGCAGCAACTGATGTCCCATTTTGAGCACCTCCTTTAAATGGCCAATTGTAATTTGATGCATACTTATTGAAACGAATTAAATCAGTACGTCTTGTTCCTTCCCAATACATTTCTCTTGCTCTTTCATCTAAAATAAAATCTAAACTCAATTGAGAATTAGTAATATTTCCAGATGTATCTCCGTATGCTCTTGTACGCAATTCATTGATTAAATTTAGAGCAGTACCACGATCACCACCAGATCCGCCTCTTAAAACTGCTTCAGCATAGTTCAAGTAAATCTCTGCCAATCGAATCAAAGGAACATCTGTGTCTACGTATTCACCTGTAGTATCTTTAGCACCTGTACCGTCAGCTCTTTTGTTTGACCATTTTGTTACAGCATAACCTTCTGCAAAAGTTCCTATGGTATTTATTTCTAATGATTGACCATCTGTAAAAAACATTGCTCGTTTATCCTTCCAAGTAGTTGGTTCTCCATTTTGTTTTGTAGAAGAAATTGAACTTGAGAATTGGTCAACAAGTGCTTTTGTAGTACGTGGACCTCCCCAGCCTCCATTTACGCCATAATCTGTAGCTTTCATATTTCCTCCAATAGAAGCTTTTACTAAGAATGTAGAACCTCCGTATGTTCGAGAATTTGTACCATCAAAATTTAATGTAAAAATAGCTTCATTTTGTGCTCCATTAGAATCATTATCAGCTAAAAATAATTCGTCATACGCACTTCCATTACCATTAACATCCTTAGTATTTAATGTATATCCTGATTGCATTGCTAATTTAGAATAAGTCACTGCATCTGTATATCTATTTTCACCAATCCAAGTTTCGGCATTTAAGTACAAACGAGAAAGTAAGGCTTGTGCAGCAACTTTATCCACACGTCCATATTCATTTGTACGCCCTTCTTTTAATTCTAGTTCAATAGTTTTTAATTCACTTTCAACAAAATCAAAAATAGCTTTACGATTACTTTGTTGAGGTAATTCTGAAGATATAGCAGTAACTAATGGAACATTTCCATAAAAATCTAATAAATTATAGTATACATATGCACGAATAAAACGAGCTTCGGCTATATATGCTTTTACCTCTTGATCATTTTCAGCTAGTTTTTCAGCATTTGCAATAAATGAATTAGAAAAAGAAACTGTCTGGGCTAAACGATAATACATAGCTTCTACAAATGTATTACTTGTACTCCAAGAAATATTATGTAAATCAGGAACACCTGGGTCTCCCCAACCAATTACAGATTCATCAGTTGTTAATACATTTAAATGAAATAATAAACGAGAGTATTGAGAAGAACCTTCATCAACACCTTCTATATCTCCACTTCCAGAAGGTCCTTGCTGACCTGTTAATGCTAAAGAAGCGTATACTTTAGCTAAAGCAGACTTTGCGGTTGATGCGTCTTTAAAGACATCAAACTCTGTATATGTATCAGGGTCGTTTGGTAATAAATCTAAATCATCTTGACAAGACGAGATAGAAAAAGCCATGAATGCGGCTAATATATATGTTGAAATTGTTTTCTTTTTCATTGTGATTTCTTAAAAGTTAACATTTAAACCAAATACAAATGTTCTTGGTCTTGGATAAAAATTATTATCAATGCCTCTATACATTTCAGGATCTAATCCACTATAGTTAGTAAAAACAGCAACATTTTGCACTGCTCCGTACATACGAATATCAACACCTTGGATAGCTTGTTTTAAGTTGTATCCTAATGTAATATTATCGATACGGAAAAATGAAGCGTCCTCTATAAAATAGTCACTTAACAAGTTTCCTTCTGTAACATTTGTAAAACCTGAATTATAATAACTTGTATGAACATTTGATAAGAAATTTTGCCCATTACCAGTTGCTTTTCTACTGTATCCTTTTGCAGAAGCTACATTATTATAGGCATAATTACCTAAACTAGCACGTGCAGTAGCACTTAAATCCCAGTTTTTGTAACGGAAATAAGTATTAAATCCCATAGTTACTTTAGCAAAAGGGCTTTTATGGATATATCTATCACTATTGTTTATGATTCCATCTCCATTTAAATCTTCAAAAGCACCTTCTATAGGTTTACCGTTTGCATCATATACTTGTTTGTAAACATAGAAACTAAAAGGAGCTTCTCCTTCACGTTGTATTTGTATATTATTTCCTGTTCCACCGTCTATACCTCCAGTTAAATTATCTGTGGATAATTTTTTGATTTTATTATCATTGTAAGCAATGTTATAACCAAATGACCAATCAAAATCTTTTGATTTGATGATGTCTGCATTAATGCTAAATTCAATCCCTTTGTTTTCCATATCACCGATATTTTTATCGATCATATTTCCGAAATTAGTGAAAGGATCTACATAGACTTTAGATATTAAATCTTTTGTTTTTTTAGCATATACATCAACAGTACCATATATTCTATTTTTAAACAAAGAGTAATCTATACCAGCATTTAAAGTGTTAGATATTTCCCATTTCAAATCTTTGTTTAATGGGTCAGGACGATATGTTTGATAGAAAGTTGAACCAAATTGATAATAAGCAGATGATTGAGACCCTTGGTAACGAGTTAAGTATAAATAATCTCCTAGACCATTAACATTACCTACTTGTCCATAACCAACACGTAGTTTAAGATCATTAATAACAGAGTTTCCTTTCAAAAATTCTTCATTTGCTATATTCCATGCAGCGGCAACAGAAGGAAAATATCCCCAACGATCATCAGGATTTAATTTTGAAGAAGCGTCAGCTCTTAGTGTTGCAGTAACAATATAACGATTGTCATAATTGTAATTTAAACGACCATAATATGAAATTAAAGAACTTTGCCAACGGTCTTTAAATAGATAAGTATTATTTTGTTCTTCAAGTAAGCTATCATATTTATCAACATCATAATCAAAGAATTGATAACCATAACCAGCAACTAAATTAATATTATGTTTTCCAAAATCTTTGTTGAAGGTTAAATATGCATCTAATAATTTATTCGAAAACTGATTACTGAAAGTTGTTTTAGAACCGTGCCAATTATCTAGTTGACTAGGTAAATTAGCTGATGTTAACTTACGACCATTTGCATCAGAAATGTCGTATCCTAAATTAACAGTTGCAGTAACAGATGGTAAAAAATGTAATTTGTAATCTACCTTTGCATTACCAACAAAACGTCTAACTTCTGATGTGTCATTAACTTCATTAATAAGAGCAACAGGGTTATTTGGTGCTAAATTATGTTTTACAGCTCCATCCATCCATGTATAATATCCTCCAAAAATATTAGCCCCAGAATACACTGGTTGTGTAGGATCAAACTCTAATGCAGCTCCAATAGCATCTCTATTCGCAAATTGATTTTCTATGTATGAACCTCTAGCATTAATATCAAATTTTAAATGATTATCTAAAAAAGCAGGTGATAAATTAAAGGATGCAGTTGTTCTATTAATGTTATCTCCTTTTAAGATACCATCTTGATTTGTATTAGATAAAGAGAAACGAGCTGGCATATTATCCCCAATTTTTCCCATTGCACTTAAGCTATGTTCAAAACCAACAGCTGTTTTATAAATTTCTTTTTGCCAATCTGTATTTGCACTTCCTAATCTAGCAATTTCAGCAGCGGTTCCTTTTTGGTTTACCAATTCACGAAATTGATTCGCATTCATCATATCTATATATCCTTCAGGTTGATAGATGGATGTTGTAGAATTATAACTATATTTAAAACCTTTTCCTTTACCTCTTTTTGTTGTAACCATTACAACACCATTTGCAGCACGAGAACCGTAAATAGCCGTAGCAGAAGCATCTTTTAATACAGTCATAGTCTCGATGTCATTTGGATTTAAAAAGTCCAAAGGATTACGAGAACCACCTATATTTGTCTCAGATAAAGGAACTCCATCTACAACGTATAAAGGTTGAGAATTTAATGATAAAGAGCTATTTCCTCTAATAATAATATTTTGACCATCACCAGGAGCTCCACCAGCTGATGTTACTACAACACCAGATATTTTTCCAGTAACTAATTCCTGAGCTGAAGTTATGGAACCTTTATTGAAGTCTTTGGAATTTAACTGATTAACAGATCCAGTTATATCTTCTTTTTTTGCTGTACCATAACCAATAATAACAACTTCCTTTAAAGCTTCAGTTGATTTAGCCATACGAAGCTGTAATTGTGTTTGTCCAGCATATGTTATTTCTTGATCATCAAAACCAAAATAGCTGATTGTAATGATATCTCCGTCATTTGCTTCTAATGTAAAATTACCTTGATCATCAGAAACAGTAGATTCGCCAGATGTAATGTTCGTAACATCAGCACCAGATAGAATCGAATTGCTAGTGCTATCATATACAGTACCTTTAACTGCTTCTTGAGCAGATAAAATAGCAGGTGTTGATAGTACTAATGCAAGAAGAGTTTGTTTAAAAATCCTCATATTTTTTCATGTTTTGTTTCGTTAATTTAAATCTATATTTTTACTTCTCGATTTCAAATGTATGTTGTTTATTTTATTTATTGTGTACTAAATACACCTTTGGGTTAAACGAAAACGTTTGCGTGTTAATAAATAATTAAATTATCTATTTTTATGTGGTAGTTTTTAATAAAAAATACGGAAATTAGTAAATCAATATTAGTCATTTGAGTAATTAGAAGATCATGAAGAAGAATTTAACATTAAAACAGATAGCAAAAGAATTAGATGTTTCAATATCAACTGTTTCAAAGGCATTGAAGAATAGCGATGAAATAAGTGAAGCAACGAGAAATAAGATTCAAGCTTTTGCTAAACTGTATAATTATAAACCTAATAATATAGCATTAAGTCTTAAGAATCGTAAGACAAAAACAATTGCTGTTATTATTCCCGAAATAGTTCATGATTTTTTCGCTATGGTAATTAGTGGGATAGAAAATCTTGCAAATCAATATGGTTATAATGTTTTAATTTGTTTATCAAATGAGTCTTATGAAAGAGAAGTTATTAATATGGAAATGTTAGCTTCTGGTAGTATAGATGGGTTTGTAATTTCATTATCAAAAGAAACTCAAGCAAAAAAAGACTATCATCACATTAAAGAAATTATCAATCAAGGAATGCCTGTTGTTATGTTTGATCGTGTAACAAGAGAAGTATATACCGATAAAGTAATTATAGATGATGTATTAGCAACACAAGAAGCAATTCAGTATTTTATTAGTAAGGGACGTAAAAAAATTGGATTTATTACAACTCCAGATTATATTAGTGTTGGTCGTTTAAGAACAGAAGGTTATAAACGTACATTAGAAGCTAATGGAATTAAAGTTAATGAGAACTTAATTTTACGAATAGAAGATGAATCTAATTTAGAAGCAACAATAGAAGAATTTTTTGAAAAGAACGATTTTGACGCTGTCATGGCTGTTAATGAATTATATGCTGTTAATGTTCTTAGAACAGCTTTAAATAGGGGAATGAAAGTTCCAGAAGATTTACATCTTATTGCTTTTACTGATGGAGTAATTTCAAAAAATTCTATTCCTAGCATTTCTACTGTAAAACAAAATGCTTTTAAAATGGGAGAAATAGCTGCACGTTTATTAATCCAAAAATTGGAATCTGAACATGAGCATGAACATTATATTACTGAAGTTGTAGGTACCGAATTATTACATCGTGAAACTACAACGATTTAGTGATTTTTTTTAGGTTAAATAGTTATTTTAGTAGCAATAATCCAAAAAAAAAGTTTTAACATTGTAACCAAATCAAAACATATTTTTACTTCTCAAATAAAAAAATATAGTTTTGATAAGCTGAAACGCTTATCGTAAATAATTAATAATTACGATAATGGAAAAGCGTAGATTAAGTTTCTGGGAAATTTGGAACTTAAGTTTTGGATACTTTGGTATACAAATGGGGTTTGCTTTACAAAATGCAAACGCTAGTAGAATACTACAAACTTTTGGTGCAGATGTGCATCATCTTTCTTGGTTTTGGATTGTTGCTCCATTAATGGGATTGGTTGTACAACCAATTATAGGTCATTATTCGGACAAAACATGGGGACGATTTGGTCGCCGTAAACCTTATTTTTTAGTAGGAGCTTTATTGGCTAGTTTAGGTTTAATCTTAATGCCTCAAGCTGGTGCATTTACTGCATTGTTACCTGCCTTATGGATGGGAGCAGGATTTCTAATGATTATGGATGCCTCTTTTAATATTGCAATGGAGCCATTCCGAGCATTAGTTGCAGATATATTACCTTCGGATCAACGTACATTAGGATTTTCTGTACAAACTGCATTAATTGGATTTGGAGCTGTGTTAGGATCATGGTTACCATATATTCTTAGTAATTGGTTTGGAGTAAAAAGTACAACATCAGAAGGTGAAATTCCATTTCATTTAATTCTATCTTTTTTAATAGGAGCAATCGTTTTGATTATATCTGTTATAATAACTCTTTCGACTACAAAAGAATATTCTCCTGAAGAACTAGAAGCATTTGATCGTGCAGAAGGAAAAGAAATTATAAAAGAAGAAAAAACATCTTTATCAAATATTTTTAATGATTTTAAAAATATGCCTCAAACAATGAAACAATTGGGATGGGTGCAATTTTTTACATGGTTTGGATTATTTGGTATGTGGGTATTTGCAACACCAGCTATAGCACATCATGTTTATGATTTGCCTTTGTCGGATACCTCTTCAATAACTTATAATGAAGCAGGAGATTGGGTTGGAATTATTTTCGGTGTGTATAACGCTATTTCTGCAATTTTTGCTTTCTTTTTACCTGCACTAGCACTAAAATTAGGAAGAAAAACAACTCATACTGTTTCTTTATTAATTGGAGGAATAGGATTAATTTCTATTTATTTTATTCATGACCCTAAATTATTGATTTTTTCAATGATGGGAGTAGGGATAGCATGGGCAAGTATTCTTGCAATGCCATATGCAATGTTAGCAGGAGCTATTCCTTCTAAGAAAATGGGAGTATATATGGGGATTTTTAATTTCTTTATTTGTATTCCACAAATTATCAATTCAATTTTAGGAGGACCAATAGTTAAATATATTTATGGTGGAGATCCTGTGTACGCTATTATGATGAGTGGTGTTGCATTTATTATTGCTGCTTTATTAGTACAGCGTGTTCAGGATAACGAAAAACCAATCAAAGCATAACTTTATTTTGAAAACAAAAGCATTTATTTTCGATTTAGATGGTGTTATTGTAGATACTGCAAAATACCATTTCTTAGCATGGCAAAACGTAGCTAAATCTTTAGGAATTAATTTTACTCATGAAGATAATGAACAATTAAAAGGGGTTTCTCGTGTACAATCTTTAGAATTAATTCTTGCATTAGGAAATGTTCAAATTACTGATGAACAAAAACAAGAATATCTATTAAAAAAGAATGAAGAATACCTGACATATATTGAGAAGATGGATGAATCTGAAATTCTTCCAGGAGTAATGGATGTACTTAATTTTCTTAAGGAGAATAAACAACCAATTATTTTAGGTTCAGCATCTAAAAATGCACGTCCTATTTTAGAAAAAGTAAATATCCTTCATTATTTTGATGACATCGTTGACGGCAATGATGTATCAAATGCGAAACCAGATCCTGAAGTGTTTTTAGTAGGAGCTAAAAAGGCAAATCAAACAGCAGCAAATTCAATTGTTTTTGAAGATTCAGTTGCAGGGATTCAAGCTGCAAATAGTGCAGGAATGACAAGCGTTGGAATAGGAGAAAAATCAGTATTAAATGAAGCAGATTATAACTTCAATGACTTTACTGAAATTTCAAAAGATTTTCTATTAAAATTAATCAATCAATAATATTTACAAACAACAATAAAATTAAAAATGAATCAAGATTATATTATCCCAAATTCGTGGTCAATCATTGAAGAAGGATTTGAAAAAGATCGTGTAAAATCTTCAGAAAGTTTATTCTCTATTGGTAACGGAGCAATGGGACAACGTGCAAATTTTGAAGAATTTTATTCAGGTGATACTTTTCAAGGAAGTTATATTGCAGGTGTTTATTATCCAGATAAAACAAAAGTCGGTTGGTGGAAAAATGGATACCCAGAATATTTTGCAAAAGTTCTGAATGCTCCAGTTTGGATAGGAATTGATATTGAAATTAACGGTGAACAGTTTGATTTAAATACATGTAAAGAAGTAAAGAACTTTCGTCGTGAATTAAATATGAAAGAAGGTTTATTAGATCGTTCTTTTATTGCAATTTTATCTTCAGGATTAGAAATAGAAGTTAATGTTCGTCGTTTTTTAGCTGCCGATTTAGATGAATTAGGTGTTATAAAATATGATATAAAACCATTAAATGGTAAGGCTAAAATTGTTTATAAACCTTATGTTGATGCTGGTGTAAAAAATGAAGATGCCAATTGGGAAGAAACTTTTTGGGAACCAGTTACAACGGAGATAAAAAAAGAACAAGGTTTTGTACAAGCTCGTACATTTAAAACACATTTTAATGTAGTAACATTTATGGAGAGCTCGCTTTTTATTAACAATGAAAAGCAAGAGATTAGTCCATTATCTCAAAATAAAACAAATCATAAAGTAGAGTTTACTTATGAGTTGAATATAGATGTGAATGAAGTTGCTACAATTCATAAGTTTGGAGGATATGTTGTATCAACAAATCATCCAGAAAATGAATTAATTACAGCAGCAGAAAATGTTTTGGAACAAGCTAAAAATATAGGTTATGAACAATTGTTGATAAACCAAAAAGAAGCTTGGGCTAAGATTTGGGAAACGGCTGATATTACGATAGAAGGTGATGTAAAAGCTCAGCAAGGTATTCGTTTTAATATTTTTCAATTAAACCAAACTTATTCAGGTAAAGATGCTCGATTAAATATTGGACCAAAAGGATTTACGGGAGAAAAATATGGAGGTTCTACTTATTGGGATACAGAAGCATATTGTTTACCATTTTATATGGCTACAAAAAACCAAGAAGTTGCAAGAAATTTATTAAAATATAGATACAATCAATTAGATAAAGCAATAGAAAATGCAGAAAAATTAGGATTTACAAATGGTGCTGCATTGTATCCAATGGTAACAATGAATGGTGAAGAATGTCATAACGAATGGGAAATAACTTTCGAGGAAATTCATCGTAATGCAGCAATTGCTTTTGCTATTTTTAATTATACACGATTTACAGGAGATGAAACTTATATTCCTGAAGCTGGTTTAGAAGTCTTATTAGGTATTGCTCGATTTTGGACACAGCGTTTCAATTGGTCAAATGATAAGAAACAATATGTTATGCTTGGTGTAACAGGACCTAATGAGTACGAAAATAATGTAAATAACAATTTTCATACATCCTACTGTGCACAATGGTGTATTAACTATGCTGTAGAACAAGTACAAAATGTAAAAGATAACTATTCTAGCGATTTTGCACGTATTTCTTCAAAAGTAAATATTACAGATGTTGAGTTAGAGAAGATGAAAGAAGTTGCTTCAAATATTTATTTTCCATACAGTAAAGAATATGATGTTTATTTACAACAAGATGGATTCCTAGATAAAGATTTAACTCCTGTTTCTCAATTAGCAAAAGCAGATCGTCCAATTAATCAAAAATGGTCTTGGGATAGAATTTTACGTTCTGCTTACATAAAACAAGCCGATACGTTACAAGCATTTTATTATTTCGAAGATAAATTCTCGAAAGAACAATTAGAAAGACATTTTGATTTTTATGAACCTTTAACAGTTCATGAATCATCATTATCTCCATGTGTACATTCTATACAAGCGGCTACTTTAGGTCGTATGGAACAAGCATACACATTTTACTTAAGAACTTCTCGTCTAGATTTAGATGATTATAATAAAGAGGTTCACGAAGGTTTACATATAACATCTATGGCTGGTACTTGGATGTCTATTGTAGAAGGATTTGGAGGAATGCGAGTAAAAAATGATCAACTTTATTTTGAGCCTCGTCTTCCAGAGCAATGGGAAGAATTTACATTTAAAATAAATTTCCGCAATCAAATCCTAAAAGTTATCGTAAATAAAGGAAATACAACATTCGAATTGGAAGGGAATCAACCGTTAGAGGTTTATGTTTTTGACCAAAAAGTTCTTGTACAACCTTTTATTTAATAAAAAGGGAAAATAGAAATACCTTGAAAGTTTTTGCTTTCAAGGTAATTTTTAAAGACGAATAGTAAGTTGTATCAAATTCAATTTTCAGTTCAAAACAAAAAATACAAACATGAGAAAATTACTTCTAACACTATCATTATTTTCATCATTCACTTTTGCTCAAATTCAGAAAGTAGAGCCAATGTTTTGGTGGAAAGGAATGAAAAATCCTGAGCTTCAGATTTTAGTTTATGGGAAAAATATTAGTACATATAATTTAGAATTATCTGACAATGTAAAAATAAAAGATATTCAGAAAACAGAGAATCCAAATTATGTTTTTGTAACAATTAATACAAATGAAGTGAACAAATCTTCATTCAAAATTAATATCAAAAATAAAAACAAAGTTGTCGATTCTTACACGTACGAATTAAAAAATCGCCAGGCTAATTCTGCCAATAGAAATTCTTTTACTTCAAAAGATATTGTTTATCTAATTATGCCAGATAGATTTGCTAATGGAGATGAGAGCAATGATTCTAAAAAAGAGTTAATAGATAAAGCAAATAGGCAGATTCCAGACGGGAGACATGGAGGTGATTTACGTGGAATAATAAATAATATTGATTATATACAAAATTTAGGTGCAACTGCTGTTTGGTTAACACCTGTTAACGAAGATAATCAAAAACAACACTCATATCATGGTTATGCTCAAACAGATTTATATAAAATAGATGCACGTTATGGTACAAATGAGGATTACCGTGAATTATCTCGTCAATTAAACAAGCGTGGCATGATGTTAATTCAGGATTATGTAACGAATCATTGGGGTTCTTTACATTGGTTAATTCAAGATTTACCTGCCAAAGATTGGATTCATCAATTTGCAGACGGAGACAATGGTTTTAAACGTTCTAATTATCGTACAACAGCACAATTTGATTCTAATGTAGCTGAAATTGATAAAAAAGAAGCTTTAGATGGATGGTTTGATAGTACAATGCCCGATATGAATCAATCAAATCCTTTGGTTGTTAATTATCTTACACAAAATGCTATTTGGTGGATAGAATATGCAGAACTTGGAGGAATGCGTGTAGATACTTATCCTTATAATGATAAAGTAGGAATGGCAAAATGGGTGAAAGCAATTACAGACGAATATCCAAATTTTAATGTTGTTGGGGAAGCATGGATGCACTCACCTGCGCATATTGCTTATTGGCAAAAAGATTCAAAAATAGCAGAAATAGATAATTATAATTCTTATTTACCATCTGTTATGGATTTTCCTCTTTTTGGAGCAATTCCAAAGGCAATTACAGAAGATGAATCGTGGGACAAAGGAATGATTAGAATCTATGATAATTTTACAAACGATTTTCTTTATCCCAATGTAAATAACATGTTTGTTTTTATGGAAAATCATGATACAGAGCGTTTCAATGAAATTACAAATGGAAACATAAACGATTATAAATTAGGATTAACATTAATATCTACTGTTCGTGGTATTCCACAGGTTTATTATGGTTCTGAAATTGGAATGCGTGGAGATAAAAGTAAAGGTGACGCTGCAATTCGTCAAGATTTTCCTGGAGGTTGGAAATCGGATAAACAAAATGCTTTCACAAATGATGGTAGAACTACAGAACAAAAGCAATTTCATGATTTTACTGCAAAAATCTTCAATTGGAGAAAAAATAAAGAAGTAATTCATTCAGGGAAAACAAAACATTTTATTCCACAAAATAATGTTTATGTGTATTTTAGATACAATGATAACGAGTCTGTTATGGTTGTTATGAATGCTAATACAGAAAAGCAAACATTAAAACTAGACCGTTTTTCAGAAGCTTTAAATGGATTTACTTCTGGAAAAGATATTATATCTAACAAAAATATCTCTGTAGATACAAACAATACAATTTCTATTGATGGAAAAACATCAATGATTATTGAATTAAAAAAATAAAACAAAAACACAAGAATAATGAAAAACTTCAAGTTTATATTAGGATTAGGAATTGCAATGATGAACATTGCTTATGGACAAGAATTGAAATCCCCTGATGGAAATTTCGTGATGGATTTTTCTTTGTCTAAAGATGGAAAACCTACTTATCAATTACGATACAAAGGTAAAGATGTTGTAAAACCAAGTCATTTAGGATTTGAGTTTAAAACAACTCATAAAGAAATGGATTTTGCAACTCAGCAAAGAGTAGAAGATGAAAAAGCAAAAGACATTGCTAATTTTTTATCTGGTTTCGAAATAGTAGATACAAAAACATCAACGTTTGATGAAACTTGGGTTCCAGTATGGGGAGAAGTAGATAAAATAAGAAATAATTTTAATGAATTAGCTGTAACAGTATCTCAACCAAAAACAGATCGTCAAATGATTATTCGTTTCAGAATGTTTGATGATGGATTAGGTTTCCGTTATGAGTTTCCTGAACAAAAGAATTTAAAATATTTTGTTATTAAAGAGGAACATTCTCAATTTGCTATGGCAGGAGATCACACAGCTTTTTGGATTCCTGGAGATTATGATACGCAAGAATATGATTACACAGAATCTAAGTTAACAGATATTAGAGGTTTATTTGATAAAGCATATATTGGTAATGCATCTCAGAAAGCATTTTCTAAAACAGGGGTACAAACAGCTCTTATGATGAAAGCATCAAATGGACTTTATATCAATTTACACGAAGCAGCATTGATTAATTATCCAGCAATGAGTTTAAATTTAGATGATAAAAACTTAGTTTTCGAATCTTGGTTAACACCAGATGCTTTAGGAGATAAAGGATATTTACAAGCTCCTTTCAATACCCCTTGGCGTACAGTAATTGCAAGCGATGACGCACGTGATGTTGTTGCTTCTAAAATGACATATAATTTAAATGAACCATCAAAAATAAAAGATACATCTTGGATAAAGCCAGTAAAATACGTAGGTGTATGGTGGGAAATGATTACAGGAAGAGGTTCTTGGGCATACACAGACGATTTTTCTACAGTAGAATTGGGTGTTACAGATTATTCTAAAGCAAAACCAAATGGAAAACATGCAGCAAATACAAAGCATGTAAAAGAATATATAGACTTTGCAGCTGCCAACGGATTTGATGCTGTTTTAGTAGAAGGATGGAACGAAGGATGGGAAGATTGGTTTGGAAATCATAAAGATTACGTTTTCGATTTTGTAACTCCTTATCCAGATTTTGATGTAAAAGAATTAAATGCTTATGCAAAATCAAAAGGAGTAAAAATTATTATGCATCACGAAACATCAGGTTCTATACGCAATTACGAAAGACATCTGGACAAAGCATATAAATTTATGCAAGACAATGGTTACAATGCAGTAAAAAGTGGATATGTAGGTGATATTGTTCCTCGTGGAGATTACCATTATAGTCAAAATGTGGTTAACCATTACCAATATGCATTAGAAAAAGCAGCAGAATATAAAATTATGGTTAATGCTCACGAAGCAGTACGTCCAACAGGAGTAGCACGTACATGGCCAAACTTAATAGGTAATGAATCGGCTCGTGGAACAGAATACCAAGCATTTGGTGGTTCAAAACCAAATCATGTAACTATTTTACCATTTACACGTTTGTTAGGAGGACCAATGGATTATACACCAGGTATTTTCGAAATGGATATAAAGAAAATGAATCCTAATAACGAATCACACGTAAATTCTACATTAGCAAACCAATTAGCATTGTATGTTACAATGTATTCTCCATTACAAATGGCTGCTGATATTATAGAAAATTACAATAGATTTCCAGATGCATTTCAGTTTATAAAAGACGTTCCGGTAGATTGGCAAGACAGTAAATATTTAGAAGCTGAACCAGGAAAATATTTAACAGTTGCTCGTAAAGATAAAAAATCAAATAATTGGTTTGTAGGAAATGTAAATGGAGAAACACCACGTACAACAAAAATTAAACTCGATTTTTTAGATAAAGGAAAAAAATACGAAGCAACAGTTTATACAGACGCTAAAGATGCACATTACAAAACAAATCCACAAGCCTATAAAATAGAAAAGAAAAAAGTAAATTATAAATCTACTTTAGACTTAACTTCTGCTGCAGGAGGTGGTTTTGCAATAAGTATAAAAGAAATAAAATAAAAAAGTTCTAATTAATATTTGGGCGACCCAGCGGGCTTTCTGCTTTATCTTTTGTATAGGATGTTTTTCGATACAATCTCAACATTCCTATACAAAAGGATATCGCTGTCAATCCCTGTCGCAAAAAGAATACAAATTTCTATTGTGCGTTAGGGATAGTAGAGGAAATCCTTTTCTTATTGTAAAATAAAACTTCTATGATTTTTTGTTATCAATCCCGAAGTTACAATAAGAAAAGATTGCAACGAATAGCCCGACCAAAGGGAACGCCCAAATTTATATTTTAGTATAGTTAATTTATTATGCTATAATATATCTAATTATTCGTTTTATTAACATAGAATGAAAATCACAAAAATGATAAAAAAAATAATAGGTTTAAGTTTTACAATGGCTATAATTTTAACTAGTTGTAATGCTAAAAAAGAACAAAATAAAGAAGAGGTTGCTGTAAATAATGGGATTATTACTCCTTACACAGCAGAAATGGCTGAAAATGCAGTAATTTATGAAGTAAATATACGTCAGTTTTCTCCAGAAGGAACTTTTGCAGCGGTAACAAAAGAGATTCCTAATATTAAAAAATTAGGTGTTAAGATTTTATGGTTAATGCCAGTTTATCCAATTGGAGAAGAAAATAGAAAAGAAGGTTTAGGTTCTTATTATTCTATAAAAGATTATAGAGGAATTAATCCTGAATTTGGTTCTGCCGAGGATTTGAAAAAATTGATTGAAGAAGCACATAATAATGGTATTTATGTCGTGTTGGATTGGGTGGCAAACCATACGGCATGGGATCATCCTTGGGTAAAACAACATCCTGATTGGTATGAAAAAGATAAAAATGGAAAATTACAATCTCCATATGATTGGACAGATGTTGTAGCATTGGACTATAATAATAAGGAAATGCGTAAGCAGATGATTGCTGATATGAAATATTGGTTAGATGATTTTAAAATTGATGGATTCCGATGTGATATGGCACATGAAGTACCTACAGATTTTTGGGAAGAAGCTAAACCACAACTAGCGGATGGTAGAGATATTTTTATGTTAGGTGAAACAGAAAATACAGATCTTTTAGTAAATGCTTTCGATGTGGCTTATGGTTGGGAATTGCACCATATTATGAATGATATTGCAAATGGTAAAAAAGATGTTTCTGCAATAGATGTTTATATGGATTCTATTCCTAAAAAATGGCAAGCTGATGATTATAAGATGATATTTACATCCAATCATGATGAAAATTCATGGTCAGGATCAGAATACGAAAGAATGGGAGATGCTGTAGAAACATTTGCTGCTTTATCGTATGCTTTACCAGGAATTCCATTAATATACAATGGACAAGAAGAAGATTTTAAGAGACGATTAAAATTCTTTGTTAAAGATTCTATTGATCGTAATCCTAATGCTAAAATGAGAGGGATTTATGAAAAATTAGGAGAACTCAAAATAAATAACGTAGCATTTAATGGGGCAAAAAAAGCAGCTTCGTATGAACGTTTAAAAACATCTGATGATAAATCTGTTTTAGCTTTTAAACGTAAAAAGAATACAATCGAAGCATATTTTATTGCTAATCTTACAAAAGATGAAAAAAGTGTAGTTGTTCCTATAACTGGAGTTTATAAAAGTTATATGTCAAATACTGAAATTACATTAGATGCAAATACAAATCTAAAATTAAAACCCTGGGAATATTTAATTCTTGTAAAATAATAACAAAAAGTCTCTTTCTAAAAAGGGACTTTTTTATTGTTATAACTAATTGTAACACTTTATTTTTATAATTACAAAGATGTATGATATAAAAATACTATACTTAATCAATAGACTTTAGGTTCTATTTAAGTATATTTACACCCTAAATTTCATAATTAGATGGATAAAAAATATTTAAGATCATTAATTTTTAGACATCTCGATGGTCTTGTAACTGCTCCAGTTCTTCATGCATTAGCAGATAAAGGTATTCTACATTACATTGTAGAAAATAAAACGCTAAAATTAAATGAACTGACAGAAGAATTTCAGGCAAACGAAGGATATCTAAATGTTGCTTTACGTGTACTTGCTTCACAAAATATGTTAGAGTATTCTGTTGATAACGAAAAAAATAGTGTAGAAATAAAAACAAATAAATACTCAGATCGAGCTTTTTCTAATATTGAGATTTATGATGATTTAGCGAAATTTTTAGCGACAGATGAAGTCTTAAAACAGAATGAGCTATCTGAAGAGTTTTCTAAAAAATGGATAAAATTATTTGATAAATATCAAAACTATTTAGTTTCAAGTGATGATACGGAAAGTTTAGAAAAACCATTACATTACCAAGTATGTAAACATATAGAAGGAGTATTAGTTGCACCAATTATTGTTCGTATGGGAATGAGCGGTCTTTTTCATAAATATTTTATGGAAGCATCTTTTAGTGCTGATGAATTTCATAAAAATCCACAAATATTTGAAAAAGTTCTTGAAAGGCTATCTATTTTGGGATGGTTTACAAGACATGATAAAAACTATAAATTCACGGAGAAAGGCTTATTCTTTGCTAGAAGAGCAACTTCTTACGGAGTAACAGTTTCTTATTTGCCAATGTTTTCTAAACTGAATGATTTATTATTCGGATCTCCTACAAAGTTGAGAGAAATAGCAGAAGGAGAAGACGAGCAACACGTTAATAGAGAAATGAATGTTTGGGGAAGTGGAGGAGCTCATTCTACTTATTTTAAAGTTGTAGATGAGTTTATAATAGACATTTTTAATCAACCAATCGAAGATCAACCAAAAGGAATTCTTGATATGGGATGTGGAAATGGTGCTTTATTACAACATTTATATGATGTGATAGAAAGACAAACTTTACGAGGAAAACATTTAGATGAATTTCCACTTTTTCTTGTAGGTGCAGATTACAACCAAGCAGCTTTGAAAGTAACACGTGCGAATTTAATTAAAAATGATATCTGGGCTAAAGTTATTTGGGGAGATATTGGTGATCCAGAAAGATTATCAAAAGATTTAAAAGAAGATTATTCAATTGAATTAGGAGATTTATTGAATATAAGAACATTTTTAGATCATAATAGAATTTGGGAAGATGTTCTTGCAACAAATGCAAATAGAATTAGTTCTTCTACAGGAGCATTTTCTTTTAGAGGAAAAAGATTATCTAATAATGATGTAGAAGAAAATTTATTGAATCATTTAAAAAAATGGGCTCCTTTTGTAGAGAAATATGGATTATTATTAATAGAATTGCATACAATCTCACCAAATTTAACTGCAAAGAATTTAGGAAATACAGCAGCTACAGCTTATGATGCTACACATGGATTTTCAGATCAATATATTTTAGAAGTAGATGTTTTTCATAAAATATGTCAAGAAACAGGATTGATACCAAATCAATCACTTTTCAAGAAATATCCAAATAATGAATTGGCTACAGTTAGTATAAATTTATTACAAAAAGAAAAATAAATTATTTCTATAACAATAAAAGCTCATCTAAGAAAGATGAGCTTTTATTGTTTTGAAAATTTTAAATGATTAGTTTAAAGTAATTTTAGCTTGGCTAATTTTGAATCCGTTTTCGTATACATTAAATGTATAAACACCTTTTTGGAATTCATCATTACTCCAATCAAATACTAAGTTTTTAGATTGACCATTTGTGTAATCAAATGAAATAGCATCAGAATAATTGATTTTTTCTCCAGATCTTAATTCTATTTGTCCACCTTTAGAATTTGCATAATTACCTAAAGTTCCATCAGGATTGTAGATGGCTACATATAATTTTTTAGATCCAGATTCAGTTCTAGAATTTCTATCTACGTCAAAAGATACACGAATTTTGTCAATACGTTTTGCGCGAGTTTTTTCCACTTCTTTTCCACTTTTTCTAACTCTGATTCCATGAATTTGTTGATTAGAAATTGATAAAGTAGAACTTAAATCGTTTATTTTAGTTTTATTGATGGCATTATCTTTTGCTCTTACATTTTTTTCTGTTTCATAACTGTAAGAAAGATCTTTATTACTTTCTCTTAAATTATTATTATCAGTTGTTAAAGCTGCATTTTTACTATTTAATTCATCAACACTACGAACTAAAATTGCATTTTCTTTTTGTAAACGAGAAACTTCAGATTTGTAGTTTTTAACACTTCCTTCTAAGTCAGAAATCATTTTTCTTGCTCGGTTCATTTCTTCAGGAGTAGGATTTTCTTTGTCTAAAATTCCTTGAATATCTTGATTCTTTAACTGAATCATATTCTCTTTATCTCCTAATAAATTGTTGCGATCTTCTATTCTCGCTTTGTACTGTGTATAATCATTTAGAATAGAATCATATTGTTTACGAACTAAATCTTTTTGGCTAACTTCATTTTTAAGAATTTGAGAATTCAAAGTTTCGTTTTTTTCTAAATCAGTTAACTTATTTGCTTGATATAAGTTGTAACCAATACTTCCTGCTAATAAAAGCCCAACTAATGCTAATGGTAATATAAGACCATTCTTGCTCTTGTTTGCTGGTTGAATGTTTTCATCTTGTTCTTGCATGATTGAATGTTTTAAGATTATTTTTATTTTTTTATTGTTTTTAACCTTAAGAAATTATTATACCAAAAAAAATATTACAACTTAAACAAGCTTTTTTTTAACAAAAAATTAATTAAATTTATAATTTAACTTCAATTATTCTAAATAAAAACATAAAAAAATAGCTTAACAAGACTGTTAAGCTATTTTTTTATGTTAAAGGATTGTTTTATTTTTTAAAAGATCCAGAATAAATTGT
>DJDD01000177.1 GCA_002430925.1 Flavobacteriales bacterium UBA5933
TCAATACAAATCTAAAGGAGTTCTTTCGTGAGCAGTTGTTTAATTTTGAAAATAGTGATGTAGAATGGAAAGAGTTAAAAGATATAGCTAAAATTTCTAATGGTAAAGATCATAAAATATTTCAAAATGGTTCAATCCCAGTATATGGTTCAGGAGGTATTATGAGATATATAGATACATCTATATATGAAGAAGAATCTGTACTTATTCCTAGAAAAGGTTCTATAGGTAATATATTTTATGTTAATGAACCTTTTTGGACTGTTGATACAATTTTTTATACTAGAATTAATATTGAAATTATTATATCTAAATATTTTTACTATTTTTTAAAAACAAAAGATTTAAAAAAATTGAATTTTGCCGGTGGTGTTCCATCATTAACTAAAACTGTTCTTGATAAAATAAAAATTCCAATTCCATCACTTAAAGAACAAGAACGCATTGTAAAATTATTAGATCAATTCGATGCTACACATTCGGCAATTGAAGAAGAAATTACAAAAGAAATTAAATTAAGAACCCAACAATACGAATATTACAGAGAAAAGTTATTAAGCTTTCCTCAGAATTAAACCAAACATATATTAACAGCTACTAGAATAACATAAAATGTACAAGACTATCGCAGAATCCAACAATTACATTGTATTGGACAAATACACCAAATTCTATGATTTGAACGAGGCTCCAGCTGCTTACCAAACAGAAGCAGCTTTAGAGAAAGAATTCATCCAAGATTTAATCAATCTTGGCTATGAGAATCCGACCAATTTAAAATCAACGGATACCATGTTATCCAATGTTCGTACGCAACTACAAACATTGAATAATATGGTATTTACAGATAACGAATGGGCGCGTTTCCTTGTCGAATATTTAGATAAACCAGGTGATAGCTTAGTGGATAAATCGCGTAAACTACATGATAACCACATTTACGATTTTGTATTTGATGACGGACACATTCAAAACATCTACTTAGTCGATAAAGAGAATATTACACGCAACAAAGTTCAGGTCATTTCGCAAGTAGAACAAACAGGTTCGCACGCCAATCGTTATGATGTAACAATATTAGTCAACGGATTACCAATGATTCAAGTAGAGTTGAAAAAACGTGGTGTTGCTATTCGTGAAGCTTTTAATCAAGTACATCGTTATTCCAAAGAGAGCTTTAATTCAGACAATTCATTATTCAAATACTTGCAATTGTTTGTCATTTCGAACGGAACAGATACACGCTATTTTGCAAATACTGTTACGCGTAACAAAAACAGTTACGATTTTACGATGAATTGGGCAAAAGCAGACAATACCTTAATCAAAGATTTAAAAGACTTTACAGCAACATTTTTCCAAAAAAATACGCTATTAAATGTATTGTTAACTTATACAGTTTTAGATAGTAAAGACACATTATTAGTGATGCGACCTTATCAGATAGCCGCAACAGAACGTATCTTATGGAAAATAAAAAGTGCCTTCCAAACCAAAAAATGGTCATCGTCAGAAAGTGGTGGATACATTTGGCACACGACGGGTTCTGGTAAAACCTTAACCAGTTTCAAAGCTGCACGTTTAGCCACGAAATTAGATTTTGTGGATAAAGTATTTTTTGTGGTCGACAGAAAGGATTTAGATTTTCAGACCATGAAAGAATACCAAAAGTTTTCGCCTGATAGTGTTAATGGATCAAACAGTACAGCAGGTTTAAAAAGAAACATAGATAAAGACGACAACAAAATTATCGTGACAACCATTCAAAAGTTAAATAACTTAATGAAAGGAGATCATGAATTGGATATTTACAATAAACAAGTTGTATTTATTTTTGATGAAGCACACCGTTCTCAATTTGGTGAAGCACAAAAAAATCTGCAAAAGAAATTCAAAAAATACTACCAATTTGGTTTTACAGGAACACCTATTTTCCCTGAAAATGCGTTAGGTGCAGAAACAACAGCAAGTGTTTTTGGAACTGAGTTACATTCCTATGTTATTACAGATGCCATTCGAGATGAAAAGGTATTGAAATTTAAAGTTGATTATCACAATGTAAAGCCGCAATTCAAAGGAGTAGAAACAGAAATAGATGAAAAGAAATTGAATGCAGAAGATGCAAAAAAAGCATTTTTACATCCTGCTCGTATCAGCGAGATTTCGAAATACATCTTACAAAATTACCGCATTAAAACACACCGTACAAAAGGTGGAAATAATGGATTTAATGCTATGTTTGCCGTAAGTAGTGTGGATGCTGCAAAATGTTATTACGAGGAATTAAATCGTCAGCAAAAAGACAGTGAAAAACCACTGAAGATAGCGACTATTTTTTCTTTTGCAGCCAATGAAGGACAAACAGCGATAGGAGAAATTATAGACGAATCATTCGAGCCATCTGCGCTGAATAGTACAGCGAAGGAATTCTTAACGAAAGCGATCAACAATTACAATAAAATGTTCAAAACAAGTTATGGTGTAGATAGTGATGAGTTCCAGAATTACTACCGAGATCTTTCGGAACGTGTAAAGAACAAAGAAATTGATTTATTAATCGTGGTAGGAATGTTTTTAACGGGTTTTGATGCACCAAAACTAAATACCTTATT
Source organism: Flavobacteriales bacterium UBA5933 (assembly GCA_002430925.1). Classification (GTDB taxonomy): domain Bacteria; phylum Bacteroidota; class Bacteroidia; order Flavobacteriales; family Weeksellaceae; genus Empedobacter. The sequence continues at coordinate 2,613 of DJDD01000177.1, forward strand.
CGTGGATAAAAATTTACGTTATCACGGATTGATTCAAGCATTTTCTCGTACGAATCGTATTTTAGATGCAACCAAATCATTCGGAAATATTGTAACGTTCCGCGATTTGGAACAAGTAACAATTGATGCAATTACATTATTCGGGGATAAAAAAACGAAAAATGTAGTTTTAGAAAAAAGCTACAAAGAATATTTAGAAGGTTTTACAGATATAACAACAGGTGATGCACGTAGAGGATTTATAGAAGTAGTTAACGAATTAAATGAAAAATTTCCAAATCCAGATGCAATTGAAAAGGAGAAGGATAAAAAGGAGTTTACAAAATTATTTGGGGAATACTTACGTGTTGAAAATATCTTACAAAATTATGATGAATTTACGAGTCTAAAAGTCTTACAAGATATTGATCTAAATGATGTAACAGCTTTAGAAGAGTTCAAAGAAATGTACCATGTTTCAGACGATGATTTAGCTGTAATGCAAAAGATTCATCTTTTACCACAGCGTAAAGAACAGGATTATCGTTCGACATATAATGATATTCGTGATTGGTTAAGAAAAGAAAAAGAAGCTGGGCAACCTAAAAATTCTGATATTGATTGGGAGGATGTAGTTTTTGAAGTTGATTTATTAAAATCCCAAGAAATCAATTTAGACTATATTTTAGAATTAATTTTCGAACACAATAAGAAAACGAAAGACAAAGCTGAATTAGTAGAAGAAGTAAGTCGAGTAATTCGTGCAAGTATTGGAAATAGAGGAAAAGAATCTTTAGTTGTCGATTTTATTAACGAAACAGATTTAGACACCATTCCAGATAAAGCAACGGTTATTGATTCATTCTTTAAATATGCACAAGTCAAACAAAAAGAAGAAGCAACCGAATTAATCCAAGAAGAGAACTTAAACGAAGAAGCAACGAAACGCTACATTGAGTCATCTTTGAAACGTGAATACGCAACTTCTAATGGTACAGAATTAAACGCCATTTTACCAAAAATGAGTCCGTTAAATCCTCAATATTTAACAAAGAAACAAACCGTATTTCAACGTATCAGTACATTTATTGATAAGTTTAAAGGAGTAGGTGGAAGGTTGTAAAGAAGTCTATCTTTAAAATAGTATTGATCCTCAATAGGAATGTTGGGGATTTTTTAATGTATAATTTTAGTGAAGTTGTTTAAACTATTTTTTAATTGTCTCTAATAATCGTTTTATTCTTCTTAGTTATATAATTCTTTTATTTTTAGTTATTAATTTGCAATAGTGATTGAAGCGGCATCCTTTTTTGATTGGATACATTTCGACATTTACCCAATGACCAATCAAAAAAGATATAGCGATAAAGCACGACCCGAAGGGATTGCCAAAAAATAAACATAATTTATTAAAAGCTTAAAACTTTAGTATTAATTTTGGGTTCTTCAATCATTCCTTTTAATTCGCCTGTTTCTAAAGCAAATCTTATAACTATTTGGTCAATTATAGATGAATCATATTCAAAATTTGCCCAATTTTCATATTGCCAATTGTATTGTATGAGCCGATTAATGATTTTATTTGGTTCATTTAGTTAATTCTTAGTAGTTGTTATTTTTTGTTTCAAAATTAAGCTATTCATTCTAACTTTTGATTAAGAATCACATTCGTCATGATTATGTTTGTTGTAATTCCTTTCATCTTAAAGACAATGAAAAATCACTTACTCAAATCTTAATGATATCATAATAAGTTGTGAAATTCTTCAAAAATATAAATTGATACCATTGTATATTAGTCAATGTCTTTATTTTATGAATCCTTGATTATAAAAGAGATTGATAGAAGAATATTATCTTTTACCTAAGTAAAAAAGTGTGAATTAAAATGTGTGTTGAATATTTTTTTGTAATGTTTTTGAACATTTATCTAATTTTTTGAATAATAATTTAAGTAAGAGTTTGATTTAATTTTACAATCGAAATGAAAGGTATTAAGTAATCCATAAATTCACTGAAGAAGACTATTCACTTAAAATAAACAATAGAAAGAAATACTATAATTTCATATTGCAGTTTATAGCATTGTAAACTTTATAATGAATGAAATGTATTGATTTATATAAGTTTATAAGCGAGTAAAATAAAAATAAAATAATTGTTTTAGAAATGAATTCATTATATTTAGTTTATAATTAAACCATTTATATCAACCTATTTTCTGATTTATTTTTAAATTATAGTAAGATATTCTTTTTTTTAAGTATTAATTTATGGTTTATCGTTCATTTTAATGATTTAAAAGCATTATTGTTTTTGTCATGTTTCTAAACATTTACAAATAGCAGTAAAAAAATTAAAAAATAAAATTATGCACGAATTAAGTATTGTTAAAGACATATTTGATACGTTAAACGATCATTATGATTCTCAGATAGAAGATGTGGCGAAAGTTCAGATTACAGCAGGGCTTTTATCAAATGTACAACCAGTGTTGATACAAAATGCTTTTGATGCATTTATTGCAGACAACAAAGAATATAATGATATAGAATTAGAAGTGTTGGTAAATGATATTGTAGCTTATTGCGAAAATTGTCATGAAAATTTCGAAGTAAAATATCACAAATTTGTCTGTGACAAATGCTCAACGCCATCGAGTACTATTGTAAAAGGAAATGAACTTTTTATATCACAAGTTCTATTTAAAAATAAATAAAAATTTTTTCAAATATAAAATTATGTCAACTAATACACAAAATCCAAAAAGTGCTGGGAACAGAGTAGGTTCTGTTCAGTGCGATAATACAACTTTACATTTATTAAAAGCAAATGATTATGTTGCAAATGCGATTAGAGAACGTTTAAAAGATGTTTGTATCATCAATGTTTGTTCTTCTCCAGGGTCAGGAAAAACAACATTATTACAAGAAATTGGTAAACGTTTAGGTAAAGAATTAAATATTTCAGTTTTAGTTGGTGATCCAGAAACAGAAAGGGATGCTGTACGTATGCGTGAAGTTGGGATTAATGCTTTACAAATTGTTACTGGAGGTATGTGCCACATAGAAGCACAAATGATTTTACAAGCTTTGGATCATATCAACTTAGATAACACAGATTTATTATTCATCGAAAATGTTGGGAATTTACTTTGTCCTTCAGCATTCGATTTAGGAGAAGATTATCGTGTAACACTTATTGCAACAACAGAAGGAGATGATAAACCAAAAAAATATCCTCGTATGTTCCTTACAAGTGAATTAATGTTGGTTTCTAAATCAGATTTATTGCCTTATGTTCCTTTTTCTATTGAAGCTGTAACAAAAGATGCACAAGAAGTTAATCCTAATTTAGAGGTGCAAACAATTAGTACTTTAAATGGAGAAGGAATTGATGAATGGTGCCAATGGTTGAAAGAAAAAGTACAGTTAAAAAAAGAAGCTGCTAAACAAGCTAATTAATACAAATAGATAATGGATAATCAGTTAATTGTTATTGATGAAGTCAAAACAAAAGTAGATCAGACACAAAATGAATCTGACCTATTATCGATAGAATGGTTTGAGATTCGAAAACAAAAAATTACACGTAAAACAAAAACTGGTTTGACATTAGAGCTCCGTTTACAAAATAGAAATGAGTGGCAGAATGGTGATAGATTGCTATTCGAAAACAATGAGATAGCGACTGTATATATTAAACCAGCTTTGTGTATCCAGTTTGTTGCAGAATCTATGTCTGATGCCGCTGATTTTTGTTATTTTGTAGGAAATCGTCATTTACCTATTTATACAGCTCATACTAATCAACATCAATTATTAATGCCTTATGACGGTAGAATGTACGAGCAGTTATCAGAACGTTTTCCAACTAAGATTAATTTAATAGAAGAACAATTATTGAATGAATTCTTATTAAAAAAAGTGGTAAATAATTAAATCATGAATATCAAAAAATATCTTCGAATCATTTATCTATTCTTAGGTTTTGTATTCCTACAAAGTTGTCATTCAAATTCAAAAAATGATACTGTGAATGGAGTAAACGCTGAAGATAGTCGTGGAAAAATAGTAAGTCTTCCAAAAGAAGCGAATAAAGTAGTTGTTCTTTTCGAGCCTTCTTTGGATGAAATTTATATGCTACATGCCCAAGATAAAGTCGTAGGAATTCCTCAACAAGTTTATCAGACAGAAGGTAAGTATCCATTTTATGCTGATTTAGATCCTCGTATTAAAAATAAAACAATAGCTACGCCAACATTTGGTGGTGGATCAAGCAATATAGAAACAATTGTTGGTTTGCAACCTGATTTGGTTATTGTTTATGAACAAAATGTAGAAACTATTCAACAGTTAGAAGAATTATCTATTCCTGTATTTACAGTTTCTAGTTTAAGTCAAGAAAAAATTTATAAGGAACTATTAGGAATGGGAACTTTACTTGGAAAAAAGACAAGAGCTGAAGAGATAGTTTCTTATGTAAAAAAAGAAGCAGATAAACTGAAAAAACCCATTGCAGAAAAACCTAAAAAGGTATATTATGCTTGGTCAAAAGGTCGTATTTTTTCTACTTCTGGTCAAGGAACTTTATTGGATTTAGCTATTAAACTTTCTGGTGCAGAAAATGTTTGTCCCTTACAAATGGAATCTCCTAATGTTGGTGCAGAATCAATTTATAAATGGAATCCTGATTTAATTATTTTATGGAATTCTGATATTAATGAAGTTTATAATCTTAAAGAATTGACTGCTTTACCAGCTGTTAAGGATAAAAAAGTTTATGCGATGAATCCTTCATTTTATTATGATCCCCATACAGTTAAATTTTTATTATTTGCGAAACAATTGAGAAATTGGTGTTATCCTTCTGAATATTCATCAGAAGAATTGAATAAAGAAATAAAAGCTGATTTATTAGAATTGTATCAAAAACAAGATCTTTTTACGACCAATGTCAATTAATATAAAATCTCTCTGCTTACTGGTAATTTTACCTTTAGTTGTTATTATAATGTCTATGACAATGGGTGCAACTAATTTTATTAGTATTCCTAATTTGTTACATTACAGTAGCTCTGCCTTGAATCAATATTTTTTAAAAAATAATAGTTCAATTGAGCAGTCAAGTATAGAAACAATATTGTGGCAAGTTAGATTACCTCGTATTGTTCTTACTTTTATGATTGGCGCAGCATTAGCTTCATCGGGTAATGTGTTACAAGCAATTTTCAGAAATCCAATTGTAGATCCATTTACTTTAGGTATTTCATCAGGATCTGCTGTAGGTGCAGCTTTAGCAATGGTAGTTCCATTTTTATCAATTAATTTATCTGCTTTCGTTTTTGGTGTAAGTGCTGTTTTATTGACTTATTTAATTTCAAAAACGAATGTAAAAAGTTCTTTGATTAGTATGGTTTTATCAGGAATGATAATTTCTGGAATATTCACTGCTTTTCTTACTTTGTTACAGTATATAAGTGATCCTTATAAATTACAAGCGATTGTACAATGGACAATGGGAAATTTACATACTGCATCTTGGGAAAAAGTAGAAATTGCATTTTATCCAATTATTATAGGACTTTTGGTGATTATATTATTTCGATGGAAATTAAATTTATTGTCATTAGGAGATGAAGAAGCGCTTGCAGTAGGAGTGAAGCCAGGTTTATTAAAAGTATTATTAATTGGTGTTTCTACATTAATCACAGCTGCTTGTGTTGCTGCTGTTGGCGTTATCAGTTTGTTCGGATTAATTGTTCCGCATATTAGTCGAATGTTTTTTGGTCCTAATAACGAAAAAACGGTTTGGGCAAACATTAGTATTGGAGGAACTCTTCTTTTGATTATTGATGATTTTTCTAGAACAGTAATGCCTTTTGAAATTCCTGTTGGTGTTTTTACGATGTTAATTGGTGCACCTATTTTTATTTATTTAATGCGCAAAAATGCTGCAAATTGGAATTAATGGAAGCGATGATTAAAATACAAAATTTAGAGTTTACTTATGGTAAACAAAAAATTTTAGATAACGTAAATGTTGATTTTCCTGAATCAAAGTTATCCATAGTTATGGGAAAAAATGGTAGTGGAAAATCTACTATTTTTAATGTAATAGCTGGTTTAGAAAAGAAATATCAAGGGAATGTTTTTATTGGTAATGAAGAAAGAAAGAAAATTAAAATAGGTTCTTCAGTTTTACGTATTGGTTTTTTAACTCAATTTCATCAAACAACATTTCCATTCAAAGTTTTTGATGTCGTGATGACTGGTCGATCTTCATTTTCGAGATTTTCTCCAAAGAAAGAAGATTTTGAAATTGTTGAACAGTTATTAGCTAGGTTTAATCTTTGGCATCTAAAAGATAAGGCCTATACATCTTTATCTGGTGGTGAGCGACAATTGGTTTTATTGTGTAGAGTTTTGGTTCAGAATCCTGATATTTTAATGTTAGATGAACCAACAAACCATTTGGATTTACATTACCAAGTTTTAGTTTTAGAAACCCTTAAAGATTTGGTTCAACAAGGAAAAACAGTTCTTTGTGTAATGCACGATCCCAATTTAGCATTTATGTATGGTGATAGTTTTTTTATGATGAAAAACCGTCAATTAATTGACTTGAAAAATTATAATCAAGACGAAATTCAGTCTATTTTACAAGAAACATACGAATTACCATTAATTAGTCTTTCTCATCAAGGAAAAACATTATATGTTCCTGATTTAAAACGATAATAATTTTATGAAAAATATAAATATATCTTCTGTGGATTTAAAACATGTCGAAGAAATATTACCCTACGTAATTAATTTCAGAAGAGAATTGTTTCCAACGTTGGATTCTAATTTTGTTCCTGCTGATTTACAGAATTTTATTCAAAATTATATAGAAAATCAAGAAGGGATTTTTTTACAAGCGAAGGATGAAAACAATAATCTTGTTGGAGTTATAGGAATGATGGCTTTTGATTATAGATTTCCTCACCTTACAATTGGACAAGAAAGTACTGTTGAGGTTGCTCGTTTATTTGTTGAACCACAGTATAGGAGAAATGGTTTAGCAACAAAATTATTTAAAGAACTAGAACAAAAGGCGATAGAAAAAGATATTTATAGGTTGTATTTACATACACATCCTAGTTTACCTGGTGCTTATGAATTTTGGTTAAAACAAGGGTTCACTTTAGATCTTTTGTGTGATGAAAGTGGTTTTCCTACTTATCACATGAGAAAAGAGTTAATTTAATATAAAATTACAATGAAACATTTTTCTAATTTAAAATTTAGATTCTTTTTTTTGTTTTTTGTTTTTACAATTTTTGTAGAAGCACAAGAAAAGCATATCTTATTTGGTCAAGTTTTTAACAAAGAAAACCAAGCTCTTGCAGATGTAGTTATTCATTTTGAAAATCAAAACGATATAGTTTATACAGATGCAAATGGTAATTTTAAATTAGATAAAGCCGTTGATTTTCCAGTTTCTTTGGTCATTCAAAATAATGATGAAAAATTTACTTTTATTGTAAATGATAAAAATTGGGATGATAAAAATGGATTAAAAATTTATTTATCTAAAAGTGATACAGAATTAAATGAAGTTCTTGTTCGCTCTAACAATAAACAATCCTATTCACAAAATAACATTGATTTTGAAGGAAAACTTAATGGGAAATTAAAAGATATTCCTCAAACCATAAGTATTGTTGGTGAACAACAAATGGAAGATAAGCAAGCGTTTAAAGTTTCTGATATGGTTCATGATCTTACAGGAGTAAATCAAGCATCATCGTATGACGATTATACTTTAAGAGGATTTAGCAGTGGATATGGTAATAGTTTACGTTTAGTAAATGGGTTACGTTCTGGATATGGCTATGGAACAAGTTATTTTAATTCGCCATTGACAGTTAATTTAGAGAGAATTGAAATTTTAAAAGGTTCTGGAGGTACACTTTTTGGAGATATAGTCCCTGGAGGAACAATAAATTTAGTCACAAAAAAAACTTTAGAAGAATTTAAAGGTCAGGTTAATTTTTCATCAGGAAGTTTTGAAACTTTCAGAACAACGGTGGATATTGGGGGGCCAATTAATGATAAATTATTTTATAGATTTAATGCAGGCTATCAAACCAGTAAAACATTTAGAAAGAATAATAGTCAAAAAATATTTTCAGTTGCTCCTTCTCTAACATTTAAACCAAGAAAAGGAACACGAATAGATGTAGATTTAACGTATGATAATTTTGATGGCTATTTGGATAGAGGAATGGGAGTGAAGCAAAATGATTTATATGCAATGAATCGCTCGTTTACGTTATCACAACCATCAGATTTTTTTAAAACACAAACATTTAATTTTCGAGCTAAATTAGAACAGAAAATTTTAGATAATTTAACCTTGACTGTAAATTATGCTAAATCAATTTATCAAGAGGATTTAAATGAACATAGAACATTGAATACTTTTGCTGATGCACCCAACAATACAATTGTTAATATGAGATTCTTATCTCGACAAGCAAAAGATTATACAGATAATGCTGTTTCTTATTTGAATTATAAAATTGGTAAGCAAGATTTAAAACAGAATATTATTTTTGGTGTTGATTATTCACAATATAAGCCAGATTCCGACAATCAACAAAAAGAAGCAAGAAGTAAAACAGTGGATGGAAAAACTGTTCCATTAACTTTCGATTTGAATAATCCTGTTTATGAAAGTAAAGATTTATCATCTTATATATGGTTGAAACAAGCAACTTTCCCTTTTTTAAGTTCTTATAAAACGACTGGAATATATGTACAAGATCAAATAAAATATCATCGTTTAGAAATGTTATTTGGTTTACGTTATGAGCATTATGTATCTGAAAGTGCAGATCCTACAACACCATATACAGCGACACAAAATAAATTTTTACCACGAGTAGGATTAACATACAAGGTAAGTTCTAGTATTAATTATTTTGCTAATTATTCTCAAGGTTATGTACCAATCGCAGCAGATTATGTTGTTAATTATAAAAAATACGGATCAGATAAGCCCTTTAAATCAGAAAATAGCTATCAAATAGAAACTGGATTGAAATCAGATTTTTTTAATAATAAATTGCAAATTGATTTAGCTTTATTCAATATTG
>DJDD01000046.1 GCA_002430925.1 Flavobacteriales bacterium UBA5933
AAAGATTGCAACGTAAAGCCCGACCGAAGGGAACGCCCTTTTATAATTATTTGATGATTTTATGCTTTATCACTTAAGTCTTGCAATCTTAAGGTTACTGCATTTTTATGAGCAAATAATTCTTCGGCTTCTGCCATTAACTCTATCGCAGGACCAATATTTTTGATTCCTTGCTGTGATAGTTTCTGAAAGGTAATTTTCTTGATAAAACTGTCTAAAGAAACACCCGAATAATTTTTTGCATAACCATTAGTTGGCAAAGTGTGATTTGTTCCCGAAGCATAATCTCCTGCACTTTCGCACGAATAATTCCCTAGAAAAACTGAACCTGCATTGATGATTTTTGGGATATAATTTTCAGCTGATTCACATGCAAAAATTAAATGTTCTGGAGCATAGATATTGGAAAATGTAACACATTCGTCTATCGTTTTCAGTACTATCCCTCTTGAATTATTAAGTGCTTGTTGCGCAAATTCTTTTCGAGGTAAAACAGCTAATTGATTCTCTAATTCCTTTAATGTTTCGTTTAAAGTATTCTCGTTATTTGTTAATAAAATTACTTGAGAATCTGTTCCGTGTTCAGCTTGTGACAATAAATCTGCAGCAATGTATTTGGGTACAGATGTTTCGTCTGCAATAACTAAAACTTCGCTTGGTCCTGCTGGCATATCTATTGCTACTCCAAAATTTTGAGCGACTTGTTTGGCTGCTGTTACGTATTGGTTTCCTGGACCAAAAATTTTATCAACTTTATTGATTGTTTCTGTCCCGAATGTTAAGGCTCCGACAGCTTGAATTCCGCCAACTTTTACTATTTTTTCTATACCTATAAGATTGGCTGTATATAAAATAGCGGGGTGAATTTTTCCTTCTTTATTTGGAGGTGTACATAAAATAATGTTTTTACAACCTGCTAATTTTGCAGGAATTCCTAACATTAGTGTTGTTGAAAATAATGGAGCTGTTCCTCCAGGAATATAAATTCCTACATTTTCTATTCCTCGAGATTCTCGCCAACATTGTACTCCTTGTGTTGTTTCTATAACATTACTTTTCTCAAACTGCGCTGAGTGAAATTTCTCTATGTTTGATGCAGCTAATTGTATAGCTTGTTTTAAATCATTTGAGATTAGTTCATTTGCTTCGTCTATTTCTTGGCTTGTTACAAATAGATTTGTTAATTGAACTTTATCAAATTGTGCTGTAAAATCTACCAAAGTCTTGTCTCCTTCTGTTTTTATTTTATCAAAAACTTCTAATACAATTTTTTGTAAATCTTTTGCTTCTTTTGTTGGACGTGTTGTTAGTTCTGCCCAATCAGATATTTGTGGTTGTGTGTATGTTTTCATTATTTGAAGTGTTTAAGTGTTTCAGTTATTAAGTGTTTCAGTTTTTTTTTAGTTATTCATATATAAGTTAAAAACTTAATCACTTAAAAACAGACAAACTGTTACAGAATCATTTTCTCTATTTCTAATACCAAAATACCTTCTGCGCCCAATTCTTTTAATTGCTCAATAATGTCCCAAAACGTATCTTCTTTAACAACAGTATGTATAGAAGACCAACCATCTTGTGCCAAAGGCAAAACAGTAGGAGATTTCATACCAGGAAGTAAACCAATAATTTCTTCTAATTTATCATTCGGAGCATTAAGTAATATATATTTATTCTCCGATGATTGTTTTACAGCTTCTATTCTGAACATCAAACGATCTAGAATCGCTTGTTTTTCTGTATCTAAATTTTTATTTGCTACTAAAATAGCTTCAGATTCTACAACAGTTTCAACTTGTTTCAATCCATTTGTTAATAAAGTAGAACCTGTAGAAACAATGTCAAAAATTGCATTGGCTAAGCCGATACTCGGAGCAATTTCTACACTTCCGCCAATTTCTTCTATTTTTACATTGATTCCTTTTTCTTGGAAAAAGTTTCCTAAGATTTTAGGATAAGAAGTTGCTATTTTTTTATTTTCGAAATATGATAAATCTGTATAAATTTCATCCTTTGGGATAGCTAAACAAAGTTTACAACCTGCAAAACCTAATTTGCGAACATTATTAATATTCTTGTCTTTTTCCCAAACTTCATTTTCTCCTAGAATACCAATATCAGCAACTCCTTGTTCTACGTATTGAGGAATATCGTCGTCGCGAAGAAATAATACCTCGATTGGAAAATTAGATGATTCTGTTCTTAACTTTCTATTGCTTGTAGATATTTTAATTCCACAATCTTTCAATAATTCAAGTGATTTTTCACTTAGTCTTCCACTTTTTTGAATGGCTATTTTTAATTTACTCATTTTATAATTTTTATATTTTTTGTTTGAGTAAATCTGAAAGAGAAAATTAAAATAATAGAAAGTAATAAAAAAATCCCGTTTGATTTACTCAAACGGGATTTAGATATATTATTTGACACATGTCCATATCATAATCAGCTCGCTTGAGTGCAAGTATGATGATGATGATGATGGAATTGAATTGTGTACATTATTTTCTTTTTGTTGGAACAAATGTATAAATAAATTTTAAACAAAAGTGATTTTTTAAATAAAATTTTAAAAAAGTTAGTTGATATAATTAATAATACTCAATTTATAAACAGCTATAAATCAGTATTTTTTTTATTTAATAAGCTTACCAAAAAATTAATTTTCTAAAATTAGAATTCAAATGAATAAATCTTAGTCAACTTGTTTTGTTTTTGTAATTATTTTAAATTTCATTAAAAATAATTTTGTTAGACTTATCTAACTTTATTAAGTTTGTCATAAATATTAATAACACATAGAATGAAAAAAATAATTCTACTCATATTATTTTCCTCTTTTTCAGTGCTCGGGATTGCTCAACAAGTCACAATTAGTGGAACAGTTAAAGACTTGGAAACTAAGAAACCGATTGAATTAAGTAACATCAAAGAAGAAAATTCAGCTAAAAGCATCAATTCAGATAATAAAGGAAATTTCAAAATAGAAATTAATCAAAATAGTACTAACATTAAATTAATTGTTGAAGCATTAGGTTACGAAACAGATACAATACAATTACAAGCTAACAAAACAGATTATACTATTTTTCTAAAGCCAGAAACAACAAATAAATTAGACGAAATTGTAGTTACTGGAACCACAAGGGCAACTTTACTAAGAGAAAATCCTATTTCTATTGCTCCTGTATCTTTAAAACAGATTGAAAGAACTGCTGAAAGCAATATTATTGATGTCCTTGTAAAAAATGTGCCTGGATTAAATGCAGTAAAAACAGGACCCAATATTTCGAAACCATTTATACATGGTTTAGGATACAATCGTGTCTTAACAATGTACGATGGAATGCGACAAGAAGGCCAACAATATGGTGATGAACATGGCATAGAAATAGACGATTATACAATAGAAAAAGCAGAAGTTATAAAAGGTCCTGCAAGTCTTTTATATGGTTCTGATGCAATTGCTGGAGTAATTAGTTTATTCCCATTTATTCCAAAAGAGGGAGATGGTAAATTACACGGGAAATATACCAATGAATACCAAACGAATAATAGTCTTATTGGGAATGGATTACGTTTAAGTTATTCTGATAAACATTTTCTTTTTGGTTTAAGTGGTTCTTATAGAATGGCCAAAAATTACCAAAACCCGATTGATGGAAAAGTCTATTTAACAAATTTTAATGTGAAAAACTTTGCAGCTTTAGTGGGTTATAAATCGAAAAAAGGATACACACACCTTAATTTTACATTGTATGACAATAGACAAGGAATTCCTGATGGAAGTAGAGATTCAATCTCAAGAAAATTTACAAAACAAATTTTTGAAGGTGACAACGATGATATTTTAAATCGTCCTATTGTTTCTGATAAAGAATTAAAATCATATAAAATACCAGATTTATCTCAACATATACAACATTATAGAGCTTATTTACATAGTTTCTATGAAATTGGAAAAGGAGATATTGATGTTTTAGTTGGTGGTCAACAAAATATCAGACGAGAATTTACTCATCCAACAGATCCAAAACAAGCAGGAATGTATATGCGACTAAATACCTTAAATTATAATGTAAGATACAATGCCCCAAGATTTTCAAATATTGAAATATCTGTTGGTGTAAACGGAATGTTACAAAATAATAAAAATATGGACGCAACAGATTTTCCTATTCCAAATTATGATTTATTTGATGGCGGTGCTTATTTATATGGTAAATGGAAAAAAGAAAAATGGAGCATTAGTGGTGGTATTCGTTATGATTTACGAAAAGTAAAATGGAATGATTTTTATGTTGGTACAAATCCAACTACTGGATTCGAACAACAAGCTAATGCGAATGATGAAGGTGCAAATCTCCAATTTGAAAATTATAATAAGAATTTTAATGGAATTAGTGGAAGTATAGGAACTACATTTCAAGCATCAAAAAATATTAGTTTAAAAGCAAATATTGGACGCGCATACAGAGCACCAAATATTACAGAAATAGGAAGTAATGGTTTAGATCCTGGAGCACATATTATTTATTTAGGAAATCGAAATTTTAATCCAGAATTTTCTTTACAAGAAGATATAGGAATTAGTTTAAAATACAGAGATTTTTCTGGAGAAGTAAGTATTTTTAATAACAACATACAAAACTATATTTATATGTCTATGGTTGTAGATGCACAAGGAAATCCAGTTGTAGACGCACAAGGAAATAGAACCTATAAATACGAACAATCGAAAGCACAATTATATGGAGCAGAAGTTTCATTTTCTTTACATCCAGAGAAATTAAAAGGGTTTCGTTGGGATAATAGTATGAGTGTTATTTATGGATTCAACCGCGCTTCGGTATTCAAAGGAAAAGGGAATGAAGGAGAATATTTACCACTTATACCTCCAATGTCAATAAACAGTGGAATTTCTAAAGAAATAAAACCGAAATCAAAGTATTTTACAGCCATCATTCCAAAATTTGAAATGGAATATACAGCCACACAGAATAGATTTTTAGGTTTAAATGGTACAGAAACTAGAACATCATCCTATACATTATTTAATTTAGGAGTTACAACAGAAATCAATTATTCAAAAAATAAAAATATACAGTTTATTGTTCAAGCAAATAATTTATTCGACAAAGCTTATCAATCTCATCTTAATCGATTAAAATATTTCGAGTATTATAACACATCTTCAAGAGGAAACTCTGGGATTTATAATATGGGACGCAACATCGTATTCAAACTTATAATGCCTTTCTAAAACAGAAAAGAATTATTAGCTATCTTATTTATTTTTTTAAAGTCTGTTTAAATTATTCTTTATGAATAGTATTTAAACAGACTTTTATTTTTTTAGTTTAATTATTTGGGCAATCCCTATGGGGCGCACTATTCGCTGTATCTTTTATAAACAATCAATCACGCGTTATAAAATTGTTTATAAAAGGATGCCGCTACTATTGCTATTGCGGATAGATAAAATTTTATATAAATCAATTATATCTCAAAAAAATCTTGTTTATACGCACTTAAAGAATAAGTTTTGTTTTGATAAATAAAAGACGAATCAACTAAATTAAACTCTACTTCATAATTTTTTGCTCCATTCGGATAAATACTAAATTTTACTTTTAACATAATATCTTCTTCAGTATAATCTTCTAAATGAAATGTAGAAATTACAGGAACAATTTCTTCATTTGTAGAAACATTTAGTATCCCAAAACTATTTACCCATAAACTCATTCTAAATTCATTCAATTCAGTAATCAACTTATAATCTCCATTTAGAATTAATCGTTCCGTTTTCAAAATAATTATTTTTTATAATTTTCTCAAATATAAAACTTGTTCCAACAAAATTGTTTACTTAAATAGCAATGTTTATATTTCTTTATAAACTGTAATATAAGCCGTTGGGAAATACCACATATTCATCCCTACAGAAACACTAACAATTTCATATCCGTCAAGAGATAATGTATTTAATTTTGCTTCAATCTTTCTTGATAATTTCGTTGTAGACCAATATTCTGTTACATTAATAACTTTAAATTTTTTCATAGGTAGTTGTTTAATTTATCTTTTCAATATACAAAAAATATATTTATTTTTTTTGTACAAAACAGTATATTTACAAAATATATATATATGATAATCAACCTAAAAAAAACTAAATGATACAAATTAAAAACACCGAAGGATTGAGCGTAGATCAAATCAATCATGAATTAAATAATGGAGCTAAATTCGTTATTTTTCAATATTGTATATCTATTTTAATCATGACATTTAAGAGAAGTAGTGATATTTATTTCATTAAATCAGGAGAATCTACTGTGAAATATAGTATAGGATTTTCTGTTATAACATTTATTTTAGGCTGGTGGGGAATTCCTTGGGGACCTATTTATACTATTGGAGCATTGTATAGAAACATTAGTGGAGGTAAAGATATCACACAAGAAGTTTTAGCTTCATTAAATGCAAATGTTATAAAAGAATAAAACAGTATAAAAGAAATGGAAACCTTTCAAAAAAAGTTTCCATTTCTCTATAAATTAAAAAAGCTTAATATCTATTAATGTAATTGTTTAAACTAATTCTATTATTAAATTCTATTATAAATAATTTTAAAATATCTTAATTAAAGATTCTTCTTCTATTTTAGAGTGACAATCTTCTAAAGCATTTTTTTCTGATTTACCAGCCTTCCAATGAGAAGTACAGTAAAATTCATCTTTTTTCCACTCTAAATCGTCTTTGAAAAAAGATTTTGATTCTTTTACAGATTTTGATTCACCTGCTATATAAGCAAAACGTTTACCTTCTTTTCTTTTCGGGAATTTTTGTTTTTTTATTAAATCAAATAATGCAGAACCTTTTCCTACATTTGGATTTACAATCCACTTAAATTCTAAATCTGCTTTTGATTCTATTGTATGAATATCATTCTCTGTAGGAACTTCTACACAAACAATCCCTTTGACATGAGCTGATAATGTTTCTATAATTGTAGAGATGACTGGTAATCCTGTTAAATCCGCACCTAAAACAACAAAGTCTGTTTTTGATACTAAATCTTTTTTCTTTGATTTCATAGAAACTCCAATTCTATCACCAACAACAGCTTCATTTGCCCAGCGAGAACCAGGACCATTTACACCATGGTTTGCAAAATCGATAATAATTTGATTATTCTCGGCATCAATTCCTCTTAAAGTATATGTTCGAGAAACTGGTTTAAATTTATCAGATGGAGAAATCCATTTTTTTGAAGTATCATCATATTCTGCATAATGTATATCTCTTATACCTAATGGAGGAAATAACAACTTACATGTTCCTCCCAAAGATGTATTCTCAAATAAAGAAACATCATTATTTTCCAAATAAACTCTTATTAGATGAGGAGTTACAAATTCTTTTTTCTTAAGAATAAACTTCTCTTTTATAATTTTTATTTTATCTCCCATCTTTCTATTTAGATTTAATCTAATTCTACACGAATATAAATTAAATTTTAATTTGATCAATATAAAACATTAAAAAAAGAAAAATTTATAGTTTTTTTAACATTTAATTTTCATTAATAACTCGTAACTTTTTAGTGTTAAAAAATAACCTAAAACAGACATAGAAATGCAATGTATTATTGACAATAATAAAATTGAAGAAAGAATAATTCCTCTCGAAGGAAGTTTTAATTGTAGAGATTTAGGAAGTATTATTAACAAAAATAATGAAAGTATAGCCAATGGTTTACTTATCCGCTCTGACGATTTAGCTAATTTAACTGATGACGATTTAGAAAAATTAAACAAATATCCTATAAGAACCATCATTGATTTGAGAACAACTCACGAGCGTTTAAAAAATCATGATCATATTCCTAATAGTTGCAATCACGAAGTTCATTTAGATATTTCTTCTGGACATTTTGATGATTTAATGGCGCAGTTTAGAGCTGGAATTCCAAACCCGAAACAATTTATGCGTAACATTTACAAAGATTTTGTTCTAGATAAAACATGCCAAGAAAAGTATAAAAACTTTTTTGATATTGTACAGCATAAAAATAAAACTCCAATACTTTTTCATTGTACTGCTGGTAAAGATAGAACAGGCTTTGCAACCGCAATGATTTTATCTGCTTTAAATGTCGATGAAGAAACAATTATGAATGATTATTTGGCTTCAAATATATTTTTAGAACAAAAATATGGTCATATTCTGAAAATAGATCCCAATTATAAGTACTTAATTGATGTACTGCCCGAATACCTCGAAACATCTTTTTTCTACATCAAGAGACATTTCGGAAATGTAGAAAATTATTTATCAAATATTTTAAACGTTGATTTAGATTTAATGAAAAATCTTTATCTAAAAAAATAAAGCGACAAACCTGTCGCTTTATTTTTATTTTATTAAATACCCTAAATTCAAAAAAGACCTATTAAAGTTATTTATTTTTTTTAAAAAAAGTATACTTATCTTCTCTTGGGCAATTGCTTCGCACCGTGCTTTCCGCTATATCTTTTTAGATTGGTCATTGTATTTTCAACTTGGTTACTGCATTTCAACTTTGCTCAAGAACCAAGTAGAAATGTTCAATCTAAAAAGGATGCCGCTACAATCACTATTGCAAATTCATAATTTCAATAAAAATGATTATTAAAAACAAACCATTAATTCTTAAAATTCATACGTTGTATTCTAACAGCATTCAAAATTGCTAATAATGCAACACCAACATCTGCAAAAACAGCTTCCCACATATTCGCAATTCCTTCTGCTCCTAACAACAATACAATTGCCTTTATTCCCATAGCAAGAATTATATTCTGAATTACAATTTTCTTTGTTTCTCTACCTATTTTTATAGCTGTAGCAATTTTAGATGGTTGATCCGTTTGTATAACTACATCTGCAGTTTCTATTGCTGCATCACTTCCCAATCCTCCCATTGCAATTCCTACATCGGCTAGTGCTAATACAGGAGCATCATTAATTCCATCTCCAACAAAAGCTATTTTTTTGTGAACATCCTTTCTCAGTTCTTCAACTTTATTGACTTTTCCTTCTGGTAACAATTCACCATAAGCCAAATTTACGCCGACTTCTTTTGCTACTTTCTGAGTAATAACATCTTTATCTCCACTCAAAATAATTGTTTCTGTAACTCCAAGATTCTTCATTTTATGAATTGCCTCTTGTGCATCAGATTTTATTTTATCTGCAACAATAATATATCCTGCAAACTGATTATCAATTGCTACAACAACAATACTTTCTACAACATTATTTATTGTTTCTGGATAGGAAATTGAATATTGATCTAAAAGTTTTGAGTTACCAGCTAAAACTATTTTAGAGTTTACAATTCCTTTTAATCCTTTTCCTGAAATTTCTTCAACATCAGTCACTATAAAGTCAGAATGATGATAATTCACTATTGCTTTTGCTATCGGATGAGTAGATTTACTTTCCAATGCTGCTACATAATTTAAAAAATCATCTTGATTATAATTTGTTTCAATTTTTTGAACTTGAAAAACACCTTCTGTCAACGTTCCTGTTTTATCCATCACAACAGTATTTATACGAGCTAATAAATCCAAAAAGTTCGATCCTTTTATTAAAATTCCATTTCTAGAAGCTGCTCCTATTCCTCCAAAATATCCTAAAGGAATAGAAATAACTAAAGCACAAGGACAAGAGACAACAAGAAAAACTAAACCTCTATATAACCAATCAGAAAATACATAATTTTCAACAAAAAAGTAAGGAATAGTAACAAGAGCAAGTGCTAAAAAGAATATTATTGGTGTATATATTTTTGCAAATTTTCTAATAAATAATTCTGTAGGAGCTTTTCTAGATGAAGCTTCTTGAACCATTTTTAGTATTTTAGAGATTGAACTGTCTTCAAATTTTTTCGTTGTTTTTATCTCTACAACATTTTCTAAATTCAACATCCCAGATAAAACTAAATCTCCTTTTTTATAAGTAGAGGGTTTACTTTCTCCCGTTAAAGCTGAAGTATTAAAACTTCCTTTTTCTGATAGTAAAATACCATCCAATGAAACTTTTTCTCCTACTTTTACTTGTATAATTTCATCTATTTCGACTTCTGATGGTTTTATTGTGATAAACTTACCATTGCGAAAAACATGTGCAATTTCTGGACGAACATCTAAAAGAGCTTTTATATTATTTCGTGCTTTGTTTACCGCTGCTTCTTGAAACATTTCTCCTATCGTATAAAACAACATTACTGCAACTCCTTCTGGGTATTCACCAATTAGAAAAGCACCTAAAGTAGCAATTCCCATTAAAGAAAATTCATTAAAAAAATCAAATTTCTTAGCAAGTTTGAATGTTTCTCCCCAAACAGGATAAGCAACAAAAATATATGAAACTAAAAACCATGCTAATCGAACCATTTGTTGATCGACAAACCATTCTGGTTTTATAACATATTGGATAATTATTCCTGCAAAAAATAGGAATAAACTAATTATTAAAAATAATTTATTATTGTCATGATTATGTTCGTGATCATGGTTATGTGAATGTTCATTATGATGATTTTCATTCACTTCTTCGTTACTACAACATTTACAATTTGACATAAAATATAATTTATACGACAAATATAAACGAGATTGTATGCAACCAAATTGCAAACTTAGGATTTACAATGATCGCAAATTCCTTTCAAGATAAAAGAAGATTGCTCTATACTGAAATTTTTAGGAAGATCTATTTCTGGTAAATGAATATTTTTTAAACAAAACGTTTGGCTACAATTGTTGCAATGAAAATGTGCATGAGTAAATTCTGGTGTGCAGTTACAATTTGATTCACACATAGCATATTTTATAGATCCTGTTCCATCTTCAATAGAATGAATTAATTTATTTTCTTCAAATTTTTTCAGGGTTCTATAAATTGTTGTTCGATCTGCTTGATCCATTTCAATTTCTAAATCAGCTAAACTCAAAGCTATCTCAGACTTCATTAACCTATCAAGCACTAACAATCTCATCGCAGTTGGATTAATTGCTCTCATTTTTAATGTATTCGATAAAAGATCAGTCTTCATTTCATTCTATTTTGAGTAATAAAGTTATGAAAGATTCATAAAATTCTTGATATAAAACTGTTTAAAATATTATCTTTGAACTATGCTTTGGGAAAACATCATTGGTCAAAAAGAAATCAAATCTAAACTTCAGGAATCTATTAAAAATAATCGAATAAGCCATGCGCAATTATTCGTTGGAGCTGAAGGATCTGGAGCATTAGCTCTAGCAATTGCTTATGCAAGAGAAGTTTTATGTGGTTCTGATAATCATCAATGCGCATTAAAAGTTGATAAATTACAACATCCCGATTTACACTTTGCATTTCCTTATTCGGCGACAGATTCTGTAAAAAAGCCATTAGCCAAATATTTATTGAACGATTGGAGAAATTTCATTTCAGAAAATGTTTATGGTAATTTAACAGATTGGATGACACATCTTGGAATTGAAAAAAAACAAGGTGTAATTCCTGTTGATGAAGCAGATGAAATTGTTAAAACATTAGCACTTAATAGCTACGAAGGGGGTTATAAAATTATGATTATTTGGCAGCCTGAAACAATGACTATTGCGGCTGCGAACAAATTATTAAAAATAATTGAAGAACCTCCACAAAAAACACTTTTCATTTTAGTGACTGAACGAGAAGATTTATTGTTACAGACAATTATTTCTAGATGTCAAATAGTAAAAATACCTAATCTTTCTATACAAGATGTTAATGAGTATTTGATACAGAAAAAACACATACAACAAGACAAAGCTCAACATATAGCTTTTCTTTCTCAAGGAAATATCAGAGAAGCAATTCACGAATTATCAAATGACGAACATTTGTATGATAAATATTTTGTGATTTGGGTTCGAAAAGCATTTATGGCAGCTAAAACACCAATCGTTTTAAAAGATTTAATTGATTGGTCGAACCAAATAGCATCTTGGTCAAGAAATAATCAAAAAGATTTCTTGAATTATTGTTCAGAAATTTTTCGTCAAGCTTTACTAAAAACCTATCAATCGAATGATTTAACTTTTTTAAAAATAGAATCAGAAGGTTTTAAATGGGATGGATTTTCTCCTTATATCAATGGAGGAAATATTGAAGATATATTAAATGAAATTAATGAAGCTTCCTATCACATTGATAGAAATGGTAATTCCAAAATAATTCTTTTAGATTTATCAATCAAATTAACTAGATTTTTACATCGAAAAGTTACAGCATAAAAAAAGAGGCTGTCTC
>DJDD01000045.1 GCA_002430925.1 Flavobacteriales bacterium UBA5933
AAAGATAACTTAAGAAAAAAAATCATTTTTTTTATTATTAAATTTGATTACAATTGGTTTATCAGCATTATTGAAGCTTCTTTAACATAAAAATATTTATCTTTGAGGTTAAGTAAACTATATAATTATTAATCTTAGTATAAATGAGAAAATTAATTGTTAAAGGAGCTGTTTTAATGGCTTTTTTTACCAACTTATCTGTATTTGCACAGCAAGGTGGTGGAATGTGGATTCCAACAGAATTGAATGAAAAAGAAATGAAAGAAATGGGACTAAAAATATCGTCTGAAGATATTTTTAGTACAGGAGATAAAAGTATCAATAATGCTGTTGCTCATTTTGGTGGCGGATGTACTTCTGAAGTCATTTCTCCTAATGGTTTATTATTAACTAATCACCATTGTGGATATGGACAAATACAAGCTCATTCTTCTCTAGAACACGATTATTTAACAGATGGTTTTTGGGCAAAAGAATTAAAAGATGAGTTACCAAATGATGGTTTAACGGCTACATTTATTGTTGATATAAAAGATGTTACTTCAACAATATTGAAAGGTGTAAAAGAAAATATTTCTGAAGAGAAACGTAAAGAAATCATCAAAAAAAACATAGAAAAGTTAAATGAAAAAAGTAAAAATGATGCTCATCAATCTGTTTTTATAAAACCATTCTACAAAGGAAATAAATATTATCAGTTTACAACAGAAACATTTAAAGATGTTCGTTTGGTTGGTGCTCCTCCTTCTGCTATTGGTAAATATGGTAATGATACGGATAACTGGGTTTGGCCAAGACATACAGGAGATTTTTCTATGTTCCGTATTTATGCAGATAAAAACAATAAACCTGCTGAATATTCTCCAGAAAATGTTCCTTATACGCCAAAACATTTTTTACCTGTAAATATTAGTGGAATAAATGAAGGTGATTTTACATTTGTTTATGGTTTTCCTGGTACAACAGATGAATATTTAACTGCTTCTGCAATAGAGCAAATAAAAGATGTAATTGATCCTGCAAGAATTAATGTTCGTACAATTGCATTATCTCACATTGATAAAAAAATGCGCGAAGATAATGCAACTCGAATTGCATATGCTTCTAAACAGGCTCGTATTTCTAATGCGCACAAAAAATGGATTGGTGAAGTTTTGGGACTTAACCGTTCTAATGCTGTAGAAAAACGTAAGCAATATGAACAAGAATTCTTAAAAAGAGTGGCTGAAAATCCTAAGTTACAAAAAGAATATGCTACAATCATCACTGATTTAAATAATGTAAATAAAGAAAATCAAGATTATAGTTTAGCGAATACACTTTATACAGAATCTTTTTACTCTAATTCGGAAACGTTCAGAATGGCTTTGGCTTTAAATACTATTTTGAATGCTGTAGGAGAAAAAAATTACAATGAAGTTAAAGCTAAGTCTTTGAATACTGTAGCTAGTATGCACAAAGATTATAATGCTGATTTGGATAAAACAATTTCTTCTGATCTTGTAGATAATTATTTTAAGGCTATTCCTCAACAATTGTCGCCAGATACAACGCCAGAAAATATAAAAAATGCATTAAATAATAGCGTTGTAAATGGAACGAAAGAATTAAATGGAAAAAGTTTTATTGGAAATATAAAAGAAATCGCTAAAAATGATAATGAGTTTATAAATGCATTAAAAAATGATGCTTTGATTGCTCAAGTTCGTTTAGTTTTAAATTCTAATCAAACCAAAGTTGTTCCTACTTATCTTTCGAATGAAGATAAAATAAGTAAACTAATGCGTACTTACATGAAAGGGCAAATGGAAGTATTTACTGATAAAAAAATATTCCCAGATGCTAATTCTACTTTACGTGTAACGTACGGGAAAGTTGATGGTTACCAACCAAGAGATGCGGTATATTATGAACCAATTACACATATTGATGGTGTTATTGAGAAATATGTTCCTAATGATTACGAGTTTGATTTACCAAAACATATGTTAGATTTATATGGTCAAAAAGACTTTGGAAAATACGCCGATAAAAATGGAAAATTACCGATTAATTTTATCGCAACTAACCATACAACTGGAGGTAATTCTGGTTCGCCTGTTTTGGATGCTCAAGGAAATTTAATTGGATTAAATTTTGACCGTGTTTGGGAAGGAACAATGTCTGACTTGAATTATGATCCTGAGATTTGTCGTAATATTATGGTGGATACTCGTTATGTTTTATGGGTAATTGATAAATATGCCAATGCTCAACGTTTGATTGACGAAATGACAATTATCGATAACAAGAAATAGTGTTTTTCTTTTGTTTTTGGTCATTTAAATTTTAAACATTTCGATAAGCTCAATGTGACATTAACAAGTTCAATTATATCATATTATAAAATAATTTAAATAAAAAAAATAGCTCAGATAGTAATCTGAGCTATTTTTTATTCTATTATTTGACTGTTTGGGAAAGCTACTTTAAAAGTATCTATAACATTAATATCAGAGGTAATAATTTGCCAATGAGAATCATGTACAAATTCTAAAACAATTTCGTTTTCATACAAATTTTCATCTTCTATATTTACAAAAAGATTTTTTTCGTTTCTATCTCCTATGACTAAAGCTTCAGAAACGGTTTGCATTTTATAACAAAGATTTTCTAATTGTTCATAATCAATCAGTATTCCATCTTGCTTATCTATAATTTCCTGCAATTCGAAAACTGAATATTCATCTGTTTCACTTTCTCCATCAATCCAAAGTAGCTTTATAGCATAACCTTGTAAATCTTGTAGAGGCTGAATAACCTCTTCCATGCGTTGAATTTGATTTTCGTCTTCTCCGAAAATTTCTATTTTGTATGTTTCCATAATTATGTACAAAAGTAAAAAGTAACTTTAAAATAAGTTTACATTTTTCTAAAAAATAATATTTTATATAAATAAGTAATTTAAACATTTTTGAAAATTATATTCATTTTTAGGGCAATTGCTTCGCACCGTGCTTTTTCGTTATATCTTTTTAGATTGGTCATTTAGCAAAGTCGAAATGAAGTACCAATCAAAAAAGGATGTCACTTCAATCACTATTGCAAACGAATAACTAATAATCAACAATTAGAAATAATTCAAAAAAGTTTAAACAACTTAAAAAAATAGAAGCTGATAATTAATTATCAGCTTCCATGAATTATGCGTATAAAATCAAGAATATTATTCTGATTTATTTCCTGCTTTTTTTCCTTTAACAGATATTTTTACACCATCTTTTGCTTCATTAAGATCAAGTAATAATTCATCGCCTTCACTAATTACTGCATTGATAATTTCCTCTGCCATTGGATCTTCGATGTATTTTTGGATGGCTCTTTTCAGAGGTCTTGCTCCATAATCTTTATCAAAACCTTTATCAGCAATAAAGTTTTTAGCCTCTTCAGTTAACTCGATGTGATAATCTAAAGCTGTTAAACGCTCAATTAAGCTAGATAATTCGATATCGATAATTTTCATAATATCTTCTTTTTTCAAAGAATTAAATAAAATGATATCATCAATACGGTTTAAAAACTCAGGTGCAAAAGCTCTTTTTAATGCAGTTTCAATCGTAGATTTTGCTCTATCATCAGCAGAATCTTTCTTCGCAGAAGTTCCAAAACCAACTCCATCACCAAATTCTTTTAATTGACGAGTACCAATATTAGATGTTAAAATAATAATTGTATTTCTAAAATCTACTTTTCTACCTAAACTGTCCGTTACATGTCCATCATCTAAAATTTGTAAAAGAATATTGAACACATCTGGATGAGCTTTTTCAATCTCATCTAATAAAATAACTGCATAAGGTTTACGACGAACAGCTTCTGTTAATTGTCCACCTTCTTCGTAACCAACATAACCCGGAGGTGCCCCAACCAAACGAGATACGGCAAATTTCTCCATGTATTCTGACATGTCGATACGAATTAATGCATCATTAGAATCAAAAATTTCTTTTGCTAAAATCTTAGCCAACTGTGTTTTACCAACACCTGTAGTACCTAAGAAAATAAATGAACCAATTGGTTTGTTTGGATCTTTTAAACCAGCTCTATTTCTCTGAATAGCTTTAACTACTTTAGAAACAGCCTCGTCTTGACCAATAACTTTACCTTTCATTAACTCGTTCATTTGAGCTAATTTTTTCAATTCTTTTTCAGCTACACGATGAACAGGAACTCCAGACATTAATGAAACTACCTCAGCAACATTTTCTTCAGTAACAGTTTCTCTATTTTCTTTAGAAGCTTTTTCCCATTCAGTTTGAGCTCGTTTTAATTCTCCTTCGATTTGCTTTTCAGTATCACGTAACTGAGCAGCTTCTTCGTATTTCTGAGATTTTACAACTTTCGTTTTTTCTTCACGTACTTCTTCTAATTTAGCTTCAAGATCTAAAATATCTTGAGGGACTTTTATATTTTTGATATGTACACGAGAACCTGCTTCATCCAAAGCATCAATTGCTTTATCTGGCAAGAAACGATCTGTAATATAACGCGTTGTTAAATTAACACAAGCTTGTAAAGCTTCATCAGTATAATTTACATTATGATGTGCTTCGTATTTATCTTTGATATTTTTTAATATCTGTAGTGTTTCTTCTGGCGTTGTTGGCTCTACCATTACATTTTGAAAACGACGAACTAATGCTCCATCTTTTTCGATGTACTGACGATATTCATCCAAAGTTGTCGCACCAATACATTGTAACTCTCCACGAGCCAATGCAGGCTTAAACATATTTGATGCATCCAAAGAACCTGTAGCACCACCAGCGCCTACAATTGTATGTAACTCATCAATAAATAAAATGATATCATCATTTTTTTCTAACTCGTTCATAATTGCTTTGATACGCTCTTCAAATTGTCCACGGTATTTTGTTCCAGCAACTAAAGATGCTAAATCTAATGTAACTACACGTTTGTTGAACAAAACACGAGAAACTTTTCTTTGTACAATTCTTAAAGCCAAACCTTCTGCAATTGCAGATTTACCAACTCCTGGTTCTCCAATTAACAATGGGTTGTTCTTTTTACGACGAGAAAGAATTTGAGAAACACGTTCTATTTCTTTTTCACGTCCTACAACAGGATCTAACTTACCTTCTTGAGCTATTGCAGTTAAATCTCTACCAAAATTATCTAAAACTGGCGTTCTACTTTTTGATGTTGCTTTATTTGTTGATGCACGTTCAAAATCTTGATCAGAATCTCCTCCATCAAAAGATGGATTCTCCGCACGAGGAGATTGAATTTCTTCATCTTGAAATTGAAATTTAAATTCTTCTTTTACTGTATTATAATCAACATCTAATTTATTCATCAATTTAGTAATTGGGTCATTCTCATTACGAAGAATACACAATAAAAGATGAATTGTATTTACAGTTGGACTTTTAAACAATTTGGCTTCTAAGAAAGTTGTTTTCAATGCTCTTTCAGCTTGCTTAGTTAAGCTTAAATTCTTTATATGATTTCCTTCAGTTTCTTTAGGAGGATTTAAAGTTTCAATTTTTTGGCGCATTTCATCTAAATCTACATTTAAAGATTCTAGTACAGAAATTGCTTTGCCTTCCCCATCGCGAATAATTCCCAATAGAAGATGTTCTGTCCCGATTTGATCGTGACCTAATCTCAACGCTTCTTCCTTACTGTAAGAAATTACGTCCTTTACTTGTTGTGAGAAATTATCGTTCATATTATTTAAGTTTATCTTGATCTTTTAATAAATATACTTATTATTATTCAATATAGCATAAATTATGCCTTTGTTCAAAATGAATTGTCGATTACATAAATTATACAATAATTGTCTAATATATTTAAAATAACTGACAAGATTTCATATCGATTCTTAAATTATTCATAATAATTTGAGAAATAGAAGTTGTTGCAAGATCATCAAATAAATCTCCTTTATCCATTTTCATTTTATAATGCAAACTTTGGATATGATTAGGATCTAGATTATTATTTTCATAAAAAACATCAGCTATTTTATTTCTATTTTCTACCGAATAAATAGTTGAAGAACACCATGTCACAATATCTTGACTTGTCATATCTTTTACGATAAGTTCTTTTTCATTCCAATGTAAAAGGTATGTATTTTTTGTGGTTCTTTCAAAAATAAATATAGTAAAAGGAGCAATTTCTTTAAAATTCTCATTTTTAATGAACGCTGAAACACAATCAAATTTTAATAAATGAAGTAATATAATTCCTCTACTTTGCTTGTATTTCTCTTTTAAAAAGAAAGGTTTTGTTTCTCCTCCATTCAAAATACAAGCAACATATTCATCAGAATAAAAAATCCATGTACCATTTGCTCTTTTATCTATTGGAGAATAATATGTTTTATCAAACATTGTTTGCTTTACAATCTCATAAGATGTTTGTCTGCCTATTTCTTCATCTCGATTATGCGTTAATATAAATTCATTTTCTTTTTTATAAAAACTAATAATACACATCTAATATTTAATTTAGTTCAAATGTAAAAATTATCTTTGTAAAGAATTATGAGCATCACAAAAACTATAACAGAATCTTTAGAAGAAACAAAAAGTATTCTTTTACAATTTGATGATACAATGTATCAAAAACAACTAGCAATTATTTCTGAAGGAACAATTGGTAAACATTTTCGTCATATTATAGAGTTTTATTTTTGCTTGTTCGACAAAAATAATGACGATTACATAAGTTATGATGAACGTAAACGTAATTTGTTATGGGAAACATCTATAAAAGAAAGTATTGCTATCATTGATTTTTTAATTGAAAACATCAATACAATAAATTTAGGTAAAAATATAGTCCTAAAACAAAGTTATTATAACGAAACATTTAATATTCCTACAACCTACCAAAGAGAATTAATATACTGTTTTGACCATAGTATTCATCATTTTGCTCTAATTAGAATTGCTATAGAAAATAGTTTTCCTACAATTGTTTTCTCTAAAGATTTCGGAATTGCCCCATCAACAATTGCTTACCAAAATTTAACCCATGCATCCAAAAATTGAAAAGTGGATAAAATATGAATTTTGGTCTTTTTGGTTGTTTTATGGTCCTTTAACTCCTTGGTTCATTTATAAAATAATAAAATCTGGAGCTCCTGCTTATTTTTGCTCTGCAAATCCTGGTATAAAATGGGGAGGTTTTATGAATTACTCTAAAATTGATTTAATCAATCAAATTGATGAACAATATAAACCTAAAACCTTGTTTTATTCTTCATATAGTAACGAGAAAATTCCGTTAGATTTTCCTTTTATTGTGAAACCCAATACAGGAGAAAGAGGAATTGGTGTAGAATTAATTCGAAATAATTCTGATTTTAATAACTACTTAAATCAGCATGATAATTCTGATCTTATTCTTCAAGAGTATATTGATTATCCGCTAGAATTTGGTGTTTTTTACGTTCGGTTACCCAAAGAAAACAAAGGAAAAATTATTTCCATTACATCAAAAGATTTTCTAACAATTATTGGAAATGGAAAACAATCATTAAAAGAATTAATTGAAAATAATTTACGAGCTTTTTACAGAAAAGAATATTTATTTGATCGGTATAAAAATGATTTGAATTCAATTTTAGAAAAAGGACAGCAAATATTATTAGAACCTATTGGTAATCATAGTCGAGGAACTACTTTTTTAGATGGAAGTAATTTAAAAACTTCTATTCTTGAAGAAAAAATTGATGCTATTGCTCAAAAAGTTGATGGTTTTTTTTACGGAAGAATCGATTTAAAAGCAAAAAATTTAAAAGAGTTTCAGAACGGAAAATTTGTCATACTAGAAATTAATGGAGTAAACTCGGAAGCAACTCATATTTACGATCCAAATTTTAATCTAATTAAAGCATACAAAGAAGTCCTGAGACATCTAAACTACCAATATAAAATAGCAATACAAAATCATGAGTTAGGCCAAGAATGGACTAATTGGAAACTACTGGCAAGAGAAATTTCTTCTCGCTATAAATCTTAAAACTAACAAGTTTTGTCATAAAAATAGAAAGGGAATAATCATTGAAATATATTGATAAATTTAATTATATAAATATGAAATATCCATTTCCTAAAAAAACTATTGTAATACCTCTGCTCCTATTACTACCTATGTGGATTATTTTCTTATTCGAAATCAATGGACATGGATTTGTAGGTTGTTATGGCGTAATTCCAAGAACTTTTATAGGTTTACGTGGTATTTTATTATCTCCACTTTTTCATTCGGGATGGAAACATATCATAAGCAATACATTTCCGTTAGCCTTTCTTAGTTTTATTGCTTTATTAATGTATGATCGTTTAGCCTATTATGTTCTATTTTTTGGCTGGATTATCTCAGGAACAATACTTTGGTTAATCGGGAACCCTCCTTTTTTAGATGATTATGTAAGTTGTCATATCGGAGCAAGTACAATTGTATATTTATTAGCTTCATTTATATTTTTTAGTGGAATTATAAGAAAAGAAAGAGGTTTAATGGCAATTTCACTTATCATTATCTTACTTTATGGAGGAATGATTTGGGGAATGGTTCCTCAAGAAATTTTACCACAATTAAAATCAGAAGTAGGAAATTATTCTATTTCTTGGGAAGGGCATTTGAGTGGCTTTATCACAGGAGCTTTTTTTGCTTATATTTTCAGAAAAATTGGTCCTCAAAAAGAAGAACCAAAATGGAATCAAGAAAATTATTATGACCCAAGAGAAGAACAACTTTGGGAAATATACCAAGAACAAGAAAGGCTGAAAGCTAAATATTTAAAGCCATTGGAAGATGATACTTCTGGCGAAAATAAGCAAAACAATCATTTGATAGAATAAATTGTAAATAATTACTTGAATAATAATTCCTATTTTTGCCATCTAGATAATTATCGAAAAATGCTTGGATTAAAATTATTGACAGACCCTAGATGGGCAAACATAGCTGAAAAGAATTTAGAAGAAATTTTAACAGATCATGCATGGTGTGAGCAAAAAGCTGCTACTAATGCTATAACTATGATAGCATATAATTCTGAACATGAAGAATTTATTCACGAAATGACTGCTATTGCGATTGAAGAAATGCAACATTTCCAAATGGTGATTGACATTATAAAGCAACGTGGTTATGTACTTGGTAGAGAACGCAAAGATGATTATGTTGGTCAATTAATGAAATTCTGTAAAAAAGATGGTTCTAGAAATATGGCTTTTATTGATCGCTTATTATTTGCTGCAATGATAGAAGCAAGAAGTTGTGAACGTTTTAGAACGCTATCTCAGAATATTAAAGATGAAGAATTAGCTAAGTTTTATTATGATTTAATGGTTTCTGAAGCCAATCATTATACTACATTTTTAAATTTTGCTAAAAAATTATCAACTGATGTAGATGTTGATAAACGTTGGAAAGAATGGTTAGATTTTGAAGGAAATTTAATTCAGTCGTATGGAAATAAAGAAGCTATTCATGGTTAATGCCTAATCAATTTTTGCACTTATTTGCAATAGTGATTGAAGCGGCATCCTTTTTATATTGGGCATTTCGACTTGTTGATTACATTTCGACTTCGCTTAATGACCAATATAAAAAGATATAGCGAGAAAGCACGACCCGAAGGGATTGCCCATATATAAAACATAAGGAGATTATAGAAATGCTATAATCTCTTTTTTTATTTCATAACTTACATCAATTTATAAGGTGATTAGAATGATTATCTTTGAATAAAATCATTGTATTATGGAATTAGGAATTGGAATGTTCGGCGATGTACACATCAACGAAAAAACAGGATATATACAAACGCCACAACAGAGAATGGCGGAAATTATAGAGGAAGTAAAATTAATGGATGAAGTTGGTTTAGATTTCTTTGGAATTGGAGAACATCATCGTCCTGATTATGCTGTTTCTTCTCCTGAAATTATTTTGGCAGCTTTGTCTACAGTAACAAAAAATATTCGATTAGGAAGTGCTGTTTCTGTTATTAGTTCTACAGATCCTGTAAAATTATATCAAGATTTTTCTACGGTGGATAATTTATCGAATGGACGCGCTGAAATAATGGCTGGTAGAGGTTCTTTTATTGAGTCATTCCCTCTTTTTGGTTATGATTTGAATAATTATGATCAGTTATTTGATGAAAAATTACGTTTGCTTTTGACTTTAAATAAAGAAGAAGTTATTAATTGGCAGGGTAATTTTAGAAAACCTATCGTTAACCAAACTGTTTATCCTAGACCAATACAAAAAGAGATTCCTATTTGGGTTGCAGTTGGTGGAACTACCTCATCTGTTATACGAGCTGGAAAACTTGGTTTACCTATTATTTTTGCTATTATTGGTGGAAATCCTGCGAATTTTGAACCTTTATTCGAAGTCTACAAACAAGCTTATTTAGACAATGGACACCCTGAAGATAAAATGCAAATTGGTGTACATATGCATTCATTTTTTGGTGATGATAATGAAGCTGTAGCAGAAAAATATTTTCCTATTTATGGAGGACAAATGGATAGAATTGGTGCAAGCAGAGGTTGGCCAAAATATACTCGTCCACAATTTGACTATGGTCGCTCTACTGATGGACATTTGGTTGTTGGAGATAAAGAAATGGCTATTGATAAAATACAAAAATACAAAGAGCTATTTGGTTTGACTCGTTTTTCTGCACATATGGATGTTGGTGCACCAAGCCATTTGGATATGATGAAATCTATAGAAATTTTTGGAAAGGATATTGCTCCTAGAATTAAATAATAAAAAAACGTTTCCATTTCTGGAAACGTTTTTTTTATGTGTTTTTATTTTTTCTTTTCTGGTGGAAATTTAGATAAAATTTCTTGGATTGCTTCTGGAATTCTTTCTGCTTTAGCACTGATATTACTTAAATTAAAATCAGTCCCTACTCCTTGCCAAATTAAAATATTACGTTTATCATCAATAATATCAATAACAATTGTACCAGATTGATAAGATGTTACGTTGTTTCCTCCGTAAAAACCTCCTCCGTAATAACCGCCCCAAGGACCATATCCCCAGTTATTGTTATACACAGAAACTTCTTCTTTTGAACTTGTTAATAAATTAATCACTAAATCAGCATCTGATGATACTTTTGTAAAACCTTTTGAAGCCATTTGAGCATCAATTGATTTTATTAATCTATTTTTATCCAAATCATTTACTTTCAATTTATCCAAACCTTTTTGATGGAATGTATATGTTTTATACGTTGAAAAATTTACTGACCTGTCATAATCTGTGCTTACCTGCACTGTACCACAACTTGTAACCAATAGTGATAATAAAACTATAAAAGTAAAGTGTATACCTTTCATTATCTTAATTTTTAAAAATTAAATCTACAATTTTGTTCTAAAGATAAACTAAAAAATACTTCAAAAAATAAGTAAACTATTTTTTAACTAATATTTATTAAAATTAATTAACTAACTCTAATTCAGAAACTTTAACCTCTACAATCCCGTTATGATTAATTCTAATTAATTCCACAACCTGCGTTTGGTTCACTAAATCTGGATTAAAATCAGTTTGAACTTTAACATAATTCTCTGTAAATCCAAACATTTTCCCATTTTTACTATCATGTTCCCACAAAACTTTGTGTGTAGAACCCAATTGAGATTGGTAAAAAGCTTGTCTTTTTTTCTCTGATAAAATACGTAACATTTTATTACGTCTTTTACGTTCTGCTTGATCAACAACACCTTCAAAATCTATTGCTTCAGTATTATCACGTTCAGAATAAGTGAAAACATGTAAATAACTGATTGGCATTTCGTTTAAGAAATTATATGTTTCCATGAAAAGTTCTTCCGTTTCTCCAGGAAAACCTACAATCACATCAACACCAATACAAGCATTTGGCATTACTTCGCGTATTTTAGCAACGCGATTTGTATATAAATTAGAAAGATATCTACGTTTCATTTTCTTCAAAATTTCATCACTACCTGATTGTAATGGAATATGAAAATGAGGAACAAAACGATTACTTTTTGATACAAAATCTATCGTTTCATCTTTCAATAAATTAGGTTCTATTGATGATATTCTAATTCTTTCGATAGCATCTACTTGATCTAATTCTTGTACAAGTTCTAGAAAAGTATGTTCATGCTTTTTATTTCCGAATTCACCTTTTCCATAATCTCCGATATTTACTCCTGTAAGTACAATCTCTTTGATTCCTTTATTAGCAATTTCATTTGCATTTTTAATTACATTTTCAACTGTATCCGATCTAGATATACCTCTTGCCAATGGAATTGTACAATAAGTACATTTATAATCACAACCATCTTGGACTTTTAAGAAAGCGCGAGTTCTATCTCCAATAGAATAAGAACCTACATAAAAATCAGCTTCTTCTATTTCACAAGAATGTACAATTGCTTCATTATTTTTATTGATATCGTCTAAATATTCAGCTATATTAAATTTTTCTGCTGCTCCTAAAACCAAATCAACACCATCCATCTCTGCAATTTCTTGCGGTTTTAATTGAGCATAACAACCTACAATAACAACAAAACCATTTGGATTGGCTTTCATTGCATTTTTAACAATTGTTCTGCATTCTTTGTCTGCATTTGCTGTAACCGAACACGTATTAATCACGTACACATCGGCAGAATCAGTAAACTCAACCTTATCGTAACCACTGTCTTTTAGATTTCTTGCAATCGTAGAAGTTTCCGAAAAATTAAGCTTACATCCCAATGTATGAAATGCAACTGTTTTTGTTTGATTATTCATAGCTGCAAATTTAAGAAATAATCCATAGTTTTGAAAGATAAAAAAAAATAGGTTTTCATGACAACTAAATACTTTATATACATTACGTTATTTATTTCATTATTTTCATGCTCTAAGAAGATAGAAATTGATGAGAAAAAAGTATTTAAATTAAATCGATATGATAACATTTCTTCCTTGGATCCTATCAATGCTAGAACGCAAGCAAACAACTGGGCTTGTAATTTAATTTACAACAGTTTAGTTAAAATTGATAACAATCTTGAAATAAAGCCAGACATTGCTAAATCATGGGAAATATCGGCAGATGGAAAAACATATACATTTAATCTTCGTAAAGATGTATACTTCCAAAAACATATAGCTTTTGGTAAAGATTCTACTAGAACGGTAAATGCTAATGACTTTGCATTTAGTTTTGATCGTTTAAAAGATCCTAAATCTGGTGGTTCTGGAGGATGGATTATGAATAATATATCAACATACAAAGCTTTAAACGATAGTATTTTCGAAATAAAACTAAAAGAAGCTTATCCTGCTTTTCTAGGATTAGTTTCTATGAAATATGCTTCTGTTGTTCCAAAAGAATTATTCAAAAATGGAAATGAAGAATTTTTAAAACATCCAATTGGTACAGGACCTTTTCAATTCAAAATTTGGGAAGACAATGTAAAAATTGTTTTCAGAAAAAATCGATTATACTTCGAATTTGATGATAAGGGAACACGTTTACCTTATTTAGAAGCTGTAAATATGACTTTTCTTCCAGAGAAAAACTCAGAATTTTTAGAACTTATCAAAGGAAATCTAGATATGATGGCAGATTTAGACCCATCATACAAGGATGAAATTTTAACTCCTTTAGGAGAACTAAATCCAAAATATTCAAAAGATTTAACGATTTTAAAGGCTCCTTACTTAAGTACTGTTTATTTATGTTTTTATCTGGATGGTGAAAATGCTGTAGATATAAAATTGAGACAAGCATTAAACTACGGTGTTGATAAAGAGAAAATTATAAAATATATGATGAAAGGACAAGCTTTTGCTGCTGATGGTGGATTTATCCCTAAAGGCTTACCTGGATATTCATCAAAAAGTGGTTACAAATTTAACCCTGACAAAGCAAGAGAATTAATTAACTCATACATTAAAGAAAAAGGTCAAATAAAACCAATAGAATTAACTACTGTTCAGGAATATGTTGCCATTTGTGAATATATAGCGGCTGAAATGGCTAAGCTTGGTTTACCTATAAAAGTAAACGTTGTTCCAGGACCAACTATGCTAGAAGGTAAAGCAACAGGAAAATTCATGTTATTTAGAGCAAATTGGGGCGCAGATTATCCAGATGCAGAAAACTTTTTATCATTATATTATTCAAAAAACTTTGCACCTGAAGGACCAAATTACTCACATTACAAATCATCTGAATTTGATCAATTGTACGAAAAATCATTTTTGATTAATAATCCAGAATTAAGAGCTAAAAATTATGAAGAAATGGATGCATTAATGATGAAAAAAGCACCTATTTTACCTCTATTTTACGATCAAACTACCTTGTTTATAAACAAGGATGTTAAAAATTTCTCCATAAACCCTATCAAACTATTAGATTTAACAAGAGTTTATAAAGAATAATTGGTACAATAGAATAAACGTTTATTTGAATATTTTTCAATAAAAAGGCTTAATTATTTAATTAAATTACAGATAATTAAATAAACATTAACTATTTTTAAATTATAGCTATTTTTGGACTATTTATTGATGAATATATTTCATATTTTAAAGTCAAAAATCAAGTTTTTTTAGATATATTTGACCCATATTAAAAATCAAAATCATTTAAACTTTTACTCATGAAAGTAAGACAACTTTTTGTAGTAGGATCTATTGTTACCTTAGTTGCAATTGCAGCTATCTCCCTTGTTTGGACTGGTGTTTTATGGTTCCTAATTATCGTTATTCCTATCATTATATTAGGAATTACAGATATGAACCAAACAAAACACGCAATCAGAAGAAATTTCCCTGTTATTGGACACGGTCGATATTTATTAGAAAGTATTCGTCCAGAAATTATGCAATATTTTGTAGAAACGGATACAGAAGGAAAACCAATTGATCGATTAATGCGAAGCATGATTTATCGTCGTGCCAAAAACGTAATAGATACTGTTCCATTCGGAACACAATTAGATGTATACCAACCAGGATACGAATGGTTAAACCACTCTATGTATGCTGGAAAAATAAAACATGCTGATGATCCTCGTGTAAAAATAGGTGGAAGCGAATGTAAACAACCATATTTAGCGAGTTTATTAAATATATCTGCTATGTCATTTGGTTCTTTAAGTGAAAATGCTGTTTTAGCAATGAACAAAGGAGCTAAATTAGGAAATTTTGCTCATAACACAGGTGAAGGAGGAATTTCTCCGTATCACTTAAAACCAGGTGGAGATTTAATTTGGCAAATCGGTACAGGATACTTCGGTTGTCGTGCGGCAAACGGAGGATTTGATGCTGACAAATATGTAGAACGTGCTACATTACCCAATGTAAAAATGATAGAGCTTAAAATTTCTCAAGGGGCAAAACCTGGACATGGAGGAATTTTACCAGCTAACAAAAATACACCAGAAATTGCTGCTATTCGTGCAGTAGAACCATATACAACTGTAGACTCACCTCCTTCTCACTCTGCTTTCTCTGATGCAGAAGGAATGCTACATTTCATCAAACAATTAAGAGATTTATCTGGAGGAAAACCAGTTGGTTTCAAAATTTGTATTGGTATAAAACGTGAGTTTATTGAGATATGTGAAGCGATGATAAAAACTGGTATCAAACCAGACTATATTGTTATTGATGGTGGTGAAGGTGGAACTGGAGCTGCTCCTGTAGAATTTTCTAATTCATTAGGTATGCCGTTATTAGATGGTTTAGCTTTTGCTGTAGATACATTAAGAGGGTATAACCTGAAAAAAGATATTAGAGTTGTTGCTTCTGGTAAAATTGTTTCTTCTTTCCATATTGCACGTGTTATGGCAATCGGGGCAGATTTAGTATATTCTGCAAGAGCAATGATGATGGCTGTTGGTTGTATACAAGCCTTACAATGTAATACAAATACTTGTCCTGTTGGTGTTGCAACACA
Source organism: Flavobacteriales bacterium UBA5933 (assembly GCA_002430925.1). GTDB lineage: Bacteria > Bacteroidota > Bacteroidia > Flavobacteriales > Weeksellaceae > Empedobacter. The sequence continues at coordinate 15,998 of DJDD01000045.1, forward strand.
AGACCGCGATTTAATGAAAGGACTAGATGTCGAAGATAAATCTGTTCGTATGTATAATTTCCACAAGAAAACAATGCATATTTTATCTGAATTAATTTCTGCAACAGGTGTAAAATCTCACAGAGATTTTAATCGTTCTCATGTTAATTTACGTATAGACAATGTACACATCATGTCTTATGATCAACTATACCCTATCGTAGAAGAAGGAAAATACATTGGTAAAACAGCAGAAGAAGTGTTACAAGAAATTAGAGTTCGTACACTTAGCAAAGTAAACTAAGACTTATAAAATTCTAAATATATAAAATGCTCGAAATTAATTTCGAGCATTTTTTTTGTATCTAATGAACTGTTTTTCTATATTTTTATTTGGGCAAACCCTATCGGGACACGCTTTTTGTTCCCAATCTTTTTTAGATTGGTCAACAAGATAAAATAGAAATATACCAATCTAAAAAAGGATTTCCACTTCAATCGTTTTTGCAAAACATCATTCTAAAATGAGAATAACATTTTAATGAATACAGAATCAGATAAAAACAATTAACAATTGTCATTCTGTACTTGTCGAAGAATTATAGTTATTTAAATACATCATAACATGATATGTCAAGCTTTATTCTCTTGTAACAAACAACAAACCTGCACCAATATTTATTATAGATAACACATATTTATTTTCTGATTCTATTAATTCTATAAAATCTTCGACATCACTTTTATGAGAAATAATATTATCTACAATTAATAAATTACCTTTTTTGTCTAACATCTTTTTTAAATTCTCCCAGTAAGAAGTATAATATTTTCTTTCTGCATCTAAAAAAATTAATGAAAATTCTTTCTCTATAGAATTTAGATAATCTTTAGCATCCATAGTAATTAATTCAACTTGTTGAATTAAATCAAAATTATTCAGATAATTTCTAGCTGCTTCCGTCCTATCTTTTTCTATTTCAATTGTTGTTAACTTACCTTGGGAACTTTTTAGTGCATCAGCAAACCATAAGGTAGAAAATCCATTTGATGTTCCTATTTCCAACATATTTTTAGTTTGTTGAGCCCTAATAATTATTGAAATAAATTCAGCAGATTCTGGTTCTAAATTCCTCCATCTGTCCAATCGATTTTCTTTTTGACTATCTTCTTCTTTTAATTGGTTATAAAGTAAAAGAATCTCATTTTTCAGATTTACATTCATAATATAAATTTTAATTTGTGGGTTTTAAACTTCAGAATTTTATATGAATTCTTATATTAAATTTAAACATAATGAATTCAAAACAAAAAAGTATTTGTTGTAACAATTGAATCTAAGAACTGAAAAGCATTTTTTAAAATTACAACCTAAATGATAACTCAATAAAAGTAAAATAAATTTTTACCTGATTTTTCAACCTTTTAAAGAAGAAATAATTAAACATAAAAAAAACGGAAGCTTACACTTCCGTTTTTTTTGTTATTATACGAATTTAATTAGATGTTTTTAGAATTTGCACAACTGTAATCTACAGGACCATCAGTTGGAATTTCTTTTAAAATTTCTAATAAATATTTCCAGAATTTTTGAACAGATACAATTTCTACTCTTTCATCAGGTGAATGTGCTCCAGAAATATTTGGCCCAAAAGAAATCATATCTAAACCAGGATAATTAGTTCCAATAATACCACATTCTAAACCTGCATGACAAGCAACAACTTTAGGTTGTTCTCCATCATTTTGTTTGATGTAAATTTCTTTTAATACTTCTAATATTTCTGAATGAGGATTAGCTTTCCATCCAGGATATGAACCTGAAAATGTAACATCAAAACCTCCTAATTCAAATGCTGCTTTTAATGTCTGAGCCAATGCTTCTTTACCAGATTCTATAGAAGAACGTGTAAGACATAAAACTCTCGATTGGCCGTTGATAGCTTCTACACGAGCAACATTATTTGATGTCTCAACTAAACCTTCTACATCTGGGCTCATTCTGTAAACTCCGTTAAAAGCAGTTAAGATTGTCTGAATAAAAACTTTAGAATCAACTGTAGACATAGCATTTTCCACAGCTGTTTCTTCTAATGTAACAACCATTTTAGGTTCTTTCGTTGCATATTCTTCAATAATTTCGGCTTTTAAAGCTTCGTATGCATCCTTAAATGCATCTATATTTGCATTAGGAATTACAATATTTGCCCAAGATTCACGTGGGATTGCATTGCGTAAGCTACCTCCTTCTAATCGTGAAATTTGAAGACCAAATTGGATACCTACATTTAATAAACGAGCGATTAATTTGTTTGAATTACCTAAACCTTCATGAATTTGCATTCCTGAATGTCCTCCATTTAATCCTTTTAAAGTTAAAATGAAAGCTGTAGCATCTTTTGGAGATTCTTCTGTATATGTTTTTTTAGCTGTAACATCTACTCCACCAGCACAACCGATATCTAATTCGTCATCTTCTTCTGTATCTAAATTAAGAAGGATTTTACCAGACAAAAAACCTGCTTTTAAACCTAAAGCACCTGTCATTCCTGTTTCTTCATCAATTGTAAAAAAAGCTTCGATTGCTGGATGAGGAATATTTTTAGATTCTAAAATAGCCATAATAGTAGCTACTCCAATTCCATTATCTGCACCAAGAGTTGTACCATTTGCCGTAACAAATCTATCATCTTCTATGTACATTTCTATTCCTTGCGTATCAAAATCAAAATCAACATCGTTGTTTTTTTGGCAAACCATATCCAAGTGAGATTGCATCACCACTGTTTTACGATCCTCCATTCCTGGATAAGCTGATTTTTTAATTAAAACATTACCAACCTCATCTGTTTCGACTTTTAATCCTAAGTCTTCACCAAATTTGATGATAAATTCACGTACTTTTTCTTCTTTTTTAGAAGGTCTTGGAACCGAATTCAATGCAGAAAAGTTTTTCCAGATTGCTTTTGGTTCTAAGTTTAGAATATCGTTGTTCATTGTTTCTAATTTTTATTGCCCAAAGTTAAGAATTTGCTGTTATATAGCAGAATGAAAAGAAATTAAAATTATATTTATTTTTCTTGGGCAATTGCTTCGCACCGTGCTTTTACGCTATATCTTTTTAGATTGCATATTACTTTCTACAAAACAATTGCAATAAGCAATCTAAAAAGGATGTCGCTTCAATCACTATTGCAAACGAATGACAAATAATAAACAAATTTTTATATTGAAAATAAAGATTACAGATTCTTGAAAAAATCTTTTTCTTAAGACTAAATACTTACAGAATTACAATCAAAAAGGACTATTTTATCAGTAAAATAAACAAAATGTACAGCAATTAAAAACCTTACAATATATCATTGCAATTGCTATAAGAAGTACAATGATTGCGTTAGGGGTTGAAGTTAAAATCCTTTTCTAATTGTTGCATTTTAACTTAAATTTATTGATTGCATTTGGACTTCGCTATTAGATTTGTATTTAGT
>DJDD01000138.1 GCA_002430925.1 Flavobacteriales bacterium UBA5933
TCATAAATAAAAAAAGCTTATTTGTTTGTTTATGAATTAGCTATGAAATCATAAAACAGAAAATTATTCTTCAAACATTAAAATAAAATATTTAACTCAGTTTTAATAACTGATATTTTTTATTAATAAAGATTAAATATCTTATTTTTTTAATAATGTAGGTTATTTGTTTTGTGTTTATAAATTTGTAAAGAACAAACATAAAAAGCAAATAATGATATGCAAACACAAATTTTAGGTTATCCACGTATCGGAGCAAATAGAGAATTAAAAAAAAACTGTGAAAATTATTGGTCGGGAAAAATAGAATTACAAGCCTTATTACAATGCAGTAGAGAAATTACCAAACATAATTGGCAACTACAAAAAAAAGCAGGAATAGACTTAATACCTTGTAATGATTTTTCATTTTACGATCAGGTTCTTGATTTAACATTAACACTAGGTGCTATTCCAGAACGATTTAATCAAGTGGCTATAAATAAAAAAAATACAGAGTTAGATTTGTATTTTGCAATGGCAAGAGGATACCAAAAAGACGGTTTAGATATTACAGCAATGGAAATGACAAAATGGTTTGATACAAACTATCATTACATTGTACCAGAATTTACAAAAAATCAACATTTTACTTATTTCTCAAAATTCATATTAAATGAATTTGTATCTGCGAAACAAGAAGGAATTAATCCTAAAACAGTATTAATAGGTCCATTAACATATTTGTTATTAGGTAAAGAAAAAGAAGAAGGTTTTAATCGCATAGATCTTATAGATCGTTTATTACCTGCTTATTTTGATATTCTTCAAGATTTAGTTCAACATGGTGCAGAAGCAATTCAGTTTGATGAACCATTTTTAGCGTTAGATTTAGATGAGAAAACGAAAGAAGTTTATAAACAAGTTTATCAAAAAATAAGAAAGCAATTTCCTCAATTAACCTTACAAATTGCAACTTATTTTGATGGTTTAAAAGATAATACATCATTAGCTGTTAATCTTCCTATAGATATTTTACATATAGATCTTGTTCGTGATTTAGAACAATTGGATGAGGTATTAGCTCAAATTCCATCTCAATTAAAATTATCTCTTGGCTTAGTAGATGGTAGAAATATATGGAAAAATGATTACAATAAATCATTAGAAATTATTTCAAAAGTGGTAGAAAAATTGGGAGGAGAACGAGTAATTATATCATCTTCAAGTTCTTTATTACATTCACCATGTGATTTAGATTTAGAAACAAATGAAAAAAATCTTCCGTCAGAAATAGAAGATTGGTTAGCGTTTGCAAAACAAAAATTAAATGAAATTTCATTTTTAAGAGATTATGTAATTCAACCAAATGATTCTGATTTAAAACAAAAATTTGAAGAAAATCAAGCATCAATCCAAAGAAAAAAGCAATCAACCTTAATCCATAAAGAAGCGGTTAAAAACAGATTAGCAGCTGTAAAACCTGAAGATTTTAACCGTACAAGTGGTTTTGCTTGTCGCAAAAAAGAGCAACAACAAGTTTTAGATTTACCAGCATTTCCTACAACAACAATAGGCTCTTTTCCACAAACACAAGAAGTAAGAAGTTGGCGTTCTAAATTCAAAAAAGGAGAAATTTCAGCACAAGAATACGATCAATTATTAAAACAAGAAACAGAACGTACAATTCGTTGGCAAGAGGAAATTGGCATTGATGTATTAGTGCATGGTGAATACGAAAGAAATGACATGGTTGAATATTTTGGTGAACAACTAGAAGGTTTCGCATTCACAAAAAATGGCTGGGTACAAAGTTATGGTAGTCGTTGTGTAAAACCTCCAGTAATTTATGGAGATGTTTATAGAAGTGATGCCATGACAGTTTATTGGTCAAAATATGCACAATCTATTTCAGGTAAATGGGTAAAAGGAATGTTAACAGGTCCTGTTACAATTTTACAATGGTCTTTTGTTAGAAACGATCAACCTCGTTCTACAACTTGTAAACAAATTGCTTTAGCAATATTAGATGAAGTGCAAGATTTAGAAAAAGCTGGAATTAAAATCATACAAATAGATGAACCTGCAATTAGAGAAGGTTTACCTTTAAGAAGAAATGAATGGAACGATTATTTAAAATGGGCTGTCGATTCATTCAAATTATCATCAAGCAATGTAGAAGATTCAACTCAAATTCATACACACATGTGCTATTCAGAGTTTAATGATATTATTGATAGCATTGCAGCTTTAGATGCAGATGTTATAACAATAGAATGTTCTCGTAGCCAAATGGAATTATTAAATGCCTTTTCAGATTTTAATTATCCGAATGATATTGGTCCAGGAGTTTATGATATACATTCTCCACGTGTACCAAGTCAAATAGAAATGGTAGAGCTTATAGAAAAAGCAGCACGAGTAATTCCTGCAGAACAACTATGGGTAAATCCAGATTGTGGTTTAAAAACTCGTCATTGGGAAGAAACAGAAAAAGCTTTGATCGCAATGGTTGCTGCAGCACAAGAATTAAGAAAAACCTATTCTAAAACCGAAAATAACCTGACTGAAAAAATAGCTAATTAGTTATTGAATTGTATTTATGTCAAAAAAAATCTGCCCAACGGGCAGATTTTTTCTATTTTATAAATAAAGATTTTAATTCAGTTGCATCTTCAGGTTTCATTCGTCCAGATAAAACCAAACTTAATTGTTTTCTTCTCAACGCGCCTTCATAACGCTCTATTTCTTGTTCTGTTTCAGGAATCAATTCAGGTACTTTTACAGGTTTATTTTCTTTATCAACAGCAACAAACGTATAAATACCTGTATTTGTTTGATTATAACAACTGTTTTCATAATCATAGACAAAAACATCAACATACACTTCCATTGAAGAGTTGAAAGCTCTTGTAACTTTCGATTCAAGCTTAACGGTGCTTCCCATTGGAATAGGAATATTAAATGCAACGTGATTAACACTTGCAGTAACGACTAAGAAACTTCCTCCATGCATTTTTGCAGAAATAGAAGAAATTCTATCCATAGAAGCTAATAATTCTCCACCAAACATATTACCTAAATTATTTGTTTCACTTGGTAAAACAAGATTGGTCATGACAGAAAAAGATTCTTTTGCTGTTTTTGCTGTTGACATAATTTTTGATTTTTTTTGTTATACTAAGATTAATTAAAACTGATATTGAATAATCAATAATAATTAATCTATTGTAAAGTAAGGTATAATTTTTAAGAATTTTCGTAAAGTTTTCGTTCTATTTTAGGGCGTTTAAAAAATAGTAATACTATATTTTTTTATTCCATTATGATTTATTTATATATAAAGTTTCATAAATGCTGATTTATGATAGAAATTAACTTATAATTTTCAATTTATATAAAAAATATACACATTTTAGTGAATTAATGAATATGTTTAAATAAAATGATTAATAACAGTTATTTTTTCAAAAGATTTATATATTTGGGAGGTATAAAAAAACCACATAATGCATATCAATTTAGAAGAAACACAAGAGAAAAAACCTAAAAAGTTTTATCAATTGTTGTATGTACAAGTGATCTTCGCAATCGCTTTAGGAGTCGCTTTAGGGTATTATTATCCAGAAACAGGAGAAAAAATGCAACCTCTTGGTGATGGATTTATAAAATTAATAAAAATGGTTATTTCTCCAGTTATATTTTTAACTGTTTCTACAGGTATTGCTGGGATGAATGATCTTAAAAAAGTTGGGCGTGTAGCAGGAAAGGCATTTAGTTATTTTATTTTCTTTTCTACTTTAGCTTTAGTTGTCGGATTAATAGTTAGTCACTTTATTCAGCCAGGAAAAGGATTGAATATAGATCCTGCCACTTTAGATTCTTCTCAAATATCTAAGTACGTGAAAGCTGCCGAGGAAAGTGATTTAAAATCGTTTGTTTTTAATATCATTCCTGATTCACTTTTTCAACCTTTAGTTGGAGATATTATTCTTCAAGTTTTATTTGTGGCTATCTTATTTGGAGTTGGTCTAGCTCTTACAGGAGAGAAAAGTAAACCAGTAACAGAATTTTTAAATGCTTGTATGATTCCAGTATTTAAAATTGTTGCAATCTTAATGAAATTAGCTCCAATTGGTGCTTTTGGTGCTATAGCATTTACTATTGGTAAATTTGGTATAGAATCTTTAAAAAACTTGTTTGGATTAGTCTTAACTTTTTACTTTACATCTTTTATATTTATATCAGTAATCTTAGGATTTGTAGCAAAATTAAATGGATTTAATATTTTCAAATTCATTGCTTATATCAAAGAGGAAGTTTTCTTAGTATTAGGAACAAGTTCTTCTGAACCTGCACTTCCAGGAATGATGAGTAAGCTTACAAACATGGGATGTGAAAAGAGTGTTGTAGGTTTAGTAATTCCAACGGGTTATTCTTTTAACTTAGACGGAACAAATATATACATGACTCTATCTGCTTTATTCATTGCACAAGCTTGTAATATAGATTTAAGTGCTACTCAAATGGCAACATTATTAGGTGTAGCTATCCTTAGTTCTAAAGGTGCTGCAGGTGTTACAGGAGCAGGATTCATTACATTAGCTGCAACATTAGCCGTAGTTCCAGATATTCCAATTGCAGGTATGACTTTAATTTTAGGTATTGATAAATTTATGTCAGAATGTAGAGCTTTAACAAATGTTATTGGAAATGGTGTTGCTACAGTTGTAGTTTCTAACTGGGAAGGTCAATTAGATAAAGAACAGATGAATAGAGTTCTTAACGGAGAAAAATAATTTTATAGAATAATAGAATTACATTATTAATAAAATAAAAGAGGCTGTCTCA
>DJDD01000026.1 GCA_002430925.1 Flavobacteriales bacterium UBA5933
TTAAAAACTGGTAAACAACCAATAAAAGGAACAAATAATGCCTATGTAGTTCACAATGGAGAAATTTACAACCACATGAAATTGAAAGCAACAGAATTAAAAGATTATTCTTTTGCTACAAAATGTGATAGTGAGGTTATTGTAAAATTATATGAAAAATATGGTACAGATTTTTGTAACTTATTAGATGGTGTATTTGGATTTATCGTAATGGATGGTGACAAATTTATGGTTGCTCGTGATCCTATTGGAGTAAAACCATTATACTATGGACAAGATAAATCTGGAGCTTACTATTTTTCATCAGAATTAAAAGTAATTGAAGATCAAGTTGAAAAATTAGAAGCATTTCCTCCTGGACATTATTTTACTAAAGAAACAGGTTTTGTAAAATACTATCAGCCAGAATGGGAAGATGATAAAAAATGTACTGATCAATTAGATTTAGAAGTATTAAGAGACAGCTTGATAGATGCTACTAAGAAACGACTAATGAGTGATGTACCTGTTGGTGTTCTTCTTTCTGGTGGATTAGACAGTTCCCTTGTTTCGTCAATTACATCTAGATTATTAAAAGAAGAAGGTAAAGAATTACATTCATTCTCTATTGGTCTTGATGAAACAGCACCAGATATTATTGCAGCAAAAGAAGTTGCAGATTTTATAGGAACAAAACACCATGCGATTCATTTTTCTTTTGAAGAAGGTTTAGCAATTATAGATAAATTAGTTTGGCATTTAGAAACATACGATGTTACATCTATCCGTGCTTCTACTCCAATGTATATCATGTCTAAACATATTACAGATATGGGAATTAAGGTTGTTTTATCTGGAGAAGGAGCTGATGAAATATTTGGAGGTTATTTATATTTCCACAATGCCCCAAGTGATGAAGAATTTCAAAAAGAGACAATTCGTCGTGTAAAATTATTAAGTACAGCTGACTGTTTACGAGCAGATAAATCTACAATGGCTTGGGCTTTAGAAGCTCGTGTTCCTTTCTTAGATAGAAACTTTTTAGATGTTGCTATGAAAATTGAAGCTGATGCAAAACGTCCTAATAGAGCTGAAGGTAAAATAGAAAAACATATTCTACGTAAAGCTTTTGATGACAAACAATCACCTTGGTTACCAGAGCATATATTATGGCGTCAAAAAGAACAATTTTCTGATGGTGTAGGTTATTCTTGGATTGATGACTTGGTTGATTATTGTGCAAAGCAAATCACAGATGAAGAAATGGAAAAAGCAGCAGAGTTATTTCCAATCAACACTCCTACTTCTAAAGAGGCAATGTATATGAGAAAAATATTTGCGAAACATTTCCCTAGTGACTCTGCAGCAGAAACAGTAAAAAAATGGATTCCGAAATGGCAGGAAAATGAAGATCCATCTGGTAGAGCATCTACTATACATGAAAAAACAACAGAATCAATTTCTATATAATTTTTCCCAAAAAACTCCGATTTAAGATTTTAAATCGGAGTTTTTGTTTTTATATTAATTTGAAACCATTTTAAGTCCTACAATAGATCCTATCAAAGTAAAAATAAAAAATAATCTCCAAAAGCTAGCTACTTCTTTGAATACTAAAATACCTACAATTACTGTACCTACAGCTCCTATTCCTGTCCATACACCATAAGCTGTTCCTAATGGAATTGTTTTTATTGCTTTCATTAATAAAAACATACTAGAGAATAAACACAAAATAAAACAACCATACCACAAATACATAGTAGATCCTGTAGATTCTTTAGCTTTTCCTAATGATGATGTAAAGCCTACTTCAAATAAACCAGCAATAATTAATAAAATCCAATTCATTATTTTAAATATTTTTTACAAAGATCATCCTAATAATTATATTTTCTTTTTACATATGTTAAAAAATTAAATCTCTGCTCTAATTCTACTTAACGTAACTTGAGAAATACCTAGATAAGATGCAATGTAACCTAATTGCACACGATTGATTAAACTTGGATTATCTTTTAATAATTTTTGATATCGCTCTGTTGCAGATTTAGATTTATGAGATATAAAAATTTCTTCTGTTCTCATTAAATCCTTCTCTGTAAGTTTTCTACCCCAATTAGAAAATTCTAAATTAAAATTATAAAGATTATATAAATCTTTTGTGTTTATTTCATAAAGCTCACAATCCTCTAATAATTCTACAATTTCATAGCTTGGTTTATTTTCTACATAACTTCTAATAGAAATAATAAAATCTCCTTCTTGTCCAAACCAAAAAGTTATTTCATTTTCTTTATCTAAAGTATAAGCTCTGGCAATTCCTTTTTTTATAAAATAAACCTTTGTTTCGACTCTTTTAGTATCAAACAATATTGAACCTTTAGATAAAGTAATTAATCTTATCTTACTTTTTATCAATTCAATAGATTTTTTAGAAAGTAAAGATATATTACTTAAAATTTGTTCAATCTCCATCATTAAATATAATCAATATGTAAAACAAATATCCCAGTTTTTATTAAAAACTGGGATATTATATATTATAATTTACCTGTTGTGCACTTTGTTTATTTTATTAACAAA
>DJDD01000017.1 GCA_002430925.1 Flavobacteriales bacterium UBA5933
CGCTCTTCCGATCTATTTATTGTTAATATTAATCGATTAAAATAATTTAATTTAAACTTATTGCTAAATCCCATGTACTACCTTCCTTCTTTAAAAAGAAAATCTTTTTCTTCTTTTGATAAACTTTCATAACCTGATCGTGAAATTTTATCAAGAATATTGTCAATTTTCTTTTGTTTCTCTATCTTTTGATGATTGTAATCATAATCATTTTTAGGTACACTTGTACTAGAAAAATCTGATGATTTATTTTTATACGTTTTAAAAGTAGATTTATTTTCTGTCTTCTTGAAAAGATTTTCAATCTTAAAAATAAAGTTACCTAAAAAATCATTCCCTTTTTCAAATTGTTTCATATAAAGATAACCAAAAAAAGCTCCTCCAAGATGAGAAATACTTCCTCCTGCATTATTATTTATAATAATATTATAAACATCAAAAGCTATAAAAAGATAACCAACATATTGTAATGGAAATGATGAAGGTACAAACATCAATCGTACTGGCATTTTAGGATTATAGGATATCAGTGCAAAAAATAATGCATAAATTGATGCTGAAGCACCAACTAATAAGTGATAATAATTAAATACTGATTGAAATAATATAAAAAATAAACCTCCAACAATACCGCCGAAAATATAAAATGTAATAAGATTTTTATTTTGAAACTGTTGTAAAAATAATTGTCCAACAAAATAAAGAAAAATCATATTCATTATTAAATGTAATAAACTACCATGTAACCATGAATAAGTAAATAATTGCCATGGTTTATATATTAATTCTTGAGCTGATGCTAATGCAAAAAAATCGGTAGTTGTGTAATATGTTAATCCTATCGTTTTGATTAAAAAATCTACAATCAATAATGTGAAAAATATAACTACATTAATGTATATTAATTTAATTACACTATCTCCCGATGAGTATTTTATTTTTAATTCGTCTACAATATTTTTTGCCATTGATTAGTTTCTTCTATATAAATTCTTTTTCCAATATCTTGCCAAAATAAAACCTACTATCCCTCCACCCAAATGAGCAAAATGAGCAATATTACCTATGTTTTTGTAACCCATGTAAAATTCTGCTAATACCATTAGTGGAATGAAATATTTTGCTTTTATTGGAACAGGGAAAAATATTAACATTAATTTTTCATCAGGATATAAAACTGCAAAAGCTAATAATAATCCATAAATAGCACCTGATGCACCAACCATTGGAGTTCTATATGCATTTATAAGCTCAATCCCTTGTTCAGATGATCTGAAATTTTCAGGTAAATTATATAAAACTCCTTGGAAATTCAATTTTGAATAATTATATAATTCTTGAACAGATATTCCTTGTGAATGTACTATTTCTTTAAGTTGTTCTACTTGAAAATAGTTTGTTAAATTAAACAATAAAAAACCTGCTAAACCCGCTAAAAAATAAAGTGTTAAAAACCTTTTAGGTCCAAAAGTATATTCTACTACAGATCCAAACATCCAAAGTGCAAACATATTGAATAGTATGTGTGAAATTTCTGGAAAACTTGCATGCATAAACATATGCGTTAAAATCTGCCAAAATTTAAAATTAGGAGATTCAGGATAAAAAGCCCCTAAAAAAACACTCAAATCAATTCCTTTTACACTAAATACGATACTCGCTAAATAGAATAAAACATTAATAATGATTAAATTTTTAGTAATTGGTGGTATTGATTGTCTCATATAATTTTAATCTAATGTTTTTTTGATATCATCTGTATTTACTTGAACAAAAATTGGACGTCCGTAAGGTGTAAAATTTGGATTTGGTAACTTTAATAATTCTTCCACTAATGTCTGCATTTGTTCAACTTTTAAACCTATTCCTTTTTTTACTGCTGCATTTTTAGCTAAAACTTTTGCAAAAGTTTGGTTCAATTCTATCGTATCATGATAATCTAATTCTTCAATAAAATCCATAAATACAGAAACAACATCTTCTTGCTGTACATCAACCGGAATTGCATTAATTTGTATTACTTCTTCATCCAATGAAATATCAAAACCAAAACTAATTAATTGACTTTCTACATTAATTAATTTTTGTCTATCATTTGGAGATAACTCTATTTCTATAGGAAATAACATTTGTTGAACCAAAGCATTTTCATGATTAGAACGTACAAATTTTTCAAATAATATTTTTTGATGAGCTCTATGTTGATCAATAATCAAAAGTTCACCTCTGTATTCTACAACTAAAAATTGATTCATCCATTGAATAACTTCAAATTTATCTGGTTGTATTTCTTCAGATTCAAATAATTGATGAGCATGATTATTTTCTATTTCTAATTCTACAGCATCATTATAAAAATCAAAGTTAGCTTTTATATCCGAAGGTTTTGGAGCTCTAGATTGATGATGTTCAAAAGGATTGAAACTAGAATCAACAGAAATTTCTGGCATTTTAATTTCATCTTCTTCAGAAGCAGAAGGTATAAAAGCCCAGTTAGGATCTTGTTCAAAATCCAAAGATGGAGTTACATTAAACTGTCCTAAAGCATGTTTTACAGCTGCTCTTAAAATCGTAAAAATTAATGCTTCATCTTCAAACTTTATTTCTGTTTTTGTTGGATGAATATTAATATCAATTTTAGAAGGATCTATATCCAAATACAAAAAATATGAAGGATTATAACCTGAAGGTAATAAACTTTCGAATGCATTAACAATTGCATTATGTAAATATCCGCTTTTTATAAAACGATTATTGACAAAGAAAAACTGTTCTCCTCTTGATTTTTTTGCTGCATCTGGTTTACCAACAAATCCTTTTATTTTTACAATCTCAGTATCTTCTTCAACAGATATAATTTGTGAACTCAGTTTTTTACCAAAGATCTGAGAAATTCTTTGTTTTAAATTTCCTGCTTTAAGGTGATAAATTTCTGAATCATTGTGATGTAAAAAGAAACTAATGTTTTCATGAGCCATTGCTACTCGTTGAAATTCATCTTGAATATGACGAAATTCTACTTGATTCGACTTTAAAAAATTTCTTCGAGCTGGAACATTAAAAAATAAATTTTTAACAGAAATAGAAGTTCCTATAGGACAAACAACAGGATCTTGACCTTTAACTTCTCCACCTTCTATTATTAATTGTGTACCAACCTCATCCTCTTCCTTTCTTGTTTTAGTTTCTATCTGTGCTACGGCAGCAATAGACGCTAAAGCCTCTCCACGAAAACCTTTAGTATGGATATTATATATATCTTCTGTCGTTCTAATTTTAGAAGTTGCATGACGTTCAAATGCCATTCTGGTATCTGTAACACTCATCCCACAACCATTATCAATTACTTGAACTAGGCTTCTACCAGCATCCTTAACTATAACTTGGATAGAAGTTGCACCAGAATCTACTGCATTTTCAATCAACTCTTTTATCACAGAAGCAGGTCTTTGAACAACTTCTCCTGCAGCGATTTGATTAGCTACATGATCTGGTAATAATTGGATAATATCAGTCATTTTTTAGTATAAATTGATTTATATTTTTGATTATTTTTTAACCAAACGATACAAATATACAAAGAAATCTCCCTTTTTTAATTATTCTAAAGAAAGGAAATTATCAACAAAAATTATAAGTTTTTCTTAAAGATTAATCATTTTTTAAAATTGATTTAACTTCTTCAAATTCTTGATCTATTTGTTTGTTTGATTTTTGTGTCAATAAAGATACTATTACAATTGCAATAATTGATGATGCAAAACCAGGAATAATCTCGTACCAATCTTTATATGGATGATTTGTATACACCCATAATAAAACAACAATACCTCCAGTTAACATACCTGCTAAAGCACCTTGCCAAGATGTCTTTTTCCAGAATAAAGAAAATATAATTATTGGACCAAAACCAGCACCAAAACCAGCCCAAGCATTTCCAACTAAATTCAAAATAGAATCATTTGGATTTAAAGACAATAAAACTGCTATTATTGCTACAATTAAAACTGATAATCTACTAACAATTAATAATTGTTTATCGCTAGCTTTCTTATTTAAAAAAGCTTTATATATATCCTCTGTTAAAGAGCTTGATGTAACTAAAAGTTGAGATGAAATAGTACTCATTACAGCAGCTAAAATTGCAGATAACAAAAAGCCACCAATTAATGGATGAAATAATATTCTTGAGAAATAAATAAAAACTGTTTCAGCTTCTGTTTTAGAATGATCAAAAATATTCATTGTTGAATGATCAAATTTTAATAGATAAGCAATTCCTATCAATCCTACTAATAAAGCTCCTCCAACAGTAAAAATCATCCAAGTAATTCCAATCCTTTTTGCTTTTTTTAGATCAGAAACTTTATCAATTGCCATAAAACGAACTAAAATATGTGGTTGTCCACAATATCCTAATCCCCAAGCCATCAAAGAAATTATACTAACAGTTGTTGTTCCTCTAAATAGATCTAAATAATTTGTGCCTTTTTGATTAATTAAAGAAACTGTTTCTCCTACTCCTCCAATTTCTGATACAGCAACTATGGGAACAATAACTAATGCTAAAACCATTATCGTTCCTTGAACAAAATCTGTTAAACTAACAGCAAGAAATCCTCCAAGAAAAGTATAAAAAACAACAACTAAACTTGTTACTAATAATCCAGTCATATAATCTAAACCAAATGCAGATTCAAATAACTTACCACCAGAAACCATTCCTGTAGATGTATATAATGTAAAAAATATTAAAATTAGTATAGATGAAACTATTCGAAGTAAGCGAGTTTTATCTTTAAAACGATTTTCGAAGAATACAGGTAAAGTAATAGAGTTTTGAGCTACTTCTGTATAAACACGTAATCGAGGTGCAACAAATACATAATTTAAGTAACAACCCAATGTTAATCCTATTGCAATCCAAGCACTAGAAAGCCCTGTAAAATACATTGCTCCTGGCAATCCCATTAACAACCAACCGCTCATATCTGCAGCTCCTGCTGAAAGTGCTGTAACAGCAGCTCCCATTTTTCTCCCTCCAATTAAGAAACCTTCGGAATCACTTGTAGATTTCCTGTAAGAGTAAATTCCTATTCCTATCATCATCATCAAATATGCTCCGATAGAAATGTATTCGTAAATATTCATATTATAGTATTTTTACTAAAAATATAATTTTTAATCCACAATAAATTAAACGAAATTTATTTTTCTAAAAATAATCAAGTGAATTACAAACAAAATAATTTAAAAACAGCAACAAGCCCATATTTACAACAACACAAAAACAATCCTGTTTGGTGGCAAAGTTGGAACGATGAAGTACTAGAATATGCAAAACAAGAGAATAAACCTTTATTAATTTCTATTGGATATTCGGCCTGTCATTGGTGCCATGTAATGGAAAAACAATCTTTTGAAGTTGATGAAGTTGCAGAAATAATGAATAATTATTTTGTTTGTATAAAAATTGATCGAGAAGAACGACCAGATTTAGATGCTCTTTATATGAATGTTGTACAACTCATCCATCAATCTGGAGGTTGGCCTCTAAATGTTTTTGCTTTGCCAAATGGAAAACCATTTTATGGAGGTACATATTTCCCAAAAGAGCAATGGATAGAATTATTGGATAATATTCAACAAATGTATCATAAGAATCAAGCTAAAACAATGGAATATGTAGATTCCATCGCAAATGGTTTGAACGAAATGGAGAAAATTGAATTAAAAAATGATTCTAATTTTTCTAAAAATATGATTGAAGATACATTTTCATTCTGGCAACAACAATTTGATGATGAATGGGGAGGATTTAACCGTGCTCCAAAATTTATGTTACCAAATGCTTGGCAAACTATTTTACGTTATGGATTACAAAATAAAGACGAAAATTGTTTAATACAAACTAAAATAACTTTAGATAGAATGGCATTTGGAGGAATATACGACCAGATAAAAGGTGGATTTTCTCGTTATTCTGTGGATGCTTATTGGAAAGTTCCCCATTTTGAGAAAATGCTTTATGATAATGGTCAATTACTTTCTTTATATGCTAATGGATATAAAATTTATGGGGAACAAGAATATAAAAACATTATTAATGAAACTGTAAATTGGTTAAAAGATGAAATGCTTTCGCCTGAAAATGCTTTTTATGCTGCAATAGATGCAGATTCTGAAGGAGAAGAAGGTAAGTATTACGTTTGGACAAGCGACGAATTAGAAAATATACTGAAAGAAGAATATAATTTATTTTCTAAATATTATAATGTAAATGCTTTTGGAGAATGGGAAGACTCTAAAAACATTTTAATGCGATTAACCGATGATGAAGATTTCTGTAAAACAAATAATATTTCTATTGAAAGTTTAAATTCTAAAATTAAACAATGGAAACAAGAATTAAATAATGCTCGAAACCAAAGAATTAAACCTCATCGAGATGAAAAAATTCTAACGTGCTGGAACTCTATTACTATTATTGGTTTATGTGATGCTTATCAAGCTGTAGAAAAAAGTACTTATTTAGATTTAGCTGAAAATTGTATAAATTTTATTTTAGAAAATCAATGGAATGGAGAAATTCTTTTCAGAAATTACAAAGATAATCAAACAACTATTCCTGGTTTTCTTGATGACTATGCTTTAACTGTAGAAGCTTTAATAAAATTATACGAAACAACAACTAAGATAAACTATCTTGAAACTGCACAAATAATTACAGAAGAAATATTTAATCAATTTTATAATTATAAAAATAAAATGTTTGCTTATAAATCTCATTATGACACGCCACTAGTGAATGAAACTTTTGAAATTTATGATAATGTTATTTCATCTTCAAATTCTATTATGGCAAATAATTTATTCAGATTGGGTAAAATTTTAAACAATGATGATTATATAAAACAAGCAGAACAAATGTTAGTTAATATTGATGATAAAATAGAAAATCATCCAAGTGGTTTTGCTAATTGGATTAACTTATATTTAAATTTCACTTTTCCATTTAAAGAAATTGTTGTCGTTGGAAATGAAAATAAAGATTACATAAAAAAAATACAAAATAATTATATTCCTAATGCTATATTTATAGGTAGTAAAAAAGAAGATTTAGAATTAACAAAAAATAGATTGATAGAAAGTAAAACATCAATATATATTTGTGAAAATAATACCTGTAAACTTCCTCTTTACACAATAGAAGACGCTTTAAAAACACTATAAAATGATGAAAACACGTTGTGCTTGGGTGAATAAAGACCAATTATACATTGATTATCATGATAATGAATGGGGAAAACCCACAAAAGATGACAAAACTTTATTTGAGTTTTTAGTTTTAGAATCCTTTCAGGCTGGATTGAGTTGGTATACAATTCTTAAAAAAAGAGAAGCTTTCAAAGAAGCATTTGATAATTTCGACGTAAAAAAAGTAGCAAATTATAATGAAAATATAATAAATAAACTACTAGAAAACGAAGGAATTATAAGACATAGAGGAAAAATAGTTGCTGCAATAAATAATGCAAAATTATTTATTGCTATTCAAAAAGAATTTGGTTCTTTTTCGAATTTTATATGGAATTATGTAAATAATGAACCAATAGAAAACAATTGGGATTCTATAAAAGATGTCCCTGCAACAACAATTATTTCTGACCAAATTGCAAAAGATTTAAAAAAACGAGGATTCAAGTTTTTTGGTTCTACAACAATATATGCTTATATGCAGGCAGTTGGAATGGTAAATGACCATACAAATGATTGTTTTTGTAAGTAGTTTTTTTAGTTTTTTTTTCACTTAAACTTTTGCATCTTTGCTGAAAATTAACACATGAAAATAGAGTTTAAATATTGGGTAATTCTTGGGATTTTAGCACTTACGTGGGGAAGTTCTTTTATTCTTATAAAACAAGGATTAGTTTCTTATACTCCGTACCAAGTTGGAGCATTACGATTATCTATTGCAGGTACTGTTTTGGCTATATGGGGAATTCCTAGTTTATTTAAAATTCCAAAAAATAAATTGAAATACGTTGCTTTAGCTGGATTTTGTGGAAATTTTATCCCGATGTTTTTATTTCCAATGGCTCAAACACATGTTTCTAGTTCTATGGCTGGAATTTTGGACTCTTTAGTTCCATTATTTATTTTATTATTTGGTGCATTATTTTTTAACATAAGAGGTACCCAAAATCAAGTAATTGGTGCGTTGATTGGTTTTTTTGGAGCTGTATTATTAATTAGTGGCGATGGTTTTTCTGGAGAAAATAGTATTCCTCATTGTTTATTGATTGTACTTGCAACAGCGTTATACGGATTGAATAGTTTAATTTTGACTCGTTATTTGAATGATGTTCCATCATTCCAATTATCATCTGCTTTATTTACTATTTGGTTATTACCTGCAATTGCTATATTATTTTTATCTGGTTTTTTTGAAACATTTGAAGGAACTACTGAACAATTAAAAAGTCTTGGTTTTGTAGCTATATTAGGATTAATAGGAACAGCTTTAGCTATGATTTTATTCTATCGATTAATTCAAGTTACAGGAACTATTTTTTCTTCTATGGTAACTTATTTGATGCCTATTATCTCTGTTTTTTGGGGATTTATGGTTGGAGAAAAAATAACATGGATGCATTTGGTAGGATTTGTAATGATTTTATCAGGTGTATTTTTAGCTCAGAAAACAAGTAAAAATAAACAACGAGAAGTTTTACAATAAAATGCAATAACGATTGCAATGAAAATCCTTTTCTGATTGTTCATTTCAGCATCAATTTGATGAACAATCAGAAAAGATTGTAATGAAAAGCGTGACCGAAGGGATTGCCCCAAAATTATAATTCTAATATTTTTTTTATATCATCTATAGCTTCAGTTGCATTTTTCTTGATATGAATTATAGAATTTGACTGAAAAGAATCACTTGGATCTATATAGACAATTGGTGTATTATGTTTTACATAATCAATAAGTGAAGCTGCTGGGTAAACCTGCATTGAAGTTCCTACAACAAGTAATATATCTGCTGTTTTTACCTCATTTATTGCACTGTCCATCATAGGAACCATTTCGCCAAACCAAACAATATGTGGGCGTAATTGATTTCCGTCTGCTGCTTTATCTCCTATTTTTATATCTTTATCCCAATCAATAACAATATTTTCATTTTGTTCACTTCTTGCTTTTCTTAATTCTCCATGCAAGTGAATGATATGAGATGATTTTGCTCTTTCATGTAAATCATCAACATTTTGAGTAATGATAGTTATATTAAAATATTGTTCTAATTCTTTTAAAAATAAATGTGCCCTATTCGGATAAACATCAAACAACTGTTGACGTCTTTTATTGTAAAAATCTTGAACTAATTGTGGATTTTTATAATAACCAGAAATAGATGCAACTTCCATAATATCATGATTCTCCCACAAGCCATTTGCATCTCTGAAAGTAGAGATTCCACTTTCTGCACTGATTCCAGCTCCTGTTATTACAACTATTTTTTTCATGGATTAATTTATAAATTTTATATATAAAAATAGTACAAAAAAATGCATATCAAAAAAATTGATATGTATTAACAAATAACCATCTAGTATAACAAATATTTAAAACCTTATAAAAACACACATTATTATAATGAATAATAAATTAAATGCTTTGTGAATATTTAATTTTTCTTTATTTTTTTCAATTCATCCAACTTTACTATACACATAATACAAAATGTTAGAAACATAGTGAATGTTAGAATTGCTGCATTAATCATAATAATATATTTAAGGGTTAATACTATGATATAAATTTAAATATAATTAAATGATTTTCAATAAATAAAACTTTTTTATATACTTATTTTTAATGAGTAAAAAGAAGATTTTTAACCATTAAAAAACCTTAGTTGTAAACAACTAAGGTTTTTTTTCTCTACTAAAACTTTAAGTACCATGAAAACTCCACTAATTCATAAATTAGTACCGTTCCTCCCTACTTAAACAAATAGTGTACCAAACTACAAATCAATAAATTAAATATTATTAAAATGTATATTTATTTTGTTTAATAATAAAATCAGCAACATCAGTTTTTAAATTAACAACGTTTGGATATTCGTTGTAACGAGTAAATCTTCTAATTCCTGATAACATCATTCTTTGTTCGTCTCCTTCTGCAAAAGAAATAATTGCTTTTGTAGCTTCTGTTTTTACAATTTCTACCGATTTAAACAATTGTAATTCTACTAATTTAACAGCATATTTTGCAGCCTCAATACCTTTTACACTTGCAATTTTTTCTGCACGAAGCATTGCAGATTCTACCATATATATTTCTTGCATAATATGAGAAGTTGCAATAATTAATTGTTGATGTTTTTCTAACTCAGCTCCAAATTTTTGTAATGCAGCTCCAGCAACCATGAAAAATGCTTTTTTAAGATTTTCAATAATCTCTTTTTCTTGAGCAAATAATTCAGAATAATCTGGAACATCAAATGATGGGATTGACATTAATTCCTCAGCAACATTTCTGGCCGGAGACATTAAATCTAATTTACCTTTGAAAGCTCTTTTTACAAGCATAGAAATACATAATAATGTATTAATCTCATTTGTTCCTTCATAAATTCTAGAGATACGTGCATCTCTCCAAGCAGCTTCCATTGGCATATCTTTAGAATATCCCATACCTCCGTAAATTTGAATACCTTGATCAGAAACTACTTGAGTTGCATCAGAAATCCATACTTTTAATATAGAAGCTTCTATTGCATACTCTTCTATCCCTTTTAATTCTGCATCTGCATGAGACATACCTGCAGCTATATTATCAGCAATTGCATCTTCTACATCTTTTGCTGCTCTATAAGATCCGGCCTCTGATGTAAAAGTAGAAACAGCCATATCAGCTAATTTTTCTTTTATAGCACCAAATGTATTAATAGAAGTATTGAACTGTTTACGTTCTGCTGCATATTGCAATGAATTATCTAAAATTCGTCGTTGAGCATCTAAACAAGCCGAACCTAATTTTATACGACCTACATTTAAAGCATTCATAGCAATTTTAAACCCTCCATTTCTTTCTCCTAAAAGATTTTCTACAGGTACACGAACTTTATTGAAAAATACTTGACGAGTAGATGAAGAAACTATTCCTAATTTATCCTCTTCTTCTCCTAATGAAAAACCTTCACCAGCTTTGTCTTTTTCTACAATAAAACCAGTAATATTTTTATCATCATCAATACGAGCAAAAACAATAAATAAATCTGCAAAACCAGCATTTGTTATCCACATTTTTTGTCCTGTGATGATATACTCTTTACCATCATCTGACAAAACTGCTTTAGTTTTACCAGAATTAGCATCAGAACCAGCGTCTGGTTCTGTTAAACAATAAGATGAAAACCATTCTCCTGTAGCTAATTTTGGTAAATATTTTTGTTTTTGTTCCTCAGTACCATATAATGTAATTGGCATTGTTCCAATTCCAGTATGAGCTCCAAATGCAGTTGCTAATGAACCTGTAGCACCAGAAATATAATCACAAACAAGCATTGTTGTAGAAAAACTCATTCCTAATCCTCCATATTCTTCAGGAACAGAAACACCAAGTAAACCTAATTCACCGATTTTTTTCATTAATTCTTCAATTAATGCGTAATCTTTTTTCTCGATTCTATGCTTATTAGGCACAACTTCTTTATCTATGAATTCCTTTGCAGATTCCATAATCATTTTTTGTTCTTCAGATAAATCTTCGAACGTAAAAATATCGTTGTAAGATGCATTTTTAACTAAAAACTCACCTCCTATTAATCTATTTTGATTTGATGACATTGTAATAATTTTTTTTGTTGTTTTGATTTCTTTTTTTAAGATTAATCTAAAAAGACCAACTCTTAATTATTTATTTTTTCTTATAAATTTTTATTTTAAATATTCAAATACCGAAGCTGCTCCTTGTCCAGTACCAACACACATGGTTACAATTCCATACTTCGCTTTTCGTGCTTCCATTTCGTGCAATAATTGAACTGTTAATTTTGTACCCGAACAACCAAGTGGATGACCTAGTGCAATAGCTCCACCATTAACATTAACGATATCTGGATTTAAGTTAAGTTCTCGCATAATTGCAACAGATTGAGATGCAAATGCTTCATTCAACTCAAATAAATCAATATCTGCTTGTTTCAACCCTGCTTGTTCTAATGCTTTTGGTATTGCATACAATGGTCCCATTCCCATAATTCTAGGAGCTAAACCTACAGTTGAATAGGCTGCTAAACGAGCAATAGGCTCTAAACCTAATTCTTTAACTAAATCTTCTGACATTACCATTACAAAAGCAGCACCATCAGACATTTGAGAAGAATTACCCGCTGTAACAGAACCACCTTGAGCAAAAACAGGACGTAATTTAGCTAAACCTTCCATTGATGTATCTGGTCTTGGACCTTCATCTTGTTTAAAAGTTATTTTCTTAGTTTGAATTTTTTCATTTCCATCTAAGAAATTGTATTCAACATCCAACGGAACAATTTGAGAATTAAATTTACCCTCTGCTAATGCTTTTAATGCTTTTTGATGAGAATTAAAAGCGAATTGATCTTGGTCTTCTCTAGAAACTTTAAACTCATTTGCGACTGCTTCTGCAGTTAATCCCATTCCCCAATAATAATCTGGATGTTCTTTTGCTAAATCTGTTTCTGGAATTGGTTTATAACCTCCCATTGGAATATAAGACATAGATTCTGCGCCACCAGCTATAATGCATTCAGCCATTCCTGTTCTAATTTTTGCAGCTGCTAATGCAATTGCTTCAGAACCTGATGCACAGTAACGATTTACTGTAACTCCTGGAACTTTGTCTGTTGATAATCCCATTAATGAGATTAACCTTGCCATATTTAAACCTTGTTCAGCCTCTGGCATTGCACAACCAACGATTAAATCATCTATTCGTGCTGGATCTAATGACGGATAATCTTCCATCAATCTTTTTAGAACTGTTGCAGCCATTTCATCTGGACGAGTAAAACGTAAAGTTCCTTTTGGAGCTTTTCCTACTGCTGTTCTGTATCCTGTAACAATATATGCTTGTTTCATGTTTTTTTTACTTTTTTTTAGATTTTAGATAACAGATTTTAGATATTAGACTTCAATTTTTGTTGAAAAACATAATTCATTTTCTGAATTTCATTTATTAAATTAATTACTTTTTCAGTATCTGATTTTTTTAAAATATCCAATTCTATACATAAAATTATCTGTGTCATTAATTCATAAGAAGAACCATTTGTTATTGATAAAAAATGAATAAATTCTCTATTAGAATTTCTTCCTGCACCCTCTGCTATATTCGATGATATTGAAATTACAGATCTTTTTATATGACTAATTAATCCGAATTTTTCATCTTGAGGTAATTTTTCACAAATCAAATAAACTTGTTTAGCTAATTCAATTGACTTTTTCCAAATTATTAAATCCTCTATTTTATGCATCTCAATTCTAATTTCTAAAATCTAACTTCTAAATTTTAATTACGTAATGGTCTTCCTGTTTTTAACATGTATTGAATACGTTCTAACGTTTTTCTTTCTCCACAAAGTGATAAGAAAACCTCTCTTTCTAAATCCAATAAATATTGTTCTGAAACTTCTGTAGACTCAGATAAATTTCCTCCAGTCATTACATAACCTAATTTATTAGCAATTAATCGATCGTGATCAGAAGCATAATGACCAGCTACTAATTGATCTGTACCTACATAAAACATTCCTTGAGCTTCACGTCCAAGAACTTTTACTTTTTGTCGTATAGGCTGAGTATACCCAGATTCAGATAGAATAATAGCATGTTTTTTTGCTTCAGCTATTTGACGATCTCTATTTACAACAATGATATCTTGATCTCTTATAATTCCCATTTTTTTAGCTTCATAAGCAGAAGTTGCGACTTTTGCCATTGCTATATTCATGAAAGCTTCTCGTAAATGATTTGTTTTTACATCATCTGCTAGCATATGTTTTGCAGCACGTAAAGCAAACTCTTTAGATCCACCTCCACCTGGGATAAGACCAACACCAACTTCTACTAAACCAATGTAAGTTTCTGCTGCTGCAACAACCTTATCTGCATGCATTGTTATTTCGCATCCTCCTCCAAGAGCCATTCCATGAGGAGCAACAACAACAGGAATTGCAGAATAACGAACTTTCATCATGGTATCTTGAAATGTCTTAATTGCCATATTCAATTCCCACCAATCTTGCTCAGCAGCCATCATCATGATCATTGCTAAATTAGCTCCAACAGAAAAATTATCCGCTTGATTACCTATAACTAAACCTCTGTAATCTTTTTCAGCTAACTCTATTGCTTTATTAATCCCTTGAAGAACTCCACCACCTAAGGAATTCATTTTAGAACGGAACTCTAAATTGATTATTCCATCTCCTAAATCTTGAATTGAAGTTTCTTTATTCGACCAAATTTCATTTGTTTTACGAATGTTATCTAAAATAATAAATGAATCTTGACCAGGAATTAATTCAAATTGTTTTGTTATTTGATTGTAAAATAATTTTTTACCATTTTCAACTTTATAAAAAGAATCTGCACCAGAATCTGCTAATTCTTTTACCCAAGAAGCAACAGTATAACCTTCTTGTTCAACTAATTCAATTCCTTTTTTTAAACCAACATAATCCCATGTTTCAAAAGGTCCATATTTCCATGCATATCCTGTTCTAATCGCATCATCAATAGGATAAAAAGCATCTGTTATTTCTGGAACTCTTTGAGATACATAAGCAAATAAAGATGCAAAGTGTTTACGAATTAAATCACCTGCTTTTGTTGTATCCTTTAATAAAACTGCTAATTTATTTTTGGTAGAACCAGCCTGTTTTGCTAATTCAACTGAAGAAACTTTAGCACGTTCCATCGGTCGATATTCTAATGTATCAAGATTTAAAGCAAAACGGTTTGTTTTTCCTTCTTTATCAACCTCTTTGTAATAGAAACCTTTTTTTGATTTATCTCCTAGAAATTTATTTTCGATTAAAAAGTCTAAGAATTTAGATTCTTTTAAATCTTGTATCATCGAATCGTCTGTCGTATTCTGTTGTAAACCTTTTGTTACATTGTACGCAGTATCTAATCCAACTAAATCTCCTAATTTAAATGTTCCAGTTTTTGGTCTTCCTAATATAGAACCTGTTAATGTATCAGTTTCTTCAATAGATAAACCTAATTCTTGTGTAAGCTCCATGATTTTCGCCATAGAATAAACACCTACTCTATTTCCTATAAATCCTGGTGTATCTTTACATAAAACTGGCGTTTTACCTAAAAACAATGAAGCATAACTTTGATAGAAATCAACAATTTCTCTCTCTGCTTTTGGCCCAGGAATAACTTCAAACAATTTTAAATAACGTGGAGGATTGAAAAAATGCGTTCCACAGAAATTTTTTTGAAAATCTTCTGATCTTCCTTCAGATATTAAATGTATAGGAATACCAGATGTATTAGAAGATATTAAAGTACCTGGTTTTCTTAAAGCATCAACTTTTTCTAACATCGATTTTTTAATATCTAATCTTTCAACAATAACTTCGATAACCCAATCAGAATTTTTAATCTTTTCTAAATCATCATCAAAATTACCTACGGTTATACGAGATGCAAAAGCTACGTCGTAAATTGGGGAAGGTTTACTTTTAAGAGCAAAATCTAAATGAGATTGAGCTGTTCTGTTACGAACAACTTTATCTTCCAAAGACAACCCTTTCGCTTGCTCTTGTGGCGTAAGCTCGCGAGGAACCATATCTAGCATCAAGACCTGAACTCCAATATTAGCAAAATGACATGCTATACCAGACCCCATTACTCCTGAACCTAATACAGTTACATGTTTAATGTGTTTTCTCATAATTGTTTTTAAATATTTTTTTGTCGGAAATTAATTGATTTATTTTATAAATAACTTCTAAGAAAATTTCCATTTTTTCCGGTTCTATATATTTATTTAAGGATTCATTAAATTGTAAAACAAAAAACTTTGAAATATCTCTCATTCTTAATCCTTCTTTAGTTAAAGTAATTAAAACACTTCTCCCATCTTCAGGATTCGGTTTTCTTGTTATAAAACCTCTCTCTTCTAGATTTTTCAAAGTTCTAGACAAACTTGTTGGCTCAATTCCCATTTTTGGACCTAAATATGTACTTGGTGTACCTCCTTTAGGATCTATTGATAATAATGTAAATGCATAAACCATTGTAGAATTATATTCTCCTGCTTGCTCATTGTACATTTTCTGAATAGAAAGCCAAGTTGAACGTAATAAATAATCGATTGTAAAATCTTCTCTCAACATTTTTTTAGTGTATCTGTAACAAATATAATATTTTTTTTATTATGCAAGCATAGTATTATTATAAATTTCAGACTAAATAGAAAAGAATTTCAATATTGTATAATTAATTATAATTTATCAATTAATAAAAAAAATAAGATTAAAATATCATTAATTGTTTACATTAGTGTAATATTACACCAATTAATAATCGATAATAAATATAGTACCCCCCTATCGCTATAGATAATATAAATTAATAAGTTTGAATAATCTCTTTTCTACGACATACATTCGTAAAAAATTAAAAATAAGTATTGCTTATGGAATCAAACCATACAATGAATAAAGTAACAGCAGCTACATTATTAATAGCATTTGGTATCATATATGGAGATATAGGTACCAGTCCATTATATGTAATGAAGGCTATTATTGGTGAGCATCGTGAAATTGAAGAAAGTATTGTCTACGGAGGAGTTTCATGTGTTTTTTGGACATTATTTTTTCAAACGTCAGTTAAATATGTATGGCTAACTTTACAAGCTGATAATGATGGAGAAGGAGGTATCTTCTCGCTTTATTCATTAATCAAAAAAAGAGGTAAAAGCTTAATTATTCCAACCATTATAGGAGCATCAGCTCTTTTAGCAGATGGAATTATAACCCCACCTGTATCTGTTTCTTCTGCTGTAGAAGGACTTAGAATGATTGATGGTTTTCAAGGTTTACCTACAATACCAATTGTAATTATAATTTTATCTCTATTATTCTTCTTTCAACGATTTGGAACTAATAAAGTTGGTAAAATATTTGGCCCTTTTATGGTTATTTGGTTTTCTATGCTTTTAGGATTAGGAATATTGCATATTGCACATCATCCAAATATCATTAAAGCTTTAAATCCTTATTACGCTTACAATTTATTAACTAATTATCCACATGGATTTTGGGTTTTAGGAGCTGTATTTCTTTGTACAACAGGTGCTGAAGCTTTATATTCTGATTTAGGACACTGCGGAAAGAAAAATATACGAATTAGCTGGATTTATGTAAAAATTTGTTTAGTAACAAACTATTTAGGTCAAGCCGCTTGGTTAATGCATCAAGACAATCCTTTCCTTGACGGAAGAAATCCTTTTTACGAAATGATGCCTCATTGGTTCTTAATTCCTGGAATTTGTATTGCAACAGGTGCTGCTATTATTGCCTCACAAGCATTAATAACTGGTTCTTTTACATTGATAAATGAAGCTATAAATTTAGGCTTTTGGCCAAGAACATTTATTATACAACCTAATGAACATAAAAGTCAGGTGTATATTCCTACAATAAATTTTATGCTTTGGGCTGGATGTATTTTTATTGTTCTATATTTTAGAGATTCATCCCACATGGAGGCGGCTTATGGATTAGCTATTACAGTCACCATGTTAATGACAACTTTATTACTTGGATATTATCTTAATTATTATACAAAGCTTAATAAACTTTTTATCATATTTATACTTGGAATATTCGTATCAATAGAAAGTTCCTTCTTTGTTGCCAATGTTGTGAAATTTGTTGAGGGAGGATATTTAGCTTTATTAATGGGATGGATTTTCTTTGTTATAATGTATTGTAGTTTTTATGGTAAAATTTTAAATTCAAGAAATCTTGAATTCGTAAAAATAAAACGTTATGCGAATATTTTAACTGAATTGAGTGAAGATGAAAACGTCCCAAAATTTTCTACATTTTTATTTTATCTAACAAAATCTACAAATGTAAAAAATGTCGAAAAATTTAGTATACAATCAATATTATCAAAACGTCCAAAAAGAGCAGATGTTTATTGGTTTGTAAATCTTAATAGAGATAGTGAACCTTATACATTAAACTATAAAATAACACCTATTGCGGATCAAAAAATATATCGATTAACTTTTAATATTGGATTCAGAGTTCAACCAAAAACGGAACAATATATTAAAAAAGTTATTGGCGATATGTGTACAAGCGGAGAATTAGATTTAAAATATTTAAGCGCTAACTTAAGAAAGTACAATCAAGAATTAGACATGAAGTTTGTTTTAATAGAAAAATTCCCTTCAATTGAAACAAAATTAAGTATGAAAGAATTTTTTACACTTAAAGTATATTATTTAATTAAAAAAATTGAATTCAATCTTCTAAAATCATTTGGTTTAGAAAAAAACGATGTATTTATAGAGCACATACCTTTGTATATGCATAAACATTCCGTTGATAGACTAGAACGATTGGATTAAAACAAAAAAATAAAGCTCAGAAATGAGCTCTATTTTTATTTCATTTGAATATGTTTTTTAATTTGATACCTTAATTTTTCATTGTACAGCACCCAACCTCCTATCGCACCAAATAATGAACCTAAAAGAACATCTTTTAACCTTGATAAAATCAATATATTTGGATCTATTGAATTCGGATGACCAGCTTCTGATAACAAAACTGTCATAGGAGTAATAAATAGAACAGCATAAAAATAATTTTTAACAACTAACAATTCAATAATATATTGAAAAATCATGATTGAAATAATAATTTCAAGTGGTGTTTTCAAGAATGATAAAATAAACCAACATAATATCATTCCTAATGTTGTTCCTAAAACTCTATAAAACCCACGCTGCCATATATGTTTTGCATTTACACCTTGCATTACAGCTAAACAAGAAATAGGAACCCAATAAGGATTATTCAATCCAAACATATGTGCTATAAAAAATGATAACGACATGAATATTCCTATTATTATAGCTTCTAAATAATCAATATTATCTTGAATATCTATATTTGATAAAATATTTTTTGCTTCGCTTTTTATATCTGATTTAATAAATAATAAACTAAACAAAAAAGCTATAAAGCATGAAAAAAATACTCCTAAAGTCATTAATCCTATTCTATAAGGTATCTCACCT
>DJDD01000172.1 GCA_002430925.1 Flavobacteriales bacterium UBA5933
TAGATAAATCAAGATGATTATCAAGTTTCCATCCTCCTAAAAAATATAGGAATTTACCAATCAATTTTTTCATAATTATGCGATTTTGTGTATGCAAATTTAGACAACTTAGATTGATTTATCTCAATTTTATAAAATTGATAAAATAGTTAAATAAAAAAGGTTATTCTATGGATTGAGAATAACCTTTTTGTATATTTTTTAAAATATAAAATTTACTTCATAAGTTTAAGCGAAGAAATCAACGATTTTTTGAATGACTTCCGTAGTTAATGTTAATAGAATCTGTATCATCTTTATAGTTTATTTGTTGATTTGTATTTTTTATATTTCCTACTCCAACTGAGTTTTTACCATTTTGAACTCTAATTCCATGTTTGTCAATAATAACTTTAGCGGAATCTTTGCCGTCTTCTATATTAATGTTATAACCTTCATCTTCAGAAGATTCATCATTATCACAATCCAAACATACGAATTTTTTTCCATTATATTTAATCAAATTATTCTTTAAATCATATAAATTATCAGAATCATATTTTCTACTGTTAATTCTTACATAATCAGCATTTTTAATTAATAAAATTTTATTTTTAGGAACGAATAATTTTACATCTACATCTTGATCTCTGAATTTTCCTATTTTACTAATTTTAAGAAATTCATCAAGAATTAAATTATTACCATTTATAGAATAGTTATATCGTATAGCATCTAAATTACGTTTAGACTCTACTGCAGTTCCTCCTTTAGAAGAATATTTGATCTCTAAATGAAAATTATTATCATCACTCTCTTCTATTTCAAATTCTTCCCTCTTAGAAATTACTAAATTTCCTTTTTCATCAATTAATTGATCTAAATTATTAAAAGACTTATAAGCAAAACTTTTTCCATCTTCCTTTCTAAAATCAATATTCAATGTATCAGATGGTATATTAAATACCTTTTCATCAGTAACATCTACAGAATTTCTAAATTTACTTATCGTATTTAAAGTGATTCCTGCAAAACCAAGTAAAGCTATAAACCAAATTACAATAGAACTTATAATAATGCTTTTACTAACTCTAGCTTTATTCCAAAAACATTTAACTCCTAAAATTGTTAATAATATACCTGGAATAATCACTAAAATACCACCTAAAATTTTTGCAGCAAGACTCATCCATTTCTCTTCAACTAAATAACCAAATAATTCTGTTGGAATATCAGTCCAAGAAGTAAAAATTAAAAAGAAACCTCCAATAATAAAACTTAATCCTACTACAAGAATTATAAAACCTAAAAACCAAAGTATTATTCGACCAAAAAGTTCAAAAACGCCACCTAATCTATTACTTAATTCTTTACCTCCACTAAGAACTGCTTCAGAAGCTTGTTCTACATTTTTTTTTAATGTATCTATATTAGCTGGCTGCCCATACATCTGTAATTTTTGAGATGTTGTTCTAGCTTTTTGCACAAAAATTAACAATATAAAGTAACAAAATAAGACAAAAAGTAAAGAAACACCTTTTGTAAATACACCTAGTATTCCTAACACCAACCATATTGCACGAATAAACCAAGGATCTACACCTAAATAATGTGCTAAACCCGATGAAAGTCCTGAAATAATTGTATCATCTGGATCTCTATACAAGCGCTTTTTTGTTCCATACTGTCCTCCTAATGATGATTGATTATTTTGCGATTTATAATGACTAGATTCATTTGAACGTAAATCTTCATCTTCATAAATATACTGATCTGGATGCCCCATTATTTCAATAACAGCATCAACATCACCTTCGCTTACAACTTCTCTATATTGTATACGTTCTCTAAATAATTCAGATATACGAATTTCTACATCTTCTATGATATCTTCTATACCATCTGTACCTCTTAAAGACTTTTTTACATCTTCTAGATATATCTTTAATTTATTATAGGCAATTT
The DNA here is from genome assembly GCA_002430925.1 of Flavobacteriales bacterium UBA5933. GTDB lineage: Bacteria > Bacteroidota > Bacteroidia > Flavobacteriales > Weeksellaceae > Empedobacter. The sequence continues at coordinate 1,945 of DJDD01000172.1, forward strand.
CATCTAAGATAAAAGAGAAACCTCCTAAACTGATTGATATTGTTTTATCCATTTTTGTGCTTTTCTAGTGTTACTTTATTTACAGCATCTATAAGTTGCTTCCAAGTTTCTGATAATTCTTTAAGAAATATTATCCCTTGCTCCGTCAATGCATAATATTTACGTGGAGGACCAGATGTTGATTCTTCCCAACGATATTGTAAAAGGTCATCATTTTTTAATCTTGTTAAAAGTGGATACAAAGTTCCTTCTACAACTATCATTTCCGCTTTTTTCAATTCATCAATTATATCTGATGCATAAGCATCTCCTTTTTCAATAATGCTGAGAATACAATATTCAAGTACTCCTTTTCGCATTTGTACTTTTGTTTTCTCTATATTCATAATGAACGACTTATTTATTTTGTAATACAAATATATAAAATAATTTTAGTATTATGCAAAACAAAGTACTGAATTTTTAATAGTATTATATAAATAAAAAATAAACAAATGTTTAATTTTCAATAACCCCACTTTTGTATCTTTGCAAAAACGATATTCATATAATGAAAAAAGTAGTAGGAGGATTAATGCTTTTAGGGACTTTTTTAGTTTCTAACAACGCTTTAGCATGGGGATTAACAGGGCATAGAGTTATAGCACAAATAGCTGAACAACATATTAGCAAAAAAACACGTAAAGAAATTTCTAAAATAATCGGACCTCAAAAATTAGCTTATTGGGCAAATTGGCCAGATTTCATCAAATCTGATCCTTCATGGAAACATTCAGATTCTTATCATTACGTTAATATTGCAGGAGATCTTAATCATGAACAATTTAATGAAGCTTTAGAAAAAACTTCTGATGATAATGCTTATAAAAAAGGGTTATTTTTAATGAATGAATTAAAAAATAATAAAAATCTAACATTAAAAGATAAACAACACGATTTATATTTTTTGATTCATATTTTTGGTGATGTACATCAACCATTACATGTAGGTAGACCAGAAGATTTAGGTGGAAATAGAATTAAAGTTGAATGGTTTAGAGACAAAGTAAACATTCATACAGTATGGGATTCTAAATTGGTTGATTACGAAAATTATTCGTACACAGAATATTCTAATTTATTGGATATAGAAACTAAACAAGAAAGAAAGGCAATGCAAGAAGGAACTTATGCTGATTGGATTTATGGATCTTATGTTCTTGCAAATAACATTTATTCTAATGTAAAAATGGACGACAAATTAGGTTACCGTTATCATTACGAGAATAAGTATATTGTAGAAAGTCAATTATTAAAAGGTGGTGTACGTTTAGCAAAAGTATTAGATAATATTTTTAAGTAAAATTAAATTTACTTAATTCAGTATTATTTTTATATTCTATTGCTATTAATATAAATTTTATATCAATATTCATAGTTGATTTAGATAATTAAAATCCTTGAATCTTTAAAAAGATTCAAGGATTTTTTTTATTCATTTTTTAATTGTTTAATAAATAATTTAAGTATTTAATAAATTATTTAAAAAATCTTATTTAATTTAAAAATATTTTAAAATGTTTACGTAAATTGTTTGATGACTAAAACTATTATTGAACATGAATAAAATTCTTTTACCTTTTGTAACTTACATTGTAAGAACCAGGCTTTGTGAAAACTCTAATGAAATCCAAGAAACAAAGTTTAGTGATTATAATATGCTTAAAGCTAGAAAAAAAGCTTTCGAATTTATAGAAAATTATATTGAAATTATAACCAATCAAGGATTAATTACAATTGATAGCAATACAATAAATAAAATTGCTATTGATAAAATTAATAACAGTATCTCTGAAGCAAATGATGATAACTATAATTCTTTAAAATTACTTAATCAAGAAAATATTGTTATAACTCCTAATAAAAATATTTTTCCTGAAGGAATTACTTTATCATTTAAAATAAATAAATCAGTACAAAATATTGACGAAACTGAATATGAAATTTTTGGCTTAAAAAATAGTTCAGAAAATAATTACGAAATTCAATTAAAAAATTTAATTAAAGAATATTCTATTTTTAATGAATTTGGATATAATTTAGAAAATCATAAAGTTTTAATTGAAAAGAAAAATTACAAAATTTTAAACCTAAAGAATAAAAAGAATTATATTATAAATACTCCATTTAATTGGAAACATTTTACGATACAGATATTTTTAAACAAAGTTTATGATAAAAATTTTCACAAAAAAAATTTATATGAACATTTAATTAATCATAAAAAATATAATTATGTTTCTTTTTTAGAAGAAAATTGTAATCAAGAAATAGAAGAGAATATTTATTCTATGTTACATGAAAATGGAGGATTATTATTCGTAGGCTATCATCCTGACAATTTTATAGAATCTGTATTGAGTGATCAAGAAATTTATGATTATTATTCTACATTACATTCGATTTTTTCTAAAGATAAATATCTCTATAAAAACATCAATCTTGATATTATTGATTACAAAGATTTTCTTGTATTATGCATTATTGTATACCCTTTAAATGAGGAGTCTAAATTATCTAACGCCTTTAATCCTGACAAAATTTTTATTCGCCAAAATAATAAAATCATTAAAATAATTAAATAATATCATTCAATGAAATTAATTAACACATTAGTATACTCTACAATTATACTTTCTGCATCAACAATTCATGCTCAAAATCAAGAAAAACTGAATCCTACGGTTGAAAGTTTTGTAAACGAAGTCCAAAATAATTCTCAATTAGAAAAATTCTCTTTTGAATTATTTGATAAAATTGGTCCTCGTTTAGTTGGTACTCCTCAAATGGATCAAGCTGGAGAATGGGCATTAAAAACACTTCAATCTTGGGGAATAGATGCTAGAAAAGAAAAATATGGTACGTGGAAAGCTTGGGAAAGAGGTACTACTGAAGTAGAAATGTCTTATCCTCGTATAAAATCAATTACTGCTACACAATTAGCTTGGTCTCCAGCTACTAAAAAAGCATTTACAGCAGAAGTTATTGCTATGCCAATTTTCAAAACAAAAGCTGAATTTGAAGCGTGGTTACCAACTGTAAAAGGTAAGATTGTATTAATTTCTCAAAACCAACGCTACGGAAGATCTGATTATCAATATAAGAATTTTGCAAAAGAAGATTTGTATAAAAAAATCAGTCAAATTAAAAAAACTGAAGCTGAAGCTTGGGCAAACTCAATAAAAGTTACAGGATATACAAACAATACATTACCTGAAGTTTTAGAAAAAAATGGCGCTGCTGCATTAGCTATTTCTAATTGGACAGGAATTATGGGAGCTAACCGAATTTTTGGAGCTAAGACTAAAAAAATTCCAATGCTAGATATATCAAATGAAGATTATGGTATGCTATATCGTTTAGCTGCCAACGGCGTTTATCCAAAATTAAAAGTTGATACTCAATCTAAACATAACGGAACTACAGATACATTTAATATTATAGGAGAAATAAAAGGAAAAGAAAAGCCTAATGAATACATTATACTTTCTGCTCATTTTGATTCTTGGGATGGAGCACAAGGTGCTACTGATAACGGAACTGGTACTATAACAATGTTAGAAACTATTCGTACTATAAAGAAATTATATCCTAATAACAAAAGAACAATTCTTATTTGCCTTTGGGGAAGTGAAGAACAAGGTTTAAATGGTTCTCGTGCCTTTGTAGAAGATCACCCAGAAATTATTAAAAATACACAAGCTGTTTTCAATCAAGATAATGGAACTGGGCGTGTAGTTTATATTAATGGAGCTGGATTCGAAAAATCTTATGAGTATGTTTCTCGTTGGTTAAGTGCAACACCATCTTGGGTAAGAAATGAAATAAAAACTGATTTTCCTGGTACTCCAGCAGCTGGTGGATCTGACAATGCATCATTTGTTGCTGCTGGTGTTCCTGCTTTTGGATTAAGTTCTCTAGATTGGGGATACGGAGGATACACGTGGCATACAAATAGAGATACTTATGATAAAATAGTATTTGAAGAAGTACAAAACAACGTTATTCTTACAAGTGCATTGACATATATGGCAGATCAAGAAAAAGATTTAGTAGATCGTAAAAAAAGAACTTTACCTACAGATAACAAAGGCAATATTGCAACTTGGCCTGAAGTAAAAAGTCCACAAAGAACTTCTGATGAATTCTTTAAATAAAAAATAAACATTCATAAAACTGTTTTATTTTTTTCTCTTTTTGAACTATCTTCTCAATAAATTTATTCAGAAGATAGTTCTTTATGAGAATAACAATTATTTATCTTGTAAATATTCTGTTACATAATCTTCTAATTCGAACTTTGTCATTGCTTTATCATGAAAAAGTACTTTTTCTCCATTTTTATATATAATAGAAACAGGGATATTTCCAGCCCAAGACTTATCAAAAGAAGGAATCCATTCATTCATTCTTTTTACATCATCCAAAAGTAAAACCTCAGCATTCATTTTATTATCTGTAATAAACTTCTTTACTTTTGGTAATACCTTTACTCTATCCAAAGAAACAAATAGCATTTTAAATTTCGGGTTATCCTTATATTTCTCATTAACCTCTACAAATGCAGGAATTTCTTCAACACAAGGTGCACACCAAGTTGCCCAAAAATTTACAACAACTATTTTATCTTTATAACTATCTATCTTTTTATGTAAAGTCTCATAATCCACTTGCTCTACGGACTGAGCTTTTAGAGATGAAAAAGATAAAATACATAATATACTTACTAACGAAAATAATCTCATTTTATATTTTTTTTAATTTTATCAAATTTAAGTACTCAAAAATTAAATCTATCAAAGTTAATTATAAAGTTGTTTAAACTTTTTTTTTGAATCATTTTCAATACCAAATTTTTATTATTAAATTAATTATTATTAAACAACTTGCAATAGTGATTGAAGCGGCATCCTTTTTAGATTAGAGAAACTTTTAACTTGGTCATTGCTTTTTTACTTGGTCATTGAGCGAAAATGAAATGCAGCAACCAATCTAAAAAGATATAGCGTAAAAGCACGGTGCGAAGCAATTGCCCAAAAAATACATATAAAGTTTAAAGAGCTTTGATATTTTGTAGTTTATAAATTAAGTTCGACTTTTGTAAAAAATTTTTACATTGTTTTCAAAAGAAGAAGCTTACCGTATTAAAAAAGATTTTTGGACTTCCTATGGTTCTTATATGAAGTTACAAATGAATGCCGAGGGATTACCTATTAACTGGATTAATTATAAAACAGATATTAAAGGTATTTTTTTTAGAACTGATGTCGAACGTAAATTTGCTGAAGTTTCTATAGAAATATCTCATCCTGATTCTTCTATTCGATTAATGATTTTTGAACAATTTGAAGAATATGAAAATGTTTTAAAAAGTTATTTAGGTGAAGAATGGATTTGGACAAAAGAAGATTATGATGAAGAAGGTAAAAATATTTCTACCATAAAAATTAGATTAGATAATATCAGTATTTTTAGAGAAACAGATTGGCCTGGAATTATTTCATTTTTAAAATCAAAAATGATAAACTTAGATGAATTTTGGTGTGATCATAAAGATAGTTTTGAAATTTTTAAAAATCTATAATTACTAAAAAATCAGTTTTAAATTAATTTAAAACTGATTTTTTTATCTTAAAACATTATCTTTATTTACTAAACCCTCAATTATGAATATTGAAGAATTACGTGATTTTTGTTTAAGTCTACCATTGGTCCAAGAAAACTTCCCATTTGATAAAAATACATTGGTTTTTTATATTTCTGATAAAATGTTTTGTCTAACTAATATTGAAAATTTTGAATCCATTAATATAAAATGTAATCCTGATTTAGCTTTAGAATTAAGAGCTAATTATAATGCTGTAGAACCAGGTTATCATATGAACAAAAAACATTGGAATACTGTATTTATAAATCAAGATGTAAAAGATGTTGATATAAAACAATGGATAAAGGATTCTTATAACTTAGTAATCCTTAACATTCCAAAATCAAAACGTCCAGATAAAATATAATTTATTTGTACCAACTGCTGTACATTAAATAACTGTTTGCAATACGTTCTATCTCGCCTTCTTTTAAACTTTGTGGAACATCTTTTATTTTTTTAGCTGGAATTCCTGCCCATAATTCTCCTTCTTTTACATGTGTTCCTTTGGTAAGAACTGCTCCTGCAGCAATAAGAGAGTTTGACTCTACAATGCAATCATCCATTACAATTGCTCCCATACCTACCAAAACATTATCATGTATTGTACAACCGTGTACGATTGCATTGTGTCCTATTGAAACACTATTGCCAATAACTGTTGGTGATTTTTTATATGTTGCATGTATTGTTGCATTATCCTGAATATTTACTTTGTTCCCAAGTTTTATATAATGTACATCTCCTCTTAGCACTGCAGAAAACCATATAGAACAATCATTCCCCATTTCTACTTCTCCTACAATAACAGCATTATCTGCTAAAAAACAATTTTCTCCAAACTTAGGAGAATGTCCATTTAATTCTTTAATTATTGCCATAATTTTTTTTATATTTTTAAAACATAATATAACTTAATCAAAACAAGTTAAAGCTATATAAAGTGTTTTACAATTTATTAAAATAATACCAATAAAAATCTATAAAATGATGAATAATTAAAACTTAACTTATTATCAATTACTTAAATATTTATAATTTGTTGCAAAAGGGATTGAAGTGGAAATCCTTTGCTAGCTAATAAGCGCCAAAGTTTTGGTAGCAAAGATTGGGAACGTGAAAGCCCGTCCCGCAGGGTTTGCCCAAAATCATTGAAGTAGTATTAATATCAAATTATAAAAAGTAAATAAATCTTTATATAATTTTCTTTCACTTCTACTCTATTTTGTAAATTTGCTGAATGTTTGATTCAAAGCAAATTTTCACTATACAATCAGAAGAAGATTTTCAAAAAACAACTTTGGAAGTTTTCAGGTACCAAGCGCAAGAAAATGAAGTTTACAAAAACTTCTTGAATTTCTTGAAGGTTGATTATACGACTATTTCTCATACAGACGAAATTCCGTTTTTACCTATTCAGTTTTTTAAAAAAAATGATATAATTTCTGGAGAACGTGCTGTAGAAAAAGTTTTCACAAGTTCTGGTACAACTGGTATGGCAACAAGTAAACATTTGGTTACCGACCTTGCTTTGTACCATTATAGTTTAGAAAAATGTTTCGAACAATTTTATGGACCATTATCAGATTATACCATATTCGCTCTTTTACCATCTTATTTAGAAAGAAATGGTTCTTCGTTAATAGATATGGTGGAATATTGGATAGAAAAATCCAACAACCCACAAAGTGGTTTTTATTTATATAATCACGACGAATTGCACGAAAACTTGCTAGCACACGAAAAAACAGGTAAAAAAGCAATTTTGATTGGTGTTTCATTCGCTCTTTTAGATTTTGTAGAAAACTACAAAATGAATCTAAAAAATACCATTGTTATGGAAACTGGAGGAATGAAAGGTCGCAAAAAAGAAATCACTAGAGAAGAGTTACACAGCATTTTAAAAGAAGGTTTTGGTACCAATGAAATTCATTCGGAATATGGAATGACAGAATTACTTTCTCAAGCCTATTCTCGCGGAGATTTAACATTTAAAACGCCTAGTTGGATGCGTATTTTAATTCGCGAAACAGAAGATCCATTTCGTTATGTTCCAGAAGGAAAAACTGGCGGAGTAAATGTTATCGATTTAGCAAATTACAATTCTATAAGCTTTATTGCTACAGATGATTTAGGTAAAAAAATAAAACCAAATCAATTCGAAATTCTTGGTCGTTTCGACCATTCAGATATCCGAGGATGCAACCTTATGATTGTAGAATCATAAGGTTCTATTCGCCAAATAATTGTCTAAATTTCTCAGTATTTTTAGACAATTCATTCTTATTTGTCAAGTCTATAAAATAATCATTTTGCCACTTTTGGGTTTTCAAGGCTTGTTTACTTATTGGCAAATCCCAAGCAGGATAAACACGAAAACCTCTCTTACCTTCTCCATTTTCCGAAGATAAAATATGGTTTTTTACCAAGACTTTTTTCGTAAAAAAGAAAAATCCTTGTTTTGCTTCATCTTCAGAAAACATCAAGTAAAAATCAAAATTATCCTTTTCATCAAATGGCACCGTTTTTTTCGATGAATCTCTTTTCCAAAGCGTCACAAATTGACCAATTTTCTTTGGAGTAACTTTTGTTTTTCTATACTTTACAACACAATTATTCAATGCAAAAGTACAGCCATCATATTCTGCACATTCTTCATCTAAAATCAGATTTTTAAATTGAGGCAATCCTATTTCAGAAAAAAAATTATTTATCTTTTCTACATTCATTTTTTTTAAAAATTTATAATTGTATTTGGGCGTTCCCTTCGGGCGTGCTTTTCGTTGCAATCTTTTATAAAAATAGACTTCGAGAACCTCAGCCTTCTTTTACAAAAGGATTTCCACTGCAATCACTAACGCAAAGAAAAGGTTTTTTATAAAAGTGACTCATAATACTTTGATTTATTTTATCAATAAAAACCATAATTTCAAATCAAATTTTTTGAAGATAAAATTCTATTCTCGATACAATTTTTCTACATTATATTTCGAAAAATTACTCGAATTAACGAATTATAAATTAAAATTTACGTTGAATAAAAGTTGAAAAGAACTTCATAATCTAAATTCAAAACATTTACATCTTCAAGAATAAAAAAGCTGTTTAAACTATTTTTTTTTAATCTTTCTCATAAAGGTTTTTTAGTACTTTGTTTATTATTCATTTGCAATAGCGATTGAAGCGGCATCCTTTTATAAACAATTCTTCTTTTTATAAAAATAGAATTTAATTGTTTATAGAAGATATAGCGAAAAGCGCGGTGCGAAGCAATTGCCCAAGAAAAAATAAATATAATTTTAAAAGTTTAAAGAACTATAAATATTAAATTTACAGAAACAAAAAATAAAATGAAAAAATACTCAACAATTTTGAGTGTTATTGCACTTACAGGATTATTTACATCTTGTTCTACAGCCAATAAAACAACAAAAAATACTGAAATAGCGACTATGCAACAAAAAGAATATCCATTTCAATCGTATGCAAAAGTACCTTTAACAACAGGTGTTTCTCATTTAAGCAAAAATGAAAAGGAAATATTAAGCTTGATGTTTAAAGCTGCTGATGTTATGGATGATTTGTTTTGGCAGCAAGCCTATGGTTCTAAGAAAGATTTAATGAACGAAACAAAAGGTGAAACAAAAGAGTATGCAAAAATAAATTATGGTCCTTGGGATAGATTAAATAACGAAGCTCCTTTTGTAAATGGTGTTGGACAAAAGCCTTTGGGTGCTACCTTTTATCCTACTGATATGACGAAGAATGAATTCGAAACATCTTCTGACTTAAAAGATGGTAAATCTCCTTATTCTATTGTTCGTAGAAATAAAGAAGGTAAATTATATAGTATTCCATACCATGAAGCTTTAAAAAATCAATTAAAACAAGCAGCAGATTACCTTAATCAAGCAGCACAATTAGCTGATGATAACGGTCTAAAAAATTATTTACAACTACGTGCCAATGCTTTATTAACTGATGACTTTTATAAAAGTGATTTAGCTTGGATGGACATGAAAAATTCTAATTTGGATATGGTTATTGGTCCTATCGAAAATTACGAAGACCAATTGTTTGGTTACAAAACTTCATACTCTGCCTATATACTTGTTAAAGATGTAGAATGGTCGAATAAATTAGCAAAATTTGTACAGTACTTACCAGAATTACAACGTAATTTACCTGTAAATGCTAATTACAAAAAAGAAGTTCCTGGAACAGATTCTGACCTGAATGCTTATGATGTTGTGTACTATGCTGGTGATTGTAATGCTGCTGGAAAAACAATAGCAATTAACTTACCGAATGACGAACGTGTTCAATTGGAAAAAGGAACAAGAAGGCTACAATTAAAAAATGCAATGAAAGCAAAATTCGATAAAATTTTAATGCCTATTGCAGAAGTTTTAATTGATGAAAGTCAACAAAAAAATGTAAAATTCGATGCTTTCTTTTCAAATGTAATGTTTCATGAAGTTGCACATGGTTTAGGAATAAAAAATACTGTCAATGGAAAAGGTTCTGTTCGTGATGCCTTAAAAGAAGCTAATTCTGCATTAGAAGAAGGAAAAGCTGATATTCTAGGTTTATACATGGTTAACCAATTATTGAACAAAGGAGAATTAACTGGACAACAAGAGGATTATTTTGTAACATTCTTGGCTGGTATTTTACGTTCTGTTCGTTTTGGTGCTAGTTCTGCTCATGGGCAAGCCAATATGATTGCATTCAATTATTTTGCAGAAAAAGGTGCTTTTGAAAAAACGGCTACTGGACGTTATAAAGTTAATGCTGTTAAAATGGAACAAGCTATGAATGGATTGTCTGAATTAATTTTAACCTTACAAGGGAATGGAGATTATAATGGTGTAAAACAACTTTATGCTAACAAAGGAATTATTCATGCTGAATTACAAAAAGATTTAGATAAATTAAAAACTAAAAATATCCCTGTAGATGTTGTTTTTGAACAAGGTCCACAAATGTTAGGTTTATAAAATAATTGTATAAAAAAAACACTCTTTATAAGAGTGTTTTTTTATTTTAAAACGTGAGTCGATAATACTTTTTGTACTTCGTAAACATTCACACTTTTCGTAAATTTCTTACAAATAGAAGGATTTTCTTCGCTAGAAATCCATATTTTCAATTCTGCATCAAGGTCAAATGTCCTGCCGTTTCTATAGAATATCGTGTTATACTTCTATAAGGTAGGGATAAATAATCTATTTTTTTTTACTGTTAAACCTTGTTTATCAACTAATATTAATCGTTTATTAGTAAACATGAAAACATCTCTAAACAAAGAGAAACCTACTTCAATTTCTTCAGTGTCTATTAATATAGAAGCATATTCTTTATTTAAATTTAATGAATCTACTTCTCCTGCATTTCCTAATAGTTTATTAAATAACCCCATAAGTACTTTATTTTTTTATTTGTAAAAAAGTTTCGAAAGCTTTTTTAAATTCTTTTAATGTTACCAAATGAGTCATATCAGCATCAAAAAATTGCTCTATTTTAGCATTTTTACCTTTTAATTCATCTACAAATGCAATTTGTAATTTAGGATCAATCACATCATCTTTTAAACCTGTAAAAACTACATTTAATTGCTTTGGAATACCTTTCATTAATTGTTCTGGAATAAATGGTTTTAATCTTTCAATTGCTATAACAGCTGGATTAAACATAAATACAGGAATATCTAAAACCATTCCTAAATAATAACTTATCATTCCTCCTAAACTTGTTCCCGCTATAAAATCAATCGGTTCTTTTTGAAATTTTGCAATTAATTCTTTAACAATATTTGGTTCGTTATCATAATCAATAGATGGTTTATAACAATCTCCTAAAGAATCTAAGTATTCACTTTTTTCATCTGTTACGGAACCTTGATAACCATGTAAATATGCAAACTTCATTATTAATTTTTTTATTGTTTTTTAGTTATGTAAAAATACAAAACCCTTTCCAATATTACTTGAAAAGGGTTAGATATTCTATTAAATCTTTAAGAATTAAACTATTTGAGTTTGTTCTTGAGATTCTTCTTTTTGTGCATTTGGTAATTCACCTTTAAATAAGAAAGAAACAATTTCTTTATTTACTGTATCCAACATTCTTTGGAAAATAAGGAAAGATTCTTGTTTGTAAATTACTAAAGGATCTTTTTGCTCGTAAACTGCATTTTGTGATGTTTTACGTAAATCATCAACATCACGTAAATGTTCTTTCCAGTTATCATCAATTAAGTTTAAAACAACTGATTTTTCAAAATCTTTAATCAATGTTTTTCCTTGAGATTCATAAGCTTGTTTTAAATCACAAACAACTGTCATTTGACGAATACCATCTGTAAATGGAACTTGTATGCGAGAGAACATATGTCCTTGATTTTCGAAAACATTAGAAATTACAGGGAAAGCAGTTTCAGCAACATGTTTTGTACGAGCTTTATAATCAGTTATAGCAGATTGATATGTAATTTCTGTTAAATCTTTTATAGATTTAGATCTAAATTCATCTTCTGTAACAGGAGAACCCATTGTAAAGAAATTAATTAAATCTAACTCATATTGAGCAAAATCTTCAAAATCTTTATTTGATTTTACTACAGATGCAGCAACATCAAAAATCATGTTTGCGATATCAACTTCTAATCTTTCTCCGAATAAAGCATTATGACGACGTTTGTAAATAACTTCACGTTGTTTGTTCATTACATCATCATATTCTAATAAACGTTTACGGATACCAAAGTTATTTTCTTCAACTTTTTTCTGTGCACGTTCAATAGATTTAGTAATCATAGAGTGTTCAATTACATCACCATCTTTATGTCCCATACGGTCCATTAATTTAGCAATTCTTTCTGAACCGAATAAACGCATTAAACTATCCTCTAAAGAAACAAAGAACTGAGAAGAACCTGGATCTCCTTGACGACCAGCACGACCACGTAACTGACGGTCTACACGACGAGAATCATGACGTTCTGTACCAATAATTGCTAATCCACCGTATTCTTTAACTTCTTTTGTTAATTTAATATCGGTACCACGACCAGCCATATTTGTAGCAATTGTTACAGCTCCTGGTTTACCAGCTTCTGTTACAATATCAGCTTCTTTTTTGTGTAATTTTGCATTTAATACATTGTGATTAATACCACGTAATTTTAATGCTTTAGATAAAATTTCTGAAATCTCTACACTTGTTGTACCAACTAATACTGGACGTTTATCTTCTTGAGATAATTTTGTAATCTCTTCGATTACTGCTTTATATTTTTCACGATTTGTTTTGAAAACAACATCGTTTTTATCGTTACGTAAAATTGGTCTGTTTGTAGGAATAGAAACAACATCTAATTTATAAATTTCCCAAAACTCACCCGCTTCTGTTTCTGCAGTACCAGTCATACCAGCTAACTTATTGTACATACGGAAATAGTTTTGTAAAGTAATTGTAGCAAATGTTTGTGTAGCTGCTTCAATTTTTACATTTTCTTTCGCTTCAATCGCTTGGTGTAAACCGTCAGAATAACGACGACCATCCATAATACGACCTGTAGATTCATCTACAATTTTTACTTCTCCATCAACAACAACATACTCAATATCTTTTTCAAATAAAGTATATGCTTTTAATAATTGACTTAAAGTATGAATACGTTCAGATTTTATAGAAAATTCACGGAAAAATTCTTCTTTCATTTGAAGAATTTCTTCTTTATCTTTTCCTGAATTTTCTATTGCTCCAATATTTGTTGAAACATCAGGTAAAACGAAGAAATTTTCATCCTCCATTCCTTTAGATAAATATTCAATTCCTTTATCTGTTAAATCTGATTGATTTTGTTTTTCATCAATAACAAAGTATAAATGCTCATCAACTTTTGGCATTTCTCTGTTATTATCTTGAATAAAATGAGCTTCTGTTTTTTGTAATTGAGCACGAATCCCATCTTGTGACAAGAATTTAATTAATGGCTTATATTTTGGTAAACCACGGTAAACTTGGAACAATTTGAACCCAGCTTCTTTTAAATCTCCTTGCTTAAATAATGTTTTAGCTTCATTTAAAGTTTTACCTAATAAATCTTTTTGTAAAGAATACAAACGATCGATTTTTGGTCTTAAAACATCAAACTCATGACGATCTCCTTGAGGAACTGGTCCAGAAATAATTAATGGTGTACGAGCATCATCAATTAATACAGAATCGACCTCATCGACAATAGCAAAATTTAATTCTCTTTGTACTAATGCATCTGGCTCATTAGCCATATTATCACGTAAATAATCGAAACCAAATTCGTTATTTGTTCCATAAACAATATCAGAAGCATAAGCTGCTCTACGTCCAGGAGAGTTTGGTTGATGATTATCAATACAATCAACTGCTAATCCATGGAATGAGAAAACTGGTCTCATCCATGCCATATCACGTTTTGCTAAGTAATCATTAACTGTTACTAAGTGTACACCACGACCAGTTAAAGCATTTAAATAGATTGGTAAAGTAGCAACCAATGTTTTTCCTTCCCCTGTTTGCATCTCAGCAATTCTACCTAAATGTAATGCAGAACCTCCGATAAACTGAACATCGTAATGAGACATATCCCAAGTTACTTGACGACCAGCTGCATCCCAAGAGTTTTTCCAAACTGCTGTATTTTCATCTTTCAATGAAACGAAATCATGACCACGATTCACTAATTCTCTATCAAAATCAGAAGCTGTAACTTCTAAAGTTTCATTTTCAGTAAAACGCTTTCCTGTTTCTCTCATTACAGCAAAAGCTTCAGGTAAAATTTCTAATAAAATTTTCTCTTCAACTTCGTAAGCTTGTTTATTTAACTTATCGATTTTAACATATAATTCTTCTTTTACAGTAAAATCTTCTGCTTCTTCAACTTCTTTTTTTAGTTCTTCAATTTGAGATTTAAACTCTTTTGTAGCTTCTGATAATTTAAGTTTAAATTCAGAAGTTTTATCTCTTAATTGATCAATTGTTAATGAACCAAGCGATTGACCAGCTATATTAGCTGCGTCAACATATTTTTGTAATTCTTTTACATCTTTAGCGTTTTTATCTCCTAAAAACCCTTGTAAAATTTTCGTTAAAATGTTCATGTTTTCTTTCGTTATTCAATAAATTAGTAATAATGAATATATTACCAACCTAACGCAAATATACGTTAACTATGTTATTTATTAGATTATAGAATTGAAAAAAGCCCCAATTCGGGCTTTTTTTATTTTATTTTTAGTATTCGTCCTCGTTCCAAAGAAAATCATCATCTGTAGGATAATCTGCCCAGATTTCTTCAATACTTTCGTAAGAATCCCCTTCGTCCTCAATAGATTGTAAATTTTCTACCACCTCTAATGGTGCACCAGTACGAATTGCATAATCAATTAATTCATCTTTAGTCGCTGGCCAAGGAGCATCACTTAAATAAGATGCTAATTCTAAAGTCCAATACATAGTTTATATATTTTATTAATTAGTAGAGATTATTACACTCTGTTATAATTCTAAATTTCGATTTTGCAAATCAAATAATTTGCCAAAGTCAAACTGTCAGTATTTATCTTAAAAAATTTTGACTACTTTTAAATAAAAGTATTTAATTAAAATAAAATTAAAAAATTTTGAACACGAATATAAAAAAAATTTTTAGAATAAAATACCCTATTGTTCAAGGTGGCATGGTTTGGAATAGTGGATGGAAATTAGCTTCTGCTGTAAGTAACGCTGGAGGACTAGGATTAATTGGTGCTGGAAGTATGCATCCTGATACATTACGTGAACATATAAAAAAATGCAAAGCAGCTACAAAACACCCTTTTGGAGTAAATGTACCTTTACTTTATCCAAATATTGAAGATATTATAAAAATTATCCTAGAAGAAAAATTAGATATTGTATTTACATCAGCAGGGAATCCAAAAACTTGGACAGAAATATTAAAAAAAGAAAATATAACTGTTGCTCATGTTGTTAGCAGTACAAAATTTGCGTTGAAATCAGAAGAAGCTGGGGTTGATGTTGTAGTGGCAGAAGGCTTTGAAGCTGGCGGACATAATGGCAGAGAAGAAACTACGACTTTCTGTCTTATTCCTAATGTCAGAAAACATATTAGCATTCCTTTAATTGCTGCTGGTGGAATAGCAACTGGTCAACAAATACTTGCTGCATTAAGCTTAGGTGCTGATGGAGTACAAATTGGTTCGCGATTTGCTGCTACGCAAGAATCATCTGCCAATCAGGATTTTAAAAACTTAATTTTAGATACAAAAGAAGGTGACACTCAATTAACTTTAAAAGAATTAGCTCCTGTTCGATTAATAAAAAATCACTTTTATAACGAAGTTCTACAAAAATATTCTGATGGAGCTACACCAAATGAATTGAAAGATTTTCTTGGAAAAGGTAGAAGTAAAAAAGGAATGTTTGAAGGTGATTTGATAAACGGAGAATTAGAAATTGGTCAAGTTGCTTCTTTAATAAACTCTATACCAACAGTAGCAGAAGTCTTTGACGAACTTTTAGTTGACTTTGATGAAGCAAAAAAAAGAATGCTAAATTTTTAAAAATATTACTTTTAAAAATAAAAATCCATAAACAAAAAGTGTCTTATATTTAATTTCAGACACTTTTTGTTTAAAGTAAAAAAAGGGAATCAATCTTCATCTTCTAAAATTTCGGCAACACGACCAATTTGTCCATCTGTTAACCGAACTTTGATTCCTCTACTATGATAAGGTGATGAGGTTAAAATATCTTTAACAATTCCTTCTGTCAATTCACCAGATCTTTGATTTTTTTTTAGAATAATATTTACCAATAAACCGGGGTAAATATCTTTTCTAGTTTTTCCATCGTTCATATAATGATATATTTGGCAAAATATTTATTTTATATTCTGCCCTGTTCTTTTAATTTCCAATAGCGTAATAAACCATTTACCGACATAAAAGTTGGATTAGCAAATTCATAAATCTGAATTTCATCTTCAGACAAACCTTCCTCTTTATATCTTTTTATTACATAATCTACAAAAACTGGCGTTATTTCTTCAGCAGTTAATTTATCATCATACATTGGTTTCATATAATTTGCCCAATCATCTAAAACTTTTTCTAATTGATTAAAATGTTCTTCTAAGTTATGATGAGCACCATAATGTGTTGGATAAATAGTTTTTGCATTTATTTTTCTCAACTTATTAATAGATTCTTTCCAAAGCTCAATATTAATATCTGGAGGAGGACAAGGAGGAACAACTGGACCATTTTCTATCTTAACTCCAGCAACATCACCAGTGAAAATTACATCATCTAAAACATAAGCATTATGATGAACGGCATGCCCAGGAGTATAAATTGTGTTAAAAACAGCATCACCAAACTCAACACTTTGACCATCTGATAACGGAACTAAAAATTCTTCATCAATTGCTTCCATTTTCCCCCACAAACGATTCATGTCATCTCCATAAATCATTTGAGCTGAATCCCATAATTTTTGAGGATTTTTAAGATGTGGCAAACCAATAGGATTTACAAAAACTGTCGCTCCATGTTTTGTAAACTTCCAAGCTGCCCCAGCATGATCAAAATGAATATGTGTAATTAATACGTTTTCTATATCAATCACTCTAAAACCTAAAGCTTCAATTCCTTTTTCTAAATTTTCAAAAGTAGAATATGGTCCTGGGTCTACTAAAACTGGTCCTTGCTCAGTTTCTATTAAATAAGAAGCAATTGCTTCATTACCTCCAAGAAAGTTCAAATCTATTGTATGTATTTTTAACATATTTTCTGTTTTATGGTTTTATTTTATAAAGATAAAGCTGTTTGAACTTTTTAAAAATTATATTTATTTTTTTTGGGGCAATCCCTGCGGGACGTGCTTTTTCGCTATATCTTTTTAGATTGAGCATTTATTGGAACTTAGTCATGAGATGCTCAATCTAAAAAGGATGTCGCTTCAATCACTATTGCAAATCACTAATCTAATAAATTATACATTAAAATTATTAATAAACATTATTCAAAAAATAGTTTAAACAGTCCTATATTATTAATCTATTTTACAAGAAAAACAATCTATTTCTATCAATTCTTTTGCTTCAATTAATATTTCTTTTTTAAGCTCTTCTGAAAGATTTAGCGGATTTAAAAAAGTTGGATTATCAACCAAATCTTTAACCAAAATACAATCTTTATTTAATAAAGTCTTTTGGTTTTCTAAAGTCAAAGTTGTTAAGCAAGTAATAGGATATAAAGCTGCATTATCTACAAGATATTTTATACTCCTATTTTCTGGATAATCCCATGAAATAATCCCAATATTATAATAATTAGCAAAATCTATACTATCGGTTGTGAGGTAAGCATTTGTTACTAAATAACCTTTTGTAGGAGTTAAATTTTTATTGAAAAATTGATAAAAATTATTTTCCACATCCTTCATTCTAGAAAGAAAATACATTGGAGTCGTCACTGATATTTTAGCTTCCTCATCATTTCTAAATTTACACTCGCAAAAAATCAATTGTTCATCTTTCATGGCAACAACATCTATTTCATGAGTCACTGCATTACCTTGAACAGTTTGTGATGTGATAGCTTTATAACCTGCAGCTTGCATAATACGTGAAACCCATTTTTCGAAAGTATAACCTTCTGGACCTAAATTTTTCAGTGCTTTTTTTAAACTATATCGTGCAGCATAAGAGTTTCTATATTTTTTTAAAAATTGAAAAGCATAACGATATAAATCTTTTGTAGAAATACCATCATAAATCTCTTTAGAAACTTGTTCAAAAACCTCTTCAATTTCATCATTATTTGCACCAGATTTTGATAATGATTTTCTTAAGATTTTAGGATTATAAGTTATTAATTCACCAGAATTTTTCTTTACTAACATATAAGATTGGTTTGTTATAACTAATTTAAAGAATTATGATTAAAAGATGTTATCTTTTTTTAATCGTAGAAAAAAAATCTCATAAAAAAATTTATGAGATTTTTAATATTATATATTTCTTGTTCGTTGAATCAACATCATATCTGCGATTACCATTGCAGCTAAACTCTCTACAATAGGTATAGCTCTTGGTACTACACAAGGATCGTGTCTTCCTTTACCATGCATTTCTACCATTTCACCTTCTGCATTTAAAGTAGTTTGTTCCTGCATTAATGTTGCAACAGGCTTAAATGCAACTTTAAAATAAATATCCATTCCGTTAGAAATTCCTCCTTGAATTCCTCCAGAATAGTTTGATTTAGTTGTTTTATCAAGATTAAATTGATCATTCATTTCAGAACCTTTCATAGATGTAGAAGTAAAACCTTCCCCATATTCAAATCCTTTTACAGCATTTATAGATAACATTGCTTGTCCTAAACGTGCATGTAATTTATCGAAAATAGGTTCACCTAAACCAACAGGGACATTTTGTATAACACAAGTTACTTCTCCTCCTATTGTGTCACCTTCTTTTCTGATTTGTTTGATTTTATCAATCATTTTTTCTGCCATATCCAAATCAGGACAACGGACTGCTGTTTCTTCTATGTTAGAAAAATCCAATGAAGAATAATCATTATTTAATTTTAATTCTCCAACACCACTTACATAAGCTGTAATATTGATTGATGGAATAATATGTTTTGCAACAGCTCCACCAACAACCCAATTTGCGGTTTCTCGAGCAGATGTTCTTCCTCCTCCTCTATGGTCGCGTACACCGTATTTAGTTTCGTATGTAAAATCTGCATGAGAAGGACGAAAAACTCCTTTTATATGGTCATAATCATGAGATTTTTGATTATCATTCGGGATAATAAACCCAATTGAAGCACCTGTTGTTTTTCCTTCAAAAATTCCTGAAAGAAATTGAACTGTATCTGGTTCTTTTCGTTGAGTTACAATTGCCGATTGTCCTGGTTTACGACGATCTAATTGAGCTTGAATCCAATCAAAATCTAACTCTATTCCGCTTGGAACACCATCAATCACTCCTCCTATAGCTACACCATGACTTTCGCCAAAAGTGGAAATTTTAAATAATCTTCCGAATGTATTCACAATTTTTTTTGTTAGGTTATTTTTTGAATTGGTAAATTACTGCATTTATATTCATGCTTGCTCCCACAGATGCCATGATAATTTTATTATCTGGATGGAATTGATGTGGAGCTAATTTATTTTCTTGAATCAAATTAAACATTGTAGGTACAGTAGCAACAGAAGTGTTTCCTAAAAACTGTACAGTCATAGGATCTACATCTTTTGGTGCAGGAATATCATATAACTTATACAAACGTTCTATCATAGCATGATCCATTTTTGCATTTGCTTGATGTAATAAAATCTTATCAATTTCTTGTATAGAAATTGATGACTCTTCTAATAGAGATTTTATCGCAGGAGGAACATTTTTAAGAACAAATTCATAAACTTTACGACCTTTCATGTTAATGTTTTTAATTGATCCTACATAATCAGGATTTATTGATTTACCATTACATAAAAAGCTTAACTCTTCATCTGTATAAGATAAAGTAGCATGATTAATTATACCATATTTATAATCGTCTTCTTTCGCTTCTAAAACTACAGCTCCTGCCCCATCTGCAAATATCATTGCTGAACGATCATAAGGATCAACAGCACGAGACAAAGTATCAGACCCTACAACTAAAACTTTTTTAGCAATTTTTGCCTGAATGAATTGATGAGCTAAAATTAAAGACTCAACCCAACCTGGGCAACCAAAAGTCATATCATAAGGCTTACATTTAAGATTTTTGATTCCTAAATTATGCTTCACTTTAGCTGATATAGATGGCATGATATCTATCTGTCTTGCAACAGGATCTATATCTCCAAAATTATGAGCACAAATAATATAGTCTAACGACTCTACATCTACACCTGCTTTTTCTATAGCTATTTTGGCAGCTTCTGTTGCAATATCAGAATTTAAAATATCATCTTCTACATATCTCCTTTCTCTAATTTCTGTAATTTCTTCAAATTTGCGGGTAATTTCTTCACCACTTTTTTCTAAAGGATTACCATCATCTCCAAAAAATTTATGATTAATAAAATCTTCATTTGTAACAATCTTATTTGGTAGGTAATGACCAGAACCTGTAATTACAGAATTTATCATATTATTGTTGTTCAGCTTAAATAAAAAATTAACTAAGAGCAAAGTTACACATTTCATTAAAATAGTAAATAAAAAATATGTAATAAGACATACTAAAATTGATAAAGTATAATTAATTTAGCAGCATGAAGAAGAATCCATCATTAATTGGGCTTTTGATCATTTGTGGTTTAATTGCCTTTATTTTATTATTTTATAATACTTTTCTTAACAAAAAAGATGGTTATGTAATTGATAACCCATCAAAAAAGACCATAAATATTAAAATAAATGATAAAAATTATACGATAGCTCCTCAACAAAATGCTCGTATAGAATTACCAAAAGGTAAAACAAAAATTTCATACACTTTTAATAATAAGAATACGGATACAATCATTGATATTGTACGATCAAGTGGTTTAATAAATCCTACTTTACAAGATTATTATACATTTACACGTCCTTACGGTGTAAGAAAAAATAAAGATTCAATCTTCTTATCTAAGAATATAGCTATAGATAATCAAATTTACCATGGTATAATTGAGAAATCATCTAAGTTATATATTGAAAATTTTTATTATAATTTAGATCAAGATTATCCCAGAATTTTTATAAAAAGTGGATCAAGTGATAAAAACACTGATTTATCTAAAATATTTAATAAAGAAAATTTTAAACAATTTTACTTCGAGAACTACGAATAATATTTAAAATTAAAAAAATGACAAATCATCAACACGATAGTGTAACTCCATACGAATCATCAGATTTAAATAAAAAGAAACAAGTAGAACAAATGTTCGATAATATTTCTCCTAAATATGATTTATTAAATCGTGTTTTATCAATGGGAATTGATATACAGTGGAGAAAAGATGTTATTAAAATGGTTAAAGCTTCACATCCTAAAACTATTTTAGATATAGCTACAGGAACAGGAGATTTAGCTATTATGATGGGAAAAACTACAGATGCTAAAATTACTGGTCTTGATTTATCTTCTGGTATGTTAGAAGTTGGTAGAAAAAAAGTCAAAGAAGCAAATCTGAGTAATCGCATAGAAATGGTACAAGGAGATTCAGAAAATTTACCTTTTGCTAATGATACTTTTGATTGTATTACTGTATCTTTTGGTGTTAGAAATTTTGAAAATTTAGAAAAAGGTTTAGCAGAAATAAATAGAGTATTAAAACCTGGAGGAACTTTTATTATTTTAGAATTTTCTTACCCAACAGCTTTTCCTATGAAACAATTATATACTTTTTACTCAAAAAATATTTTACCTGCAATTGGTAAAATGGTTTCAAAAGATCAAAGTGCCTATACTTATTTACCTGACTCTGTTAGGGCTTTTCCTCATGGTGAAGAAATGAAAAATATACTTAAAAGTGTAAAATTCAATCAACCTATTGATAAAAAACTTACATTTGGTATAGCAAGCATTTACAAAAGCATAAAATAAATTGTAAGGTTATACGTTGAAAGTCTATGAGAAAAAATCTTATCATCGCATTTACATTAGTTGCTGCAAGTTTAGCAAACGCACAGTTCCGTCCAAATTACGATAGAACTGAATACAGAACTGAATCTGACGAAAAAAAATTTAGTTTTGGGTATTTCTTAGGTACAAATATGATGAGCTACAAAGTTAGCCCAAAAGCCCAAAGAGATATTACACCTGGTGCTACACAAACTCCAGAAAATGATGGGGTGAACGATTATGGATTAGTTTATCTAAGACAAGATAATAAAATGGGGTTCTCAGTTGGACTTATGGCTAAAATGAAAATCAATGACTACATGGATTTAAAAACAGAACCTGGAATACATTTTTCTCAACGTACATTATATTTTACAAATGCACCATATTCTGGGACTGAAGCAAATCCAACAGAGGAACAATATTTAAATGATACAAACGTAAAGAGAGAAGTTAAATCATCCTATGTAGAACTTCCTTTATTATTAAATTTTCATGGAGATCGTTGGTTTAATACTCGTCCTTACATACAAGGAGGTTTAGGATATGTGATGAATTTACAATCTAATGAAAACAAAGCTGACGATAATGGCGTAGGTGTTTTTAGAACGACTACAAACAACTTTAGTTGGCAAGCAGAAATTGGAGTAGAAATATATTTTAAGTATTTCAAACTAACTCCTGCTTTAAAAGGAATGTTTTTCTTTAATAATGAATTAGTTAAAGATAACAACACAACAAGTCAATACTGGGCAGGAAGTTTAAATTCAATATCAACAAGAGCATTTGTTTTTTCATTAAAATTTGAGTAGATTGTAATTATTTAAAACCACAAAAATAATTACATGAATTTTCAATTATCAGAAGAACAATTAATGATTCAGCAAGCAGCTCGTGATTTTGCTAAAACTGAATTATTACCAGGAGTTATTGAGAGAGACGAAACATCTACTTTCCCTAAAGATGCCGTGAAAAAAATGGGAGAACTAGGTTTTTTAGGAATGATTGTTGACCCTAAATATGGCGGATCTGGATTAGACAATGTTTCATATGTTGTTGCTATGGAAGAAATAGCAAAAGTAGATGCATCTGCTGCAGTTATAATGTCTGTCAATAACTCTTTAGTATGTGCAGGATTAGAAAAATATTGTACAGAAGAACAAAAACAAAAATATTTAATACCACTAGCTTCTGGTCAATTACTAGGAGCTTTTTGTTTATCAGAACCTGATGCAGGATCTGATGCTACTTCACAAAAAACTACAGCCATAGATAAAGGCGATTATTATTTGTTAAATGGAACTAAAAACTGGATAACAAATGGAAATTCTGCTTCTACCTATATAGTTATAGCACAAACTTATCCCGAAAAAGGACATAAAGGAATTAATGCTTTTATAGTAGAACGAGGATATAATGGCTTTGAAATTGGTCCAAAAGAACAAAAAATGGGAATTAGAGGTTCTGATACTCACTCATTATTTTTTAATGATGTAAAAGTTCCTAAAGAAAATAGAATTGGAGAAGATGGATTTGGTTTCACTTTCGCTATGAATGTGTTAAATGGAGGTCGTATAGGTATAGCTTCTCAAGCGTTAGGAATAGCACAAGGTGCATACGAATTAGCTTTAAATTATGCCAAAATCCGTAAAGCATTTAAAACTGAAATTATTAATCATCAAGCTGTAGCATTTAAATTAGCAGATATGGAAACTAATATTACAGCTGCTCGTTTGTTATGTTATAATGCAGCTACAGAAAAAGATGAAGGAAAAGATATATCAATTTCTGGAGCGATGGCAAAACTTTTTACTTCAAAAATTGCTAATGAAGTTGCTTCAGAAGCTGTTCAAATACATGGTGGAAATGGATATGTAAGAGAATATCATGTAGAACGTATGATGCGAGATGCAAAAATTACACAAATTTATGAAGGGACTTCAGAAATACAGAAAATAGTTATTTCCAGAGGGATTAGTAAATAATAAAAATAGAATTTATTTAATAAAGACATTTGTTACTGACAGATGTCTTTTTTTATTTATAGGTAGAAAAAACTAATCGTTGTATATTTGCCGCTGGAAAAAATATAAGTAAATGAAAATTTTTAGATTCGGCCCTAAAGGTCAAGAAAAATCAGGAATCATTATAGATGATAAAAAATTTGACGTATCTGGTTCAGGTATTATCTATGATGAAGATTTTTTCGGTAATATTGAAAAACAAGAAACATTAGAAAAATACATTGAGCAAAATGCTAACAATTTACCTATAGTAGAGGACAGTGTTCGTATTGGAGCACCTCTTACTCGCCCTGGTAAAATTGTATGTGTTGGATTAAATTTTGATGATCACGTTAAAGAAACTGGTTTACAACAACAACCAGAACCTATCATGTTCATTAAAGCAAATCAATCATTTTCTGGACCAGAAGATGGTATTATGCAACCAAATGGAGCAACAAAATTAGACTGGGAAACTGAACTTTGCTTCATTATTGGTAAAAAAGCAAACAATGTAACAGAAGAAGAAGCAATGGATCATGTTTATGGTTTTGCATTAATGAATGATGTTACTGAAAGAGCTTTCCAAACAGAACGTGGAGGAACATGGGATAAAGGAAAAGGATGTGATACATTCGCTCCTGTAGGTCCTTTTATTGCAACAAAAGAAGAAATAAAAGATGTGGATAATTTACGTATTTGGTTAAAGCTAAATGGTGAATTAATGCAAGATGGTACTACACAGGATTTTATTTATCGTATACCTAAATTAATTTCTTACTTATCTCAATTTATGTCTTTCTTACCAGGAGATATTATTTCTACAGGATCACCTGCAGGATCAGGAATGGGAAAAACACCACAAATATGGTTACAACCAGGAGATGTAATAGAATATGGTATTGAAGGATTAGGTTCTACAACACAAAAAATATTACCTTTCGAAAAAAATTAATTAATATTATAATTAATTTATCTACTTTTGCACGGTATTTTCCGAAGCAAAATCAGAAAATAAATGTACAAAATGCTGAATTTCCTAATTTTATTTTGGGAAACCAGAATCATTTTGTACATTTGCACCCCGATCGAGTTATCGGAAATAGTATAATATATTAAAAATCAAGATAGTGGACACGTTAAGTTACAAAACTTCATCAGCCAACAAAGAAACTGCTCAGAAAGAATGGGTAGTTGTGGACGCTACAGACTTATCATTAGGTCGTTTAGCGTCAGGTGTTGCGAAGCTTATCAGAGGTAAGCACAAAACAAACTTTACTCCTCATGCAGATTGTGGAGATTATGTAATTGTTTTAAATGCTGACAAAATTCAATTAACTGGAAGCAAATGGGACGAGAAATTATATATCCGTCACACAGGTTACCCAGGAGGACAAAGATCTTTAACTGCAAGAGAAGTTTTTGCAAAAGATCCAGTACGTTTAATTGAAAAGTCAGTAAAAGGAATGTTACCTAAAAATAAATTAGGTAGTAAATTATTGACTAATTTACATGTATTTGTTGGTACTGAGCACAATCACGAAGCTCAACAACCAAAACAAATCGATATTAACGAATATTTATAATTTAATTCCATGGCAATAGTTCATAAAATCGGACGTAGAAAAACATCTGTTGCTCGTGTATATTTACAAGAAGGTAATGGAGAAATCTTCATTAACGGACGCGAGTTAGCAAACTACTTCCCTACAGCAGTATTACAATACAAAGTAGAGCAACCATTTTTAATCACTGGTACAAATGATAAATACAATGTAGATATCAAAGTATTTGGTGGAGGAATCACAGGACAAGCTGAAGCAATTCGTTTAGCAATTTCTAGAGCTTTATGTGAAATTGATGCAGATTTCCGTTTACAATTAAAACCAGAAGGGTTATTAACACGTGACCCACGTATGGTTGAACGTAAGAAATTCGGTCAAAAGAAAGCGCGTAAGAAATTCCAATTCTCTAAACGTTAATTTATTCAATTCATTAAAAAATCCATTTTCCGTTGGTTTAGCATCTAAACAAATAAGGCTAGAGGTATTCGACCACTTATTTGTTGCTTGTTGAGAAAACGGAACGTAAACTAAAAAAAAGAAAATGGCAAAAGTAAATGTAAAAGACTTATTAAATGCTGGTGTGCATTTTGGTCATTTAACAAGAAAATGGAATCCGGCTATGGCTCCTTATATCTTTATGGAGAAAAACGGAATCCACATCATCGACCTTCACAAAACTGCAGTGAAGTTAGATGAAGCATCTGAAGCTTTAGGAAAAATCGCTGCATCTGGACGTAAAATCCTTTTCGTAGCGACTAAAAAACAAGCAAAAGATGTTGTAGCTAAGCATGCTGAAGAAATTAACATGCCTTATATTACAGAACGTTGGCCTGGTGGGATGTTAACTAACTTTGTTACTATCCGTAAAGCAGTTAAAAAAATGAATTCAATCGATCGTATGAAAAAAGACGGTACGTTTGAAACACTATCTAAAAAAGAAAGATTACAAGTTGATCGTCAAAGAGCAGCTTTAGAGAAGAACTTAGGTTCTATCGCTGATATGACACGTTTACCATCTGCAGTATTTGTAGTTGATATCGTACGTGAGCACATCGCAATCGCTGAAGCTCAAAAATTAGGTATTCCAATTTTTGCAATGGTTGATACAAATACTGACCCACGTCAAGTAGATTTCCCAATCCCTGCAAATGATGATGCTTCTAAATCTATCGATATCATCTTAACAACAGTTGCTGACTCTATCAAAGCTGGTTTATCTACACGTAAAGCAGAGAAAGAAAAAGCAAAAGAAGGTAAAGAAGAAGGAGCTGAAACTAAAGAAGCTTAACATTAACTTGATGATCAATTCATCGATATAATATACCTTGTAGCTCCTACATCATTTTTTGATGTATGAGCTACTTTTATTTAAAAATATTAAGAACAATAAAAAAAATATTACTATGAGCTATAAAGCAACAGCCGCTGAGGTAAGTAAATTAAGAAACGCAACTGGTGCGGGAATGATGGACTCTAAAAAAGCTTTAGAAGAAGCTGGTGGAGATTTTGATAAAGCTGTAGAAGTTTTACGTAAACAAGGTCAAAAAGTTGCTGCTAAAAGAGCTGACCGTGAGTCTACTGAAGGTGCAGTTATCGCTAAAGTAAACGCTGGACACAATAAAGGTGTTATTATTGCTTTAGGATGTGAAACTGACTTCGTTGCTAAAAATGAAGCATTCGTTCAATTAGCTCATGAAATTGCTGACTTAGCTTTAAACTTCGATACTAAAGAAGATTTATTAAAAGCTGATTTCAATGGAATTTCTGTTGAAGAAAAATTAATCGAACAAACTGGTGTTATCGGTGAGAAAATTGAAATCGCTAACTTCCAAACTATCGAAGGTTTCTCATTAAACGGATACATCCACGCTGGTAACAGAATTGCTGCTATCGTAGCTTTATCTGGTGAGTACGAAGGTGCTAAAGAAGTTGCTTATGACGTAGCTATGCAAGTTGCTGCTATGAACCCAGTAGCTTTAGATGAAACTCAAGTTGCTCAATCTGTAATTGATACTGAATTAGCTATCGCTAAAGAACAATTAGCTGCTGAAGGTAAACCAGAAAACATGATTGAAAACATTGCTAAAGGTAAATTACAAAAATTCTTCAAAGAAAATACTTTAGTTCACCAAGCTTCAATCAAAGATGGTAAAACTTCTGTACAAGATGTTGTAAAAGCTATCAATGCTGATTTAAAAGTAACAGGATTTATCCGTTACAGCCTATAATAATTATATCAATTATTTATATACTAAAAGTGATGTCATAATGACATCACTTTTTTGTTTGGTATAAGTTTTGTATTCATTTGATTAATAAATTTTTATTGCTATATTTGTTAATAACGAATGCATATGAAGCACTATATACTATTTATATCTTTTTTACTAACCTTTAATACCCTATCTGCTCAAGCTAAATTTGATCAAGATAGGCATGCATCTACGATATATCCTAATCCTGCAACGTCTTCATTTACAATTAAATTTGACAATCCTTCAAAAGTGGTTAATATTTCGGTGTACTCTATTATAGGAAATGAAGTATTAAATAAAAAAATTAATGCTTATGATAAGGATAAAGTAACTTTTAATGTACAAAATTTAAGAACAGGTAAATATATTGTTCGTATTTTAAATAATGATGGTTCGACTGAAACACAATCATTAATCAAAAATTAACAAGTAATTTGTAAAATACAACTCAAAAAAAGTAGCTTTAAAAATTTTTAAAAGCTACTTTTTTTGAGTTGATATAATTTTATTATTACAGAAAAGGATAATCAATGTAACTTTTTTCTCTTTTATGTTGATGTAGCTGCTTTTAATAATTATCTGGGCAGGCGGGCAGGCTTTCTATTACAATCTTTTTTCGATTGGCCTTTGAGTAAAGTCGAAATGCA
>DJDD01000068.1:0-4268 GCA_002430925.1 Flavobacteriales bacterium UBA5933
TCGAATCCAGTAGGGACCACAAATAAAAAAGCATCTAAATTAATTTAGATGCTTTTTTTATATTTTATTATTTGATATAAAAAATATCAGATTAGAAAACTACCTAATCTGATATTGAATTTATTTATTCTTTAACAAGAATTATTTGTTGACTTTCTGCTTTTATTATATTCTCAGAAAAATCTTTCAAAGGTTTATAATAAGATGGTGGCAAAACACTATATGGTGTTATTTTGTATGATTGAGCAACAATATATCCATCTTTCTCAACCACTTTATAAGCATAACCAGATGCTTGGTCTTGCATTGTAAATTGTTTCTCCGCTGGTAAAGCCTCTACCTTATATCCCGCAGGAATTTTAATATTCACTGTATTCACACTAGTAATAGGAGCTCCAAATTCAATATTATAATTACGTTGTTCCAAATTCAAATAATGCTTTGTATTCGCTAAGAATAATAATGGATTGAATATAATTTTATTTCCTGCAACATCTACATTTGCATCAGAGAATTTAAATTGATGACGTATAATATTAATTTTATTATCTTGGCTTTTAAAATCTGAAATTTCAAAATTGTATCCATCCACATATTCTTTCTCAAAAGCCTTAGGATCTGAAGCAATTTCATTTTTATCGGCCATATAAAAATAATTATCTCTTAAGTTTGTAAAACTACCTGTTAAAGTTCCATCAGCTTTCAAATCTGCTGTAATTGTTTTCTTATTGTTGGTCATAACAGAGTTTCTTAATGGAATCTCTTTTACACCATTTTCCAACAACATAATACCTCTATCATTAATAGCTCTCAATGGTAATAAGTTTAACTGAGAGTTTTTATCTGTCGCATCAATTAAATAAAATTCATTATTAATAGTTGCTCCTGCAATTACATAATTTAATTTTGTTCTTGATGGAAAAGAATAATTAATTAAGCCATTATTCAAAGAACTTAAAACAATAGGATTAACATTAATCCCAGCTTTTTTAAGCATTGAAATTAGAAGTAAATTGATATCAGCAGAGTTTCCTGTTTTATCATTAAATGTTTTTCTAATTCCATTATCTGTAAATACAGAAAGATAATCATTCCAAGTAAAATTATTTTTTACATACTCAAAAATAGCTTCAGTTTTTTCTAAATCAGTATTTTTATTTGCTGTAAGAGTTTTTACCGTTTCATCAAGAAAATTATTTCCTGATAATTCTCTTCCCAAATTAGAATTATCCATTAAATCTTTCCCAATTCTCTCCCAAGTTGTAGAAAAATTTTGAGGTGTTTGTCCTGGTTGTTGATAAGAAGCTAACTCAAACTGTACACTAGATAACATATTTTTATGGTTTAATACATAAGCTTCTTTTGTGTAACTTGGTAAATTAGCTAAAGAATAATTTACAGTATTAATTTTTAATTTACCATTTTCTACAGAAGCTCCCTTACCTTCAAAACCTTTACTAAAAGAAGCTCCTCTACCACCAAATGTAGTAACAGTATAAGTGTCTTCCTTAGAATTTTTATTTATTTTAGGAGAAAAACTACCACGTAAATCTTGTTGATAATTGAAATAATCTTGTGATTGGAAAGTAAAATTTGAATTTACAACAGGTACAGATTGTTGAAAATACCAAGCGTCAGTACTGCTAATAAATGGTGATAAAATTTCATAAGAATATTCTAATATTGAACCATTTTTTACATTAGGAAAAGTAAATGTTTGTTGATCTAAAAAGCGGTGAACTTTATCAAGAAAAATATCTTTTTTTTCTACTTTTTGTTCAACAATTTTTCCATTTACTAAGTTATAAGTAATTGCTTTTAGAGATAATAATTTATCTTGATCTGATCCTGCTGTTTTATAAAGAGGAATACTAATTGTCAATACATCATCAGGAGTTTTATCTTTATCGAAAACAATGTAACGATAAAAAACCTTTTTAGTCTGTTCTACACCTCCTTGGTGAGTATTAAAAGTTACTTTATAATCACCTTCAGAATACAAAACCTCGGCAGGAGCATCTGCTTGTATTGTACTCTTTGTTTTTTCAAAATCTTGTTTTAAAATTTTACCAAATTTTACATCTTGTGCGAAACTTGTTACAGTTGCAATAGATGCTGCAATTGTAAAAAATGTTTTCATAAATAGTTATTTATAGTTTTTCTAATAATAGTTTACTGTTGTCATACCCTGCAATTTGTCTTCTGAAATTGACATAATCATTAAATTTATCTTTCGAAAATTTACCAGAAAATTGCTTATATCGACGTTTTATTTCAAAGTTGGTTTTATCTTTTGGTGTAATAATTAGAGTATATTCTCCAAAAATAGATTTTACATTAATTGGTTCAAAACTTGTAGGCATAGTATAACCACTAGGCAACGATAAAATGTAAGAAACCTCATCAATATACCCTGTTCCAATCTTAAAATCAAAAACTCTATCTTTCGATTTTTTTACAGAAGTTTCTTCTCTATTAATCGGAATCATATTAATAATAATATTATTACCTTGTATTTTAGCATAATTCGGTATAGACAAATTAAAATCAGAAGTAAAAATTGCATTTTCCCAATTGTTTGTAAATTTTTTAGTTTTAAAACTTATTCCAGGAAAATTAGAAAATCTATTTTTTAATCTTACATCCAAATCCTTTTCAGAAAGCTGAGAAAAACCAGCAAAACTTTCATACAATAATCCTTTTGAAGTTTCTGTAAATTCAAAATTTAAAGTTCCATCCAGATTAAGAGAAGCTTTCCCATTTACTAATAATTGATTATCTTCTGTATTAAATTGTTGAGCAGGGATAATTTTACCTCCTTTATTTTCAACAATAAATACTTTTCTATTACCTGCAAAATCGCCTAGATAATTAAAAGGAGCAGTTTGATTTGTAGCCTCTAACCAAATATTTTCACCATTTAAGGGAACATAAACAATCATGTGATTCCCTTGTTGATACATCATTTTATCATCAATATCAATTGGTTGATTTCCTGCATATAAAATTGTATGATAAGCTTTTATACCTACTGCATCTAACATACTAATCATATAGTTTGATAACGCTTTACAATCCCCATAACTTTTACTTTCTACATAAGAAGCTGGAAAAGGAGATAAACCTCCAATACCTAATTGTACACTAATATATCTTACTTTATTTTGTAAATGTTTGTATAAAATTTGAACTTTTTCTCGATCAGTTTTTGCATTTTTTACTAAATCTTGAAAGTATACTTTTTGAGCAGGAGTAAAATCTAATTTACCTTGAATTAAATTTTCATAATACCATTTGCCGTAATCATTCCAATTATCAAATGTTCCCTTTTTACCATCAATATTTATTTGATTTGATGCTAAAACAATACTAGGGAAAAAATCTCTAGGACTTATCATTTGATCTTCTTCTGTAAAAGCCGCTATATTATCTAATTCATATTTCAAATCATTAATATCACCAGACTTTACAATTGGAAAATGTTCAAAATTATTTTCTTTTAAACGAATTGTTGAGTTGGTTTTATTTTCAAACTGATAAATTGATTTTTCTATCGCTAAATTAGGAGCACTTATAGGAATCCATCTAGGTATAAATAATGTGTTCTTCATTGTAGATACAATTTTATAATGCAATGTATATGGATACGATATTGGTGTAAAATTCAAATATTTAATCCTTTCATCAGTATAAAGTTGTCCTCCTGTTATATAACTTTGATCATTAAAGTCTTTCGATTTAAATTTCTTTATTTCTTTTCCGTTACTATCAATTAAAGACGCTTCAAAAATATCTATTTTTACATTAGGATTGTAATTAGTTCTAGCACCTACATAATTATCTCCAGCTTTGTTCAAAACTGTAATTACAACATCTTCCGTATATTTTAATTCGTCTACTTTTGTTAATTGAATTGACTCGTAATTCTTACGAACTACAGCATAAGAATTATCTACTAATTTTTCAGGAATTTTATCTACTGCATATTCTTGCGAAAAAGAAAAAGATGTTGTAAAAAATAAAGATAGAAGTATAAATTTATTCATAAAGTATATTAATAGTTTTGGTATTCATCAATATTGCGAATTAACTAAAAAAAAACAAATTTGTAGTTAATTAATGTTAATAATTTTCATATGAAAATTATTCATTTTTTTTTAGGCAATCCCTATCGGTCGTGCTTTTCCGCTATATCTTTTTAGATTGGATATACAAAGAATGTTAAAATGAATCCAATCTAAAAAGGATGTCGCTTCAATCACTATTGC
>DJDD01000068.1:4441-25577 GCA_002430925.1 Flavobacteriales bacterium UBA5933
AATCACTATTGCAAATTACTGACAAATCATAAATTAGATAGCTAATAGCATGATTACAGAAAATTAAAAAAACTAGTTTAAATAACTCCTATTTATAAAACAAAAAAACCTCAGTTAAACTGAGGTTTTTATTTAAAATCTTAATCTTATACCACTTCTGGTTGTAAAAGCTTTTTTTCTGAAAAGGAATAAACTTAATCCTCCTACAAATATGGCTGAATCAGCAATATTAAAAACAGGTTGAAAAAACTTATAATGCTCTCCTCCTACTATTGGTAGCCAAGAAGGCCAATCAAATTCTACAATAGGAAAATATAACATATCTACAACACAACCTGTAAACCAAGAGGAATATCCCGAAAAATCAGCCTTAGCAATTCCTGGATAACCTACCCAATCTTGATACATTGAGCTAAATGTTGTGCCTTTATCAAAAATAACTCCGTAAAAAATACCATCAATCACATTACCTATTGCACCAGCAAGTACAAGAGCTACAGGAATTATAAAATAATTAGTATTCAATTTTTTTGACCAAGCATTAATATAATAAATAATCATACCTATTAATACTATTCTTAAAACTGAAAGGACTATTTTACCTGTTTCTCCCCCGAAATGCATTCCATAAGCCATGCCTGGATTTTCTACAAAAGCAATTTTAAACCAACCTAATACGTTTACATCTTCACCTAAAAAAAAATGGGTTTTAACGTAAAATTTACTAAGCTGGTCAATTATTAAAACCAAAATGGTAATGAGTGTTACTTTTTTCAAAATAATTTATTAGCGTTGCATATTTTTAGCTTCAATACTTAATGTAGCATGAGGCACTAATTTCAAACGTTCTTTATTTATTAATTTACCAGTTACACGACAAATTCCATATGTTTTATTTTCAATGCGGATAAGAGCATTTTTTAAATCACGGATAAATTTATCCTGACGTGCAGCTAATTGTGCATTTTGCTCTTTTGACATTGTTTCAGAACCTTCTTCAAATGCTTTGAATGTTGGAGACGTATCATCCGTTCCATTATTACTATTATTTGTATATGATTCTTTTAATAATTCATAATCTTTTAAAGCTTGTTCTAGTTTTTCTTGAATTATTGCTTTAAATTCTTCCAACTCTGCATCAGAGTATCTTACTTTTTCTTCTGTTGCCATACGCTTACAGTTTAGTAATCGAAATTTGTGTTAGCAAATCATTAATTTCAATCTCTGTTGCATTCTCTACTGTTTCTTGTAAAACAAGATCTTCTGCTAATGTTTCAGAACAAATATAATCTTTGTTTTGCTTAACCGCATTTGCGATTGGTTCATCATTTTTTAAGTTAAGTCTAATTTTATCGGTTACTTCTAAACCACTTTCTTTACGTAAATTTTGAATTCTATTTACTAACTCTCTAGCAACTCCTTCATTAATTAACTCTTCAGTCAATTGTAAATCAAGAGCTACTGTTAAAGTTGAATTAGATGCTACTGTCCATCCTGGGATATCTTTTGTAGCTATTTCAAAATCTTCTAAATCTAAAGATAATGTTTTGTTGTCAATTTGCAAATCTATTTTTCCTGACTGCTCCAATTTAACAATTTGTTCATTTGTTATTTGACTAGTTGCAGCAGAAATAGCTTTCATTTCCTTTCCGTATTTTGGTCCTAAAGTTTTAAAGTTAGGCTTAATCGATTTTACTAAAAGGCTAGAAGCTTCTTCGTTTGTAATCAACTGAATCTCTTTCACATTTACTTCCTGTTTCAATAAATCTGTAACAGCCTCTAAATTAGCTTTCATTTTATCATTTAATACAGGAATCATTACTTTTTGTAATGGCTGACGTACTCTATTATCGCTTAATTTACGAAGAGATAATATCATACTTGTAGCAGTTTGTGCTAAATGTGTTTGTTCTTCTAATTCAGTTTTGATTAACGATTCATCAACTTTAGGGAAATCTGCTAAATGTACAGATTCAGCTGTATTTTTTCCTGTCGCAGCATTTAAGTCTTTATATAATCGATCCATAAAGAATGGTGCGATCGGAGATCCTAAAATAGCTACTGTTTCTAAAACTGTATATAAAGTTTGATAAGCTGCAATTTTATCTTTTGAATAATCTCCTTTCCAGAAACGTCTTCTTGATAAACGCACATGCCAGTTTGATAAATTATCTATAACAAATTCTTGAATTGCACGAGCAGCTTTTGTTGGCTCATATTCTGATAAAAATGCATCAACTTTCTTTGTTAATGTATTCAATTCAGAAATAATCCACTGATCTAATTCAGCTCTTTCATTCACTGGAATTTCTTCTTCAGAGAAGGTAAACCCATCTACGTTCGCATATAATGCAAAGAATGAATAAGTATTGTATAATGTTCCAAAGAATTTACGACGAACCTCATCAACTCCTGCAATATCAAATTTTAGATTTTCCCATGGCTGAGCATTCGAAATCATGTACCAACGTGTAGCATCTGGTCCATAAGTTGCTAAAGTTTCAAATGGATCTACAGCATTACCTAAACGTTTAGACATTTTTTGTCCATTTTTATCTAATACTAATCCATTAGACATAACATTTTTGTATGCTTTAGAATCAAAAACTAATGTTCCGATTGCATGTAAAGTATAAAACCAACCACGTGTTTGGTCTACTCCTTCTGCTATGAAATCAGCTGGATACATTGTTCCATTATCAATCAATTCTTTATTTTCGAATGGGTAATGAACTTGTGCATATGGCATTGCCCCAGAATCAAACCAAACATCAATTAAATCAGCTTCGCGTTTCATTGGTTTACCAGAAGCAGAAACTAAAGTAATTTCATCAACTACATTTTTATGTAAGTCAATTAAATCATAGTTTTCTTCTGACATATTACCGATTTGAAAATCTTTAAAAGGATTTCCTTTTTGAACACCTGCTGCTATAGATTTTTCTATTTCTGTAATTAGTTCCTCTACAGAACCAATGATTAATTCTTCATCACCTTCATCTGTTCTCCAGATTGGTAATGGAATTCCCCAATAACGAGAACGAGATAAATTCCAATCATTTGCATTTTCTAACCAATTTCCAAAACGACCTTCTCCTGTTGCTTTTGGCTTCCAGTTGATTTCTTTGTTTAATTGAACCATGCGATCTTTTACATCAGTAACTTTGATGAACCAAGAATCTAATGGATAATATAAAATTGGCTTATCTGTTCTCCAACAATGTGGATAACTGTGTTTGTATTTTTCTACTTTGAAAGCTTGATTGCGCTCTTTTAATAAAATTGCAATCTCTACATCTACTGATTTCTCAGGAGCTGTACCATCATCATAGTATTCATTTTTAACATATTTTCCTCCAAAACCTTCTGGTAAAGATGCTACAAAACGCCCTTGTAAATCTACTAAAGGAACAGGATTTCCATTTTTATCTAATACTAACATTGGAGGAACTCCTGCGTCTTTTGCAACACGCGCATCATCAGCACCAAAAGTAGGAGCTGTATGTACAATACCTGTACCATCTTCTGTAGTAACAAAATCTCCAGGAATTACTTGAAAAGCATTTTCTGCATTTTCATATGGCGTTGCCCATGCTAATAACTGCTCGTATTTAGTACCAACTAATTCCTCTCCTTTATATTCTCCTACAATTTTGTAAGGAATTTGTTTATTTCCTGCAGCATAAACTTTAAAATCTTCTTCAGTTTCTGCTAAGAAATATGGTTTAGTAAATTGTTTGTTTACTAACGCTTTTGCTAATACAACACGTATAGGCTCAAAAGTATATTGATTAAAAGTTTCTACAACAACATAATCTATTTTTGGACCAACCGTCAATGCTGTATTTGATGGTAAAGTCCATGGAGTTGTTGTCCAAGCAAGTAAATAAGTATCACCATCAAATTTTTGAAATAATTCTGATTCTTTTTTAATCTTGAATTGAGCAACAATTGTTGTATCTGTAACATCTTGATATGTACCTGGCTGATTTAATTCATGCGATGATAAACCAGTACCAGCTTTAGGAGAATATGGTTGTATAGTATACCCTTTATAAAGCAAATCTTTATTATAAATTTGTTTTAACAACCACCATACAGATTCCATATATTTTGGTTTATATGTAATGTATGGATCATTCATATCAACCCAATATCCCATTTTTTCTGTCAAGTCATTCCACAAATCAGTGTAACGCATAACTGTACGTTTACACGCTTCGTTATATTCTTCTACAGAAATTTTAGATCCAATATCTTCTTTTGTAATTCCTAATTCTTTTTCTGTACCTAACTCTACAGGTAAACCATGAGTATCCCAACCAGCTTTACGAAAAACTTGTTTCCCTTTTAAAGTTTGGTAACGACAAAATATATCTTTTATCGAACGTGCTAAAACATGATGAATTCCAGGCTTTCCGTTTGCAGAAGGTGGTCCTTCATAAAATACGTATGAGTCTTTTCCTTCACGCGACGTAATACTCTTTTCGAAAACATTATTTTGTTTCCAATCTTCTAATGTTTCATTTGAAACTTGTACTAGGTCTAAATGCTTATATTCTTTAAACTTTTTTGTCATCGAATTCTTCTTTATATCTTCTAAATCAAGGAGTGCGAATATAAGAATTTTTTAGATAATTTTCTAGCTATTTATTAGAAAATCATTTTAATAATTGCTTAATTTTATGGCGATATACGACATTTTGTCGTTTTTATAAAAAATAATATTTTTCACACGTTAAATCTTACAAAATCACCAATGAGAAAACTATTTAAATACTGTATATTATTGATTTCTATTTTTCTAATAAGCAGCTGTAATCAAAATAAAGATTATACTATCTTAATTCCTACTGATGCTGATTTTGTAGCATTAATAAACCCAAAAGCAATTGCTGAAAAAGGTAATTTTAAGCAATTAAATCAATATAAATTTTATCAATTATTTGAAAGTGAAATTAAAAATCAAGATCCAAAAATAAACGAATTATTTCAAGGGATTAAAGAAAGTCCAACTTCTGCAGGAGTAGACATTATTAGCCCTATTTATATTTTTGGACAAAAAATACAATCTAAAAATATGATTGCTCTTATTGCAAACATGAGAGATAAAGATCAATTTGAAGATCATTTAAAAATAATTTATAAAGGTATATATAATCAAGAAATTTCATTTGAAAAAGAAAATGGTTTCACAACAATCAAAGGATTTGATAAACCATTTATTGCATGGAATAAAAATCAATTTATAATTATTGCATCAGAGTTTGGTGTTTCCAAAAATTTAGTAAAAACCTATTTTGAAAAAATAATTAATGACAAGCATTCTCTTGTTAAAGAAAACAATAGTTTCTCAGATTTTATAAAAAAATCACAAGATATTAATATTTGGTACACAGGAAATTTTCTAAAAAATTTCACAAAATCAAAAGAAGATGCAAATAAAAATCTTGATTTTACAAAAAGCTCTTGGGTTAATTTAATTTCCTTTACATCTGATGGAATTAGTTTTACTCAAAAATTTCATCCTGATGCTATCACAAAAGATGAATTAAGAAAACGACCTATGTGGAAATCAAAAATAAATACAGATTTTTTTAAATATTTTCCTTCTCAAAGTTATTTGAACATTGGTTTAGGTATATATCCCACAAATGCACATTATATTTTTGAAAACCAAAATTACTTTTCGGAATTTCTTGAACAATATGAAATTGATTTAAAAAAATTAGAACAAAGTTTTGAAGGTGAAGCTTTGTTTAGTATTTATGATTTTGAAGTTGGAAAATCATTCAATCCAAATGACTTTTTTGGAAAGAAAGGCAAGTTTATGAAACAAGTTGTTTATCCTCAATTTATTTTAGCTGGAAAAATGAAGAATAGAATTTTTTATAATGATTTTATAAAAATTCATCAGGAAAATATAAAAAATGAAGGCAACCATTATATGCTTCCTATTTCTACAAATATGAGGTTATATTTTACCTATAAAAATGATTTGATATATGTTACCAATAATCAAACAGCAATGAATAATTTCTTAATGAGTTATGTAAAAAAAGATAATTTTTTACAAACCGATTATGCTACCAATGCAAAAAATTCTATGTTTGGATATGCCAATATCAATTTTGATCAATACCCTGATGAAGTAAAACAATACATTTATGAACAAATTCCGTTTGGTAATACAAAAGAAATTCAAGATATTTTATCAAATTTTGATTATGTAGATTATAGAGTTTCAAATGAATATACAAAGACAGGAAAAATACACATGAAAAAAACAGATAAAAATAGCTTAGAAGTTATTTTACTGTTGGTTGATGAAGCTTACTCCCTATTCTTTACTAAAAATAACATCCCGAATGAAAATTAAAATTGAACAACTTGTACCTCATCCATTGAAGGATTTTGGTTTTAATGAATCAGATATTTGGAAAAATAACTATACTTTTTCTAGTAACGAAATTTATCAGATTGTTGCACATTCTGGTGTTGGTAAATCTACTTTGATTAATATATTATATGGAGATAGAAAAGATTATGATGGCAATGTTTATTTTGATGATATAAACATAAAAAAAATCAATCTAAATGAATGGACTAAAATTCATCGAAATCAATTAGCTTATGTTTTTCAAGGCTTACATCTTTTTGAAGAATTAACATTGATGGAAAATATCCAATTAAAAAATGTGCTCACAAATCATCAATCAGAAGAACAAATTGTAAAATGGATAACAGAAGTTGGATTAGAAAAACACTTGCATCAAAAAGCTATACATCTATCTTATGGTCAACGCCAGCGTATAGCTGTCATAAGAGCTATTTGCCAACCATTTGATTTTTTACTATTAGATGAACCTTTTAGTCATTTAGATGAAGAGAATCAGAAAATATTACTTGATTTAATCATCACAGAAGCAGAAAAAAATAACGCTGGAATACTATTTACTAGCTTACATGAAATTCACGATAAACGATTAAAAAATGTCATTAAACTCTAATACATTAATAGAAAAATTAGTTCGTAAAAACTTAAGTATTTTACGTATTATCACTTTTTGCTGTTTTTCTACCATTGGTTTTTTTATTCTTTTATTGGCCGGAACAGTTTATTTAGATTATGGTAAAAAATTCGGTGAAGACAGTACTATTTGGAAAGCTAATTATATTGTACTTAATAAGAATATATCTGCTTTACAAACTTTAACTGGTGAAAAACCTGATTTCAGTACAGAAGAAATTAACGAACTAAAAACACAACCATTTGTAAAAAACGTTGGCACATTTGTAAGCAGTCAATTTCCAGTAAAATTACAAATTGGTGGAATCGGAGGAATAAGAGGATTTTCTACTGACTTATTTTTCGAATCAATTCCAGAACAATTTATTGATGTTAATAAAAAGGAATGGAATTGGAAAGAAGGTGAAGATTTTATTCCTATCATCATTCCTAAAAATTATCTTAATCTATATAATTTTGGTTTTGCTACAAGCCAAGGATTACCACAAGTTTCAGAGAATTTATTCAAACAAATACCTTTTCAATTAATCATAGGAAAGGGTGAAAAACAAAAAACATACCAAGCTAGAATTATTGATTTCACAACAAAAATTAATACAATACTAGTTCCTGAAAACTTTTTACAATGGGCAAATCATAATTATGCGAATAAAAATAATATTAACCCATCAAGAGTAATTGTGGAAACAAATTCGGAAGGCGATGAAAATTCTATTTCATATTTTGAACAACATAATTACGACATTAATCGAGATGAATTAAAAAATAATGAGTTAACGTATTACCTAAAATTATCTTTCTCTCTTGTCTTACTAATTGGATTGATAATCGTATTAGCGGCTATTTGGCTAATGATTATTAATTTTCAGTTAATGATTGAAAAAAACAAACACAAAACAAAAGATTTATTCCTTATCGGATATAACATAAATCAATTAGCTCGTCCTTATCTAAAATTTTCATTCATATTTATGCTAATTAGCTATATAATTGCATTACCTTTTGTTTATTATCTTACAAAAATCATACAAACAAAAATTGGTAAATTCATGAATTTAGATAACTCTTCTATATGGATTGTTACCTGCTTTGGAATAATTATGATGATATTTATTTACATTATCAACAAAATAATACTTAAACAATCAATTAAAAAAATAGTATTAAAATAATTTTATTTGGGCAATCCCTACGGTCACGCTATTCATTCCAATCTTTGCTAATTGAATATTGAATTATAAGGGAAGCCAATTAGCAAAGGATTTCCACTACTATCGTTATTGCAAAAGAAAAATATAAACACAAAAAAAAGGATTCTGAAAAACAGAATCCTTTTTATTATCATTTAATTGTTCGATTAGAAAGAATAACCTACACCAAAAGAAAATGAATTGTTTTTGATGTTTAATTGTTTTTCTCCCTCGTCAGCTTTAAAAGTTTTTGTTAATCCCATATAATATCTAGCATTAAGATTAATATGATCAGTCAAGTTATAACCTACACCATAATTCACACCAAAATCAAAGTTTTCAACTCTATTTTTGATATTCATTCTCTCTGTATTA
This sequence comes from Flavobacteriales bacterium UBA5933, assembly GCA_002430925.1. Classification (GTDB taxonomy): domain Bacteria; phylum Bacteroidota; class Bacteroidia; order Flavobacteriales; family Weeksellaceae; genus Empedobacter. Next base: position 13,037 of record DJDD01000068.1, read on the forward strand.
TTAGTTACTGTACCATTAGCAAAAGTTGATTGTACATTTTTGTTACTTCCATAAACTAAGAAACCAACTTGTGGACCAGCTTCGATATTGAAACGAGAACCAGCAACATAATATTTAAACATTACAGGAACTTGAATATAATCTAAAGTTGTAAAATTTTTGTTTTTACTTAAAGTAGATCCATCTAAATTGTATACATATTGGTCTTTCTCAGCTTTTCCAACTAATCTTGCGAAGTTAACCTCTGGTTGAATAGAGAAACTTTGAGTTACTGGAAAATTAGCATATACACCAGCTGTGAAACCTACTGCATAATCTGTTTTGCTGATATCCTTCCCATTGTAAGAAGACATGTTCGCGGCAGACTTTAAACCAAATTGTGGAGCTAATGTTTTGCTATTAGGATTTGGCTTACCATATTCAACTACTGTAATTGTCTCTTCTTGAGCACTTAAATTAGCAATACCTAACACAGTAGCAGCAATAAAAAATATTTTTTTCATCGTTTAAATTTTTATAGTTCTAATTATGATATCATTACTTACACAATTTCTGTACCAATTATTGTTAATTAAAGAATTAATTAACAAGTTGATATCTAAAACATGTAACAAAAAACAATATTTATATTAATTATTTAACCTAAAAACAACAAATTATAACACTCATTTTAAAAACTTTATACGATAATAATTATTTTAAACACCACTTATTATATTAAATTTTGTTTAAATAATTTATAAATAAACTAAATAACAACTGCAATACATTCATGACAACATAGGTTAAAAAAAAATCTCTAAAATAAATTTTAGAGATTTTTTTATTCATATTTTAATATAAAATGACATACTATTGTCCTACCATTTTATATAAAAGATTTTGTTGTTTTTTAGCATAATTAGTATCTATTTCAGCTGCAACACCAATCATTTCATCTAAATAATTAAACTGATTCATTATTTTTGATTGATCAGCTGCGTCAACTTTTCCATCTGACACAATACTTTTATAAAGACCTTCAAATTTCTTAAGAGCTGGAGTATAAGCTGTCTCAAAAACTTTGATAGCTTTTTCTTTATCTCCTCTTTCCCCTAAAGCAGACGCTTCATTATATATTGACATCATTAAGTCATTTTTGGCACTTGATAAGTCAGAACCTACAGAATATCCTTTACCTGCTGGTAAAGATTCGAAAAATGCAATTTTAGAATTTGCCTGTTTACGTACATACTCAAATAATTCTTTTGCTTTTTTATCTTCTCCTGCTTTCAAGTAAACACCAGCTATTCTACTAACTCCATACCCTATATCATACTTAGGTAAAGCAGGAATTTCTAGCATTACTTTATCTAAAACAGCTACAGCTTCTTTTTTACGACCTGCACTTAACAAATCATCTGCCAAACGGACAGCTATATTTCTATATGAAGATGTATAGTTACGTTCAGTTAAACTAAAAGAAGCATCAGGATTATTGAATCCAGACCATTTATAAGAATTAAATGTTTTTAATAACATATCAGTATCTGAAGAACCAATAACTCCACCTTTACCAAATTGAGTGTAAATTGGAACTAACTTATAACTTAAACCAGCATTCAATAAATAATCATTCATAAAGAATGTATTTTCTGGATCAGAAACTCCTCCTCCACTAAAGTAAATTGGACGATCCCAATTGTACTTAGCTAACATTGATAATAATAATAAATTATTTTTGAATAAACTAGATGACTTAATATTGATTGTAAGTTCATCAACCATTTTGTCAGCATCTTTAGGATTCACAATTCCATATTTCAATGCATTTGCTTTATTTACTGGGACTGTAATTTTAGATACTGGAAGATAATTTGCCTGACCTATTGTGTAACCAAAATAATCTGCTAATGCTTGTTTTTCTGGTAATTTATTATTTAAAAGAAATTCTACAGCTTCTTTTGCTGTCATACTATCTTTTGTCAAATATTTTTGTAATGGTTTTAAGTTATTATAAACTGTTATTACCTGATTTGGATCAATTTCTGGATCAACTAAATATTGACTAACTTGATCGATAGGCATTTCACTAAGTGTTTCTAATGTTTGTTTAGAATCTGGTTTAATAAAACTATTTAATTGATCAAAAATATTCTTGATTGAACCTCCTACAACAAATATCTGATCATTAGAACCGGATTGATAATCTTTAGGTTTTAAATCACTAGGGATTGGAGCAGAATTATATGTTTTTCTTAACAACTGTTCTAAATTCCAAGGAGAAGCCGCTAAAGTTAAATTAGCAATTTTTACATCATCACGGAAATTTTCTGTTTCTTGTAATCCCCATAATGGATATGTATCATTATCTCCATAAACAAACAATATTGCATTCTTATCTAATGGATTTAGATAATTATAAGCTAAAGAATAAGCTACAGAACGTTCTGATCTATCATGATCATCCCAGTTTTGAGCTCCCATTAAAACTGGAATTCCCGCTAAAATAATAACCGTTCCAAAAGCTAAAGAAGGCTTTAATTCTTTCTTTAATAATTTTTTAATTATAAAATAGATTCCTTGAACACCAAGTCCAATCCAAATAGAAAAAGCATAAAAAGAACTAACTAATGCATAATCTCTCTCTCGAGGTTCAAATGGTTTTACAGATGTATAAAAGATAATCCCAACACTTGTTAATACAAATAATGATAATAAAGACCACCAGTTTACAAAATTTCTATTTAATTGTGTAAATAATCCTATTAATCCTAATATTAATGGTAACATAAAATAAACATTTGTCCCATCATTTACATATTCTGCAGGTAATTTAGATTGATCTCCTAAACGAGAATTATCAATGAATGGAATTCCTGAAATCCAATTTCCTTTTGTAATTTCAAAATTCCCTTCTAAATCATTTTGGCGACCAGAAAAATTCCATAAGAAATAACGAATAAACATATAGTTTACTTGATAATCTATAAAATAGTTTAATTCTTCCCCAAATGTTGGAGGTTCTATATCTAAAATTTCATTGTATTTCTTTAATTCAGCTACTTTCAATTGACGATTTTGTCTTTTCTCTACTAACTGAGCATACATTTTTTGCGCATCCTGATCTCCTGCATATTTAGCATTTAAAGAAAATTTTGGGAACGCATAAACACCTGCATAATTTTCCATCACGCTAGGATCATTACTAAACATTTTAGGAAAAAATTTGACATATTTATCGTCATATTTATAATCTAATCTATCAGCAACTTTTACATATTTTCCTATACGATTATCCTTAATGTATTCAGAACTACGAACAGTACTTTCTGGTGCTCCATTCGCATCTCTTTTTAGTCCATCATTTGCAATGTAAGCCGTAAAAACAGGTCCGTAAGTTGTTGGCCAAGTTCCATATTGTTCACGATTAAAATAATCTAAAACACCTAAAGCGGTGTCAGGATCATTTAAATTCATTTGAGGATTTGCATTTGCTCTAATTGGAATAACTAACCAACAAGAAAAACCAACTAACATAAAAGTTACACACCATGTGATTGTATTGACTAATGCAGAACCGTATTTATGTGATAATTTTATAATAAAATAGAATACTGCAATAAGAATAATAGCAGCTATTATAGTTCCTGAATTGAAAGGCATTCCTAGATTGTTCACAACATATATTTCCGTATGACCAAAGAAAGTCATGACAACTGGAAATATAATTTTGAATACAAATGCAAGAATAATAAGAGTTATAATATTAGCAATTATAAAACTCTTAATTGTAAATCTATATTTTCTAGCATAATACACAAAACAAACAGCAGGTATTGCTAACATTGCCATTAAGTGAACACCAATAGATAAACCAATAACCAGAGAGATTACAACTAACCATTTATTACCTCTTGGTGTATCAGCAACTTGATCCCATTTTGTAATTAACCAAAATAGTAATGCTGTAAAAAATGATGCCATTGCATACACTTCACCTTCCACGGCAGAAAACCAAAATGTATCACTAAACATAAATGCAGCTGCACCAATAAAACCTCCTCCTAATGTTATAATTTTCTGAGTTGTATTTATCTCAATATCATCAACATTGATAGGATCTTGAGTATTCGCGAACATTTTACGAATAAAATAAGTAATAGTCCAAAACAATAACATTATTGTTCCTGCACTGTATAATGCTGATGTACTATTGATTAGTATTGCATATTTACTTCCATCTCCAAAGGCTAAACCAGACCATACAGCTCCTACTAATTGAAATAAAGCTGCTCCAGGTGCATGTGTAACTCCTAATTTTGCAGATGATACAATATATTCTCCACAATCCCATAAACTTAAATGCCTTTCCATCGACATCAAATACAAGATTGATGCTATGATGAAAATGAAAACACCTAAGAGATTATTCCATTTTTTAAAATTTATTTTCATTTTATTCGATAAGTTGTCTTGCGAAATTAACATAAAAAATTAATATAGATTTGAAATAAAAAGATTAAATTATGATTAGAACTTTTTGATTAACTTTTATTTTGGGTTAGATTGTGAAGAATTATTCTTTTTGTAAAGATTATATTACTAATTATTGACAATGATATCGCAATAGTGATTGAAGTGGAAATCCTTTGCTTATTTATGTTTCTTTTTTTTATTAATGATTAATTAGCAAAGATTGAAACGTAAAGCACGGACCGAAGGTATTGCCCAACTAATAAATAACTAATAATGTTTTGTTTACATAATTATTTGAATAAACTTTTGATTCTAATATTTTTTGCTCTAAATTTGCAATGCAAAAAGCAATGCCTTTAACAGACAAAATTCTACAGACAGGGTTTACTTTTGACGACGTGTTATTAGTTCCTGCATATTCTGAGATATTACCGAACCAAGTATCTCTTAAAACAAGATTCACAGATAATATTACATTAAACATTCCGATTGTATCTGCAGCAATGGATACAGTTTCTGAAGCTAGATTAGCGATTGCATTAGCTCGTGAAGGTGGTTTATCTTTTATTCATAAAAATATGAGTATTGATGAACAAGCTAGTGAAATTGAAATTGTAAAACGTTCTGAAAATGGAATGATTTCTGACCCAATTACACTTACACGTAAACATACTTTACAAGATGCTGTAAGTTTAATGGAAAAATACAAGATATCTGGTTTACCAGTTATTGAAGAAGATAGAACATTAGTTGGTATTATTACCAATCGTGATATTCGTTACCAAGAAAACTTTGATCAATTAGTAGAAGATGTAATGACAAAAGAAAACATTATTACTTCTGATATTGATACTGATCTAAAAAAAGCGAAAGAAATTTTATCTCGTCATAGAATCGAAAAATTACCAATAGTTGATGAAAATAATAAATTAATAGGTTTAATTACTATTAAAGATATCGACAACTTAACAGAGTTTCCAAATGCATGTAAAGATTCTACTGGTCGTTTACGTGTTGGTGCTGGTGTTGGTGTTGGTGCTGATACATTAGAGCGTGTACAAGCATTAGTAAATAAAGGTGTTGATATTGTTGCTTTAGATTCTGCACACGGACACTCTGCTGGTGTAATTAGTAAAGTTGCTGAAGTTAGAAATGCTTTTCCGAACTTGGATATTGTGGGTGGAAATATTGTAACTGCTGAAGCTGCAAAAGCTCTTATTGATGCTGGAGCAAATGCATTGAAAGTAGGAGTTGGACCAGGTTCTATTTGTACGACTCGTGTTGTAGCTGGTGTTGGTGTACCTCAACTTTCTGCAATACATGATGTTTATAACTATGCTAAAACTCGTAATGTTTCTATTATTGGTGATGGCGGAATAAAATTATCTGGAGATATTGTAAAAGCTGTAGCTGCTGGAGCAAATTTAGTGATGCTAGGAAGTTTATTTGCTGGTACTGATGAGGCTCCAGGTGAAGAAATTATTTTTCAAGGACGTAAATTTAAAGCTTATCAAGGAATGGGTTCTTTAGCTGCAATGAAAAGAGGTTCTAAAGATAGATACTTCCAAGCTGATGCTAAAAAATTAGTGCCAGAAGGAATTGAAGGTCGTGTTCCTCACAAAGGTTCTATTGCTGATGTTATATACCAATTATGTGGTGGTCTACGTGCTGGTATGGGATATTGCGGAACAGCTACTGTACAAGATTTAATTGAAAATGGTAAATTTGTTCGTATTACAGGTGCTGGACTTAATGAATCTCATCCTCATGATGTTGTTATTACAAAAGAAGCTCCTAATTACTCTAATTAAGATTTAGTTATATAGATACAAAAAATGCAAGTAAAAAATTTACTTGCATTTTTTATGTTATATATAAAAAAAACCACCTCAAAAGAGGTGGTTAAGATTATAAGGATAATTTTCTATTCTATATTAGTTTACATCCCAAAATAATTTTGTAGATGCTGAATTTCCTCCAATTGCTGTAGAAGCAGCTTCAACATTCGTTTTATTTAATACAAACTCTTGATCAGAATAAGGCATTCTATATGGAACCGTATTTATTAAAGATGATTTAGGGTTTGTCAATACTGGATAATCTAAACGACGAGTAAAATTCCACCCTGGATAAGCTCTGGTAAATAAAGCTACCCAAGCTTGGGTTCCAATAGTTTTTTTCCACTCTGTAGAACTATAAGGGTTTGCAGCTAAATATGTCGTCGCATCAGCATCAGATACACCTGATTCAGTCATAGAAGACTTTACAGCTTGTTCATAATAAGATTCTGCAGATCCCCCTACAGAAAATCCTCTTTGAGCAGCCTCAGCTAATAAAAATGAAATTTCTGTATAAGAAACTAATTTAACTGGAGTTGTACTAGTCTCAAAGAATTTTCCCATATGAGAATAGCTACCATAAGCATTTTGATAACCAAAATCTCCTCCTTTATATACACCGCTAATTGTTGTAAACCATTTTGATAATCTTGGATCAGAATTAGTGTTCATTGTATTTATCAATAACTCTGAAGGAACAAAATCTTTTCGTCCAGAAGCTACTAAATTATCAAATATAGGATTTGTAAAAGTTCCTCCATCAAATGCAAAAGAAAAAGACTCTGCATCTGATTGATAAATACCTGAAGTTACAGCACTTTCAATTGTTGATTTCGCTAATGTAGGATCGGTATCTGATAAATTAATACCTAATCTTAATTTTATAGCATTCGCTGTTTCTTTCCATTTTTGCATATCTCCATAATATACAAAATCTCCTGAACTATACCCTTTTTCAGATATATCAATAGTTGAAATAACTGTATCTAAACGATTAATTAAATCTACATATATAGTTTTAGCATCATCATATGTTGGTGTAAAATTTCTTTCACTCTTTGCCTTGAAAGCATCAGAATAAGGAATATTTCCAAAAGTATTTACTAGATTTTCCCAAGCTAATATTTCTAATATTTCCAGACTAGCTAATTTATTTTTAGCTACTACATCTGTATTTACCTCCTCTGGTAAAAAACTTTTTGCACTTTTAATATTATTAATAACATAAACATACATCCTATTAAAATGATTACGAGGCTGATTTCTTGTAACCAAATTATATTTTGTTTCATCTGCATATGTAGTTTCAGCCCATTGTTGAACAAAGAAATTATAGTTATTATAATTTACACTTGGTGTTGAAACATAATAAGCATATTGGTATAGACTTGTACCTAATAAGTTTTCTGAAGGAACAACTGAAGGATGTTTTGGATCTATATTTAAATCATTATCAACACAAGATGTAAGAGTAGAAAAACTACCAATCGATAATATTGATAAAAAAGCAAGTTTTATTAATTTTGATTTCATCGTTTTTAAGTTTTAAAATTTGAATGTAACATTTACACCTATTTGTCTTGTTGTTGGCATTGATCCTACAGAATATCCATAAGCTCTTAAACCACCTCCTAACATATTTTCTGGATCAGCATAAGGTAAATTCTTTTGTATAATCCATAAATTACGTCCTACTAAAGATATTTTAGCATCTTTTATAAAATTACTATTTAAAACTTTTTTAGGTATTGTATAACCTATACTTGCTTCTCTTAATTTTATATAAGATCCATCATAAACAAAACGTTTATTCGGCATATGTGAATAACCGTCTTGAGAACCAAACTCTGTAGGATCTTGTGTTACAGTAGTATTTAAACTACCATCAGGATTTACACCAGGAAGTACAACTCCATTTTCACGATTATTACCCACAGCTGTTTCTGGATATAAACCAGTTGCTAGGCCATAATACATATCTGTTGAAAATATATCCCCTCCATGACGTATATCTATTAAGAAAGACAATGAAACTCCTTTATAACTAAATGAGTTACGAATACCTGCAGTCCATTTTGGTGTAGCATTACCAATAACTTGGTTTTCAGCAATTTCATATCTACCTGTTTCTGGATCAACAACTTTTTGTCCATTTAAATAAACATAATCTGACCCGACTAAAGTTCCCCATGCTTGACCAACACGAGCATTCAAAGAAACTCCTCCTTGATAGCTATCTAATAAATAATTATCTACACCTTCTGTTAAAGAAACTACTTTATTTTGATTTTTTGCCCAGTTTAAATTAATATCCCAAGTAAAATCTTTCGTTTTAATTGGAGAACCACCTAACTGAACTTCATAACCTTCATTATTAATTTGTCCTGCATTAAGTGCATATTTTAAATACCCTGATCCTGATGAAACAGGTAACATTATCAATTGATCAACTGTTTTAGTCTTATAATAAGCAAAATCAAATGTCAATCTATTTTTAAAGAATGAAGCTTCAGTTCCAAATTCGAATTCTTTAGATCTTTGAGGTTTTAAATCTGGATTGGATAAATCTGTAATCGAAGAATATGTAGTAACTCCTCCATTAGACCCTTGATAAATTCCCGATGAATTATAATAGTTTACTAATTGATAAGGATTTGCTGTACCTCCTACTTCAGCATAGTTTCCTCTTAATTTCCAAAAACTTAACCAAGGAGCCTTGATTATTTCAGACATAATTAAAGCTCCTGTTATTGAAGGATAATTAAATACATCATCTGAATTTGGTAATGTTGAACTATTAGCTATGCGCCATGTAGCATCTAAATAAAAGATTTTATAAAAATCAAAAGAGGCTGTAGCATATCCACTATTTGTTTGTGTTGTATATACATTTTCTACTGGAGCTAAAACAGATTGAGCAGAATTTGCTAATGAATAAATTTTTGGTACAACTAGTCCTCCTTCTGTAGAAGCATAAATTGAATTATAGTAATTTCTACGTAAATTAGCTCCTACTACTCCACTTACATTAATATCATCGGTAATACTAAAGTTATAATTTCCCATGATATCATAATTTGTCTCAGTTTGAGTAATATCTTGTCTTGAATATCCTGAAGTAACATTTTTACCTGAAATCCCAAATGTTTGAGCTAAAGAACCCACTGCCAACCTATTGTCTATAGATAAAGCTGTCCTATCATAAGATACTTTACCTAAAATATTAAAGTTTTTAGAAACATCATATCTTACTTGTGCATAACTAAAACTTCTGTTCCTTTGATCAGAAGAATAATTTTCATAGGCTTGAAAATATGGATTATTCCAAAACGCTGGGCTCTGACTAGTAGAATTTTGTCTATTCCAAGTTACATTTCCATATAAATATTTAGAACCTGCATCTCTATTATTAAAATAAGCACGCTCTAAAGATTTTACATCTACGTTTGTTTGCCACCATTGTCTAAATCCTGTCATAATATTATCAGAATAATCTGTTGTATTACGACCTCTTGTATTTTGAATAGTTAATGTAGAATAAACCGTTGCATGCAAACGATCTGTTAAATCAAAATTAGATTTTAAAGAGAATGTATTCTTGTTCAAATTAGAATTAGGCATCAAACCATCAGAATACATATTGTCATACGTAAAACTGAAGTTTTTATTTTTATCACCTTTCTCCATTGTAACTGTATTATTATAAGTTACAGGTGTTTGAAAAAATGTAATTGGTCCATTCTTAGCAGCTACCCAAGGTGTAGCTTTTCCATAATTTGGAGAACTTGGATCAAAAGAATCCCACTGGTATACTAATTGATTTGGATCAAATTTTGGACCCCATGAAGCGTCTTCAGAAAAATTAGCATAATTATTTCCATCTATAGCAGGCTTCTCTGTATAAAACGCCATATCATATCCACCACCATATTTCTTTTGGTATTTTGGGAATGTTGACTTATCAATTGACCCTACTTGAACAGCTGTATTAAGAGTTACTCCCCAAGATCCATCATCACCACCTTTTCCACTTTTTGTAGTAATAACAATTACACCATTCAAACCTCTTTCACCATATAAAGCCGAAGCAGCTGCTCCTTTTAAAACGTTAATAGATTCTATATCCTCTTGATTAATATCTGATAATGCATTACCATAGTCAACCGAATCACCATATGTAGAACTATTATTTACAGGTGACCCATCAATTACAATCAATGGACTACTACCTTCAACACTTTTTATACCACGAATAACTAAATTCGCAGAACCTCCAAAGTTTGAAGTTGTTGTTACATTTAAACCTGCTACTTTTCCTGAAAGCTGTGCAGCTATATTACCAGTATTTGTAGTTCCATCAGATAATTCACCTGCTTTTACTTCTTGAGAAGCAAAACCTAATGATTTTTTATCTCTTTTAATCCCTAAAGCAGTTACAACAGCCCCTTCTAATTCAACTGTTTCTGTTGGTTTTAAAGAAACTTTATATTCCTTTTGTGTTCCAACAGTAAAAGTTTGAGTAGGTAATCCTACTGATTCTACAGTTACTAAATCCCCTTGTTTAGCTTCTATGCTAAAACTTCCTTTTTCATCTGTGTAAACCTCAGCTCCTGAAGTAGATTTAACAACAGCATCAGCAACCGGAAGTCCATCAGAATCAGTCACCACACCAGTCACTGTTTTTACATCTTGAGCGTATAAGGAAGAACCTAAAAGTATTCCTCCTAATACAAACAAGTTTTTTAAATTTCTCCTCATTTGTTAAAACATTTTTAAAACTTTTATAAACTTAAGCTTTTTATAACATTCTGAAAGATTTTTTCACAAAAATTTCATAATTTTGTTAAAAATTCAAAAAATTGGACAAAGTTTTATCAAATTACGAATTTGAGATAGGTTGTGATGAAGCTGGAAGAGGTTGTCTTAGTGGACCCGTTGTTGCAGCAGCTGTAATTTTAGGTGAAAAATTTGAAAATAATGTTATTAATGATTCAAAGCAACTTTCTGAAAAAAAACGAAACTCTTTAAAATCATTTATTGAAGAAAATGCTCTTTATTGGGCTATTGGAATTGTTTCTCCTAAGGAAATTGACGAAATAAATATTTTGAATGCAAGCTTTCTTGCTATGCATAGAGCAATTGATCAATTGGATTGCCCAAAAGATCTTATTATTGTAGATGGAAATAGATTTAATGCATACCATGATATTCCATATGAATGTATTGTAAAAGGTGATTCTAAATACATGAATATTGCTGCAGCGTCTATTTTAGCTAAAACATATAGAGATGAATATATGGAAAAAATTGATAAAGAGTTTCCTGAGTACAATTGGAAAAAAAATAAAGGTTATCCTACAAAAGAACATCGAGCTGCTATTAAAGAATATGGTACAACTATTTATCATCGTACAACATTTAAATTGTTACCAGATCAATTAAGCTTAGACTTATAATAAAAAAGTGCATTTGTTGAATACAAATGCATTTTTTTTATTTTATTTTCTTCAATGTATAATGATCTTTCAATTTACCTGTAGCTTCTTTTCCTTTATCATCTAATACTTTTAATTCATTTTTTTCTACTTTAAGAAATAATGGACTAACATTAGAGTTTAAATGAATTGTATTTCCAGTATTATCCCATTTATAAAAACCTTCATCTTGATAAACAGTTTCCTTACCTAAATACTCTTGTTCTATAAAAAAGTTACCATCTTTTTTTAATTCAACAATATATTTTATGCCTTCGCAGTCAGCACATGGTAATATACCTTCGTATTTACCAGCCCAATTCAAAGAATTAGCTGCATTAACAGTTATAGTTTCCGTTGTAGACTCTGTAGCTTTTATATTTTTTTTCTCAGATTGCTGCAAACCTTTTGATTGACAAGAAAAAAATAAAAGAGAAATTATAACACTCGAAAATATAGATTTTTTCATATAGAATTATTTCAATTATGACTGAAACAAATTACGACTATATTTTACTAATCTTCAAAATTATTTTAAAATATTCACTTATGCTAAAGCGTTTATTTTTTAATGATAAAAAAACAACAAGCAAAATATTTTGAGATTTTTAGAATGAATGAAGAATTATTTGATATTACTAAGAAACAAAATTGATTCTAATAAAAACAGATAAATTTATTTTAGTTTATATTTTTCCATTCAGTTTTAAGAAAAGAAAATTTTCAAGCCCCCAAAAAAAACAAAAAACTCAATAGATTGCTCTATTGGGT
>DJDD01000020.1 GCA_002430925.1 Flavobacteriales bacterium UBA5933
ATCTCCGGCTAAGAAGTATATAGGTTTATAGTTTTTGTTTTTTATATCTTTGATTAAAGATTCTACAGGACTCATACAATGACTAAATTAGTACAATTAAATTTTCCCGAAAAATACCAAATAAGATTGAAACAATCCCAAGATAAATTATATATCTTTTGTCTTATTCGAAAAAAATGGCTTATCTACACACCAGAAGAGTGGGTAAGGCAACATGTAATCAAGTATTTAATAGAAGATTTAGATTATTCAATTTCAGCAATAGCATTAGAAGTTCCTGTACAAATTACTGGAATGAGAAAACGAGCAGATATTGTGGTTTATCAAAATGCAAAACCTTATATCATGGTGGAGTGCAAAGCTCCTAAAGTAGTAATAAATCAAACAACTTTTGACCAAATTGCTCGTTATAATATTGTATTGGGAAGTCAGTTTTTAATGGTTACTAATGGATTAAATCATTTTTATTGTATGATGGATTTTGAACAGAAGCGTTATAACTTTTTAAAACAGCTTCCTAAAAAATAAAAAACACCTAAAATTAACTTTTAGGTGTATCTATATTTAGTCGAACTTCTCTTTTATATAAATAATAAGGTTGAAGATTTTCTCTTGTAACTATTTTCTGTCCTCGTTGCGAGCCAGCAAATCTAGAATAACCAGCACCAATACCAAAACCTATTTCATTTTTCAATAAATATATTTCTCTATAAAAAGGATAAATACCATTTCTTAAATTAGGATTTGTAGGTTCTATGTCTTCACCTTTATCATTAGTAACTGCAAGTATTTTCACATTTCTCAGATAATTTTCAACTTTTGGGTTTCCTTTATCACTAAGTACATTTAAACCAATAATTCCAATTGCTTTTTTATCTTTTTGTACATAATCAATTACTTTTTCAGCTGTTCCCATAGCTGTAATTTTACTATTTGCAGGAACAGATAATTTCAATTTATCATTTAATGTATTGTAATTGGAAGAATTTGGGTGGTCAAATACAAATGTTGTTTTTGGTTGATTATGGTATAAATTATTTTTTATGTCATTTATACTAACCGTCGAAATTGGATTATCAATTGATGTAATAAAAATAGTAGCATCCAATGCAATTGGAGAAGCAATATAATTTATTCTTGTTTTATCAAATAAATGTTGTTGCTGTGCTTTTGTTAAAGGTTTACTTAACATTAACAAAGGAATTTTACCTTCATAAAAATCTTTAATAGCTTTTTCTTCGATTTCTTCGTTAATCTTTATTTTTACATCAGGATAATCAATCATATACATGTCTGCAAGTGATTGAGCTAAATTTTTGAAACTAGGGTCAACAGTCATTGTTAAATCTCCATATTCATGCAAAGCTCTTTTTACAGGTGTTTTTTGTTCTGCTTTAGTTGTATTTTCATTGTTCTTTTTACAGTTAAAAACAGTAAAAAGTCCAATCATCATGGCAGATATAATACTAATTTTTCTGATCATCTTTATAACCTTTTATCCCTCTAAATACTCGAAAAATACCATATACAATAAATAATATTCCAAACAACATAGATTTTGTAGGATCCAATTTCACTACAAAAAAATTATACTTCCAAGTAAAAATTCCGATTAAAAAATAACCGAAACCTATTAATCCGTAAACAATATTCTTATTCATAATTCGATACGAAGTTACAATTTTATTGTGTTAACAAGGAATTAAAACTTAAAATTGTCGTATTTTTAGTATTCATTTTTTTTATTTCAAAAATATAACCGTTGATTAATCAACGGTTATGTTACGAGTGTTTTAAACTATTGTGCAACTTGGAATTTAACTGGAATAGAGAAAATTAAATTTGCATCAGAACCATCTTCTAACTGGGCAGGTTTTATTTTTTTACCTTTTCGTACAAGTTGTTTATTAATTCGTTCTAATGCGCTTTTAGCTTCTTTTCCAAGATCTTGTTGACTTCCATTTAGCGGTTTTACTTGTGAAATTTCACCATTTCTATTTACAATAAACTGCATTTTAGCTGCTGCGACATTTATATTATTTTTAGCTGCTGTTTCAGCAAAATCAGTCAATTCATAACTCAATTCTTTAGAAATTTTATCACTCATACATTTAGTAAGTGCATCATTTCCTTTTTTACTTTCACTTTCACAACCTGGGTAAATAGCCATGACGGCAGCCAGTCGACTTGTAATCGTTTTATTCGTATTCTCTACAGGTTTTGTTTCTTTAGGTCCTTCAGTAGCTTTTGTATTTTGTCCACCAACTGTACTTCCAGTTTCACTCAATTCACCACCACCAATAGTCCCTGTAGATTCTTCGCCTTTTCTATTAAAAGCACCTAAATCTGCTTTTTCCAAATCCTTTATCGGTTTTACAGTTTTTTCAACACTAGGGTTCTCCTTTGGTGTGGGGATAATATGTTCAACTTGTTCTGTTGCTGCTTGTATTGTTTTTTTCTCTGTTGCAATCTTTTTTTCTACAGGAGGAACAACAACATCTTTATCTTGAACATTAAGTTCACATACAGTAAAAGTAGGAGTTACAGATTTATCATCTTTTAAACTATTTTTTGTTGGCTTATTTGCAAATAAAATACCGCCAGTTGTCAAAGTAATAAATCCTAGTCCAAAAAATAGAGATTTCATAAGATCTCGATTAGCAATTTGTCTTAATTGATAAGCGCCGTATTGTTTGTTTCGATTTTCGAAAACAATGTCTAAAAATGTTTGGTTACTCATATCAGAAAATTTTAAGATTAATATTGTTTTTCTTTATAGATTCCGAATAACTTAAAATGGTTGGTTGAAGTTTGAAAAAAAATCAAATAATTAAAGTTTTTTTTAAATTTCTTATTGTGGAGTATATTTTGGGCAATCACTACGTGCCGCGCTATCCATTACAATCTT
>DJDD01000069.1 GCA_002430925.1 Flavobacteriales bacterium UBA5933
TCAATCTCTAATGTTTCACTGTAGTGTGGCGTATCAGTCATTTCGGTACTCATATACGATCTCTATCATTTAGATATGCTGAGTTCTATATGCGAAGATCAGCTCGAACCAAGATTAGGGGGAATTCAGGGATTACTTTTATTTCAAGCAAGTACAGGTTTTATCTGTACGATGAGGAAAATAAGAGAGAGTAAAAGTGGTAAGGAATTCCCACTGTTACTCTAACAGAGATTAAGCAGGATCAGCTGTAAATCCACGCTCACTGAGAGTGGCAATGACTTGATCCTGACTCACCGTTGTGTTGATTTCAACAATACGGTTTTGTAAATCAATATCGAGTGAGGCATTCGAGTCGAGCTCTTTAATTGCGGTAGTAATGCCGCGTGCACAACCACCACAAGTCATATTAGCGATGTGAAATTTCATATGTTGCTCCTTTTTAACAAAACATTTGTTTAAAACATTAGAACAGTAACTCTAAACTTTCACCATACAACCAGCCTTTTTCTGAATCAGTTACTCGCTGTAACTTGGTCTGTTTACAACCTTACAGTTTTCTTCAGAGTATTCCAAAGAAGAGTGTTCTAATGACTACAGTAAAAGTACTTAACCAACATTAATGTGACTTTAAAATGACATTTTTGTCATCTACGATCACTCTGAAATTTATAAGATTAGTTATTTCAATCAATGGTAGTGAACTGAATAGATGAGACCGTTATGGGTTGAAGATAAGCTAAAAACCGGTGACTACCTTTATGTATAATGCCTCATGATGCGATTTTACTGTTCTGATTGTCGTAAGTTGGCAGTCCAGTAGAAACTTTATTGCTCAGCTACAAAAGATAAATGCAGTAATGTTAAATTTCCTCAATTCCCTTATTTTGAAATTCTCTTATTCAATACCCACGACAGTGGTTATATAGCCTGTTGTTAATAGAATTGATAGACCTAATAACATCTCAAATAAAATGGCATGACTAAGGTGTTTAGCGAATTTAGGATGTTGAAGACGCGGGGTGAAATACCATTTGTTGAAGGCAGCTAAAAGTAGAATACCTATAACAAAAAACATTTTAACCATGAAACCATAGCCATATGCAGTATTGATTAAGGTATTAAAATCTTTAATTAAAAGAAGAGCTACACTAGCGCCACAGGCGATTAATATCCCAACAATGAAAGCAGCAATACGTCCAAATACATGCATGCGATCTTTTAAAGGTAAACCACTTATTTCCCGGCTGGTTTTCCATAACGGATATAAAGACCCCATCCATAACGACATAACTAGAATATGGATTGATAATAAAATTTGAGCAAGTAAGGTTAAATTAGCGACATGTCCGAGCTGGGAAAAACTAAAAATAATCGGGAGAAGTAAAACACAAAATATTGAACTTTCAATTATAGAAAACTGACCTTTGTTCCTGTTAAGTTTAACCACCATGAGAAGAAGTAAAAGAGCAAAACTAATAGAACGAAGAACGTATATATACCCCGTCGGAGTATTAACCAATATATTAATATACGTGGGGTCCACCATACCTGTAATACCAGTATTGGCAAAACTACCAATCAGAATAAAAAATCCCAAGGTACTGGAAATTAGGCCTAATCCAGCGCCAATTGTAATATATTTAAGAATCGATTCTTTTAGTTCAAGATATTGTCTAAGTAAAAAATAGCAAAAGGCTCCACCAACGACAAAAGCTACACTTAAATATAAAATAACCTTAGTTAACCAAGTGGCCCACATCCAATATTCAGAAATCATTATTTTTGTCCATTCTAGAACAACATGCCAGCACCTCACTGACATGTTGAAAGGTAATCAATTCTTATTTAGTTGATTTGATAGTGAAACTATATTCACCATTCATGTTGTGACCATCTTTCCCCATTGTTGTCCAGACAACGGTATATTTACCTTTTTTCAGTTTCGGAAGAGCGACATCAAAGGATTTCTTTAAGTCATGAGTAACTTTATATTTTAAAGGAACATCTCTTCGCTGAGCATCCAGTAACTTAATATTCATCAACATAACCTCTGCACCAAAGTTAAGGGTCAAGTTCTTTGGTTGACTAAGGATAGATGCATTTTCCGCAGGAATCGCACTCACTAAACTCACATGAGCGAACGTAGTTGTAGTAGCCACAATCATCGTTGCAGCTACTACAACATTACGTAGAGCAGTCATTTTATTTTGAAATAATTTCATTTACGTTTCCTCTTGATTCGTTAGTTCATTAGAGATGACTTTATAAAATCTATATTTAATGAGACCACATCATCTCCTCTTATATTTCAATTATTAGTGAGAGACAGAAACAGAGCGATGACTTCAAAATTACATTTTTGTCATTTTTAAAATTTAAAATCTTTAACTATTAAAATAATCTTATTGAAAAATAATGATCATTTAACAAACAAATTATGTAGGTGGTTGATTTATGAAATGTAGTAATCATTTTGTCTAAGAAAATAGTAGCTATTTAATTTTTTATATTTTAGTTTAAATATAAACATGTTATGTTTAATTTGATCTAATATAAATTTATGGGCTAAGCACATGACTCAAACACGTCCAAGAATGACCAAATTATTTGAACAGCTTGGTTTAGCTTCTACTGAAGAAGCAATTGCAAAATTCATAGAGAGCCATCAGCTAGCTGGAGATGTTTTTTTAACACAAGCAATTTTTTGGACTGATGCTCAACGTCATTTTTTAGAAGAAAAACTACACTCTGATGGTGAATGGACGACAGTGATTGATCAATTAAATGAGTCTTTACATGAAAATTCAGTAAAATAATTTTCCGTTAGTATTAAGGATCTACATTCTTCCCTGCATTGAATACAACTCATTCATACAGTAGTACTGTTTTGGAGATGGAATCTCTATTATATAAGTAGTAGATTCCTTACTCTGAAATTTGGATTATAAACCCTAATATAGATCGGAAGAGCG
>DJDD01000070.1 GCA_002430925.1 Flavobacteriales bacterium UBA5933
TTACAAAAACAGGAAATTTAGTTGTGCTAAATTTCCTGTTTTTGTAAAAGGATGCCGCTTCAATCACTATTGCAAAATAAAATTGATTAAGATAATTTCATAAAACATAACTATATTTAAGTCATTAATAACTAATCGATAAAAATAATTATGAAGAAAATAATAAGTGCTTCGGTACTTTCTGTAGCTTCTTTTATTAATGCTCAGGTTTGGCCAAACATAAAACCGCCCGTAGCAGAAAAAGAAAATCATATCAGAGATATTCATGGTGATAAAGTAAATGATCCATATTATTGGATGATAGATTATTTTAAAAAAGGAAAAGATTCAACAAAAGTGGTCAATTATCTTACGGCAGAAAATAATTATTTGAATGCTATGATGAAAGATACCGACCAATTCCGAGAAAATCTTTTTCAGGAAATGAAAGGTCGTATCAAAGAAAAAGATGAATCTTTACCAGTTTTCAGAAATGGATATTACTATTATTCAAAAACAGAAGAAGGAAAACAATATTTCAAATACTGTCGTAAAAAAGGGAATTTATCTGCACCAGAAGAAATCCTTTTAGATGTAGATAAACTAGCCGAAGGATATAAATATTACGCCGCAAGTGGGTTCAGTATTAGTCCAGATAATACAAAATTGATTTATGGTGTCGACGATCTTTCTAGAAGACAATATAAACTTTTTCTAAAAGATTTAACAACAGGAAAAACAACCGATTTAGGAATAAAAAATACGGATGGATATGTTGTTTGGGCAAACGATAACAAGACAGTTTTTTATGTCTCAAATAATCCAATTACTTTATTGTCAGAAAAAATAGTTCGTCATACATTAGGAACAGAATCTTCTAAGGATGTCGTTGTTTATGAAGAAAAAGATAAAACAAATTATATTGATGTATCAAAATCCAAAAATCAACAATACATCATTATTTCTTCTGGTTCAACAACATCATCAGAATTAAGACTATTAGAAGCTGATAAGCCAAATGGAGAATTTAAAGTTTTTCAATCGAGATTAAAAGATGTTTTATACGATGTTATTCCACTAGAAGATAAATTTCTTGTAGTAACAAATAAAGATGCACTTAATTTTAAAGTAGTCGAAACACCCCTTAATAAAACTTCTGTTGAAAATTGGAAAGATTTTATTCCTCATCGTAAAAATGTATTGTTAGAAGATGTAAGTGTTTTCAAAGATTTCTTTGTTATTAAAGAGAGAGAAAATGGATTGAATCAATTTATTATCTATGATCGTAAAACAAAAAAACAAAAACCTATAAAATTTGATGAAGCTGCATATACAATCTATCCATCAAATAATCCTGAATACAATACAGAGACATTTCGTTTTGGGTACACATCTCTCATTACACCAAGTTCTATATATGATGAAAATTTAAAGACAGGAAAAAGAGAATTGTTAAAACAACAAGAAATAGTAGGAGGATATAATAAAGAAAATTATGTAACCGAAAGATTATTTGCAACAGCAAAAGATGGAACTAAAATTCCGATATCTATTGTTTATAAAAAAGGGTTACAGAAAAATGGTAAAAATCCATTGTTATTATATGCCTATGGTTCTTATGGTAATTCTATGGATGCAACATTTAGTAGTGTAAGACTAAGTCTTTTGGATAGAGGGTTTGCTTATGCTATAGCACATATTCGTGGTGGGCAAGAAATGGGTAGACAATGGTATGAAGATGGTAAAATGATGAAAAAGAAAAATACATTTACAGATTTTGTAGATGCAGGCGATTTCTTGGTTCAACAAAAATTTACATCTCCTCAGCACTTGTTTGCTCAGGGTGGTTCAGCAGGAGGTTTGTTAATGGGAGCAATAGCTAATTTAAGACCAGATTTATGGAAAGGAGTTGTAGCTCAGGTTCCTTTTGTAGATGTTGTAAATACGATGTTAGACGAAAGTATACCATTAACTACCAATGAATATGATGAATGGGGAAACCCAAATAATAAAGAGGCATATTTTTATATGAAATCTTATTCTCCTTATGAAAATGTAGAAGCTAAAAATTATCCAAATATATTAGTGACAACAGGACTGCACGATTCTCAAGTACAGTATTTCGAACCTGCAAAATGGGTTGCTAAACTTAGAGATTTGAAAACAGATAAAAATGTTTTATTATTAAAAACAGATATGGATTATGGACATGGAGGTGCATCAGGAAGATTTGATTATCTAAAAGATGTTGCAATGGTTTATGCATTCTTATTTAAATTAGAAGGAATAACAAAATGAAGAAAATAAAATTATTTTTTAAATATTTTACAATAACAACTGTTAGTTTAATAGTTATATTTTTAGGAACAATATATGTAGGTCATAAATATATTTTTAAAGATGAAAAATCAGAAATATCAACTTTAAAAGATATAAAGTCAGGAGGTATGTGTTTTGGTGTTAATTGTAATCCTCAACCAAAAACGGAAGTGGAATATATTAATTTATTTGCCAATCAGATAAAAAACTACAGTAAAATAGCACCCAAATTATGGCCAAATAATAAGGAAGTAAATCAATATGCTTTAGTAGAAAGTATTGAAACAAAAAAATATTGGTTAATTAATCCTAATGGTAATGTACAAGAATTATCGCAACAAAAAATCGATAGCATTTTACCAAATCGTCCTAAATTTAATGTTGGATTTCTACCTTTTGAAAGTGAAAATAAACAAGGTATTTACTTAGCACTTTCAACAGAAGATCTAACAAATGTTTTGACATTTCAAAAATACTTTCATTTAGGGACGTATGATTTATTTATAACATACTCTCATGAATTGTTTCATATTTTAAATCAAGATAAAAATCAAGACTGGAAAAAAAGTGATGAAATTAATAATAAAGACAGATTTGTAGATGTTAAAAATATAAAAGCTAGATCAAAAAGAAATTTGTTGTATAGTTTAGTTCTTGACGCAGTTTCAGAAACAGATAGTTTAATGAAAATTCAAAAAACATTACAACTTGTTTCAAACTTCAATGATTTTAAGAAAACAGAACTTAATGATTATAAAAATAATTTATTTTTTGACAGAGTCGAAGGATCTGCTTTTTATTATGAATTGATAAGTTGTTTATACGTTGGCTATCCTAATACAGTAAAATCTGAAGATTCTTTATATAAATCACTATCTTTAATGGCTTCAAAACTTGATAGATATGATGACGGGATTATTGGTACTGAAACATATTGGATAAATGGCTGGACAGGTGTATTATTAGATCAATTAAATAAACAAAATACTGATCAATGGAAATTAGAATTAATGTCTAATCCTAATAATAATTCTTTAGAAATTTTAGCAAATCAATTTTCTGATAATTCTATAATAAAACCAGCTCCTCTTAAAATTAGTAAAGAAAGAGAAAAAAAGGTAAAAGAAATTATTGAAAATAATGAAAATAATTTATCTAATGTTTTTCGTTTTCTTTATGAAATATTTTTTTAAAAATACTTTTATATTAGACTAAATGAATTTTCGTAAATTTGGTTTTTAGTAGAAAATAAACAAACAAAATAATAAAAATGTCAAAGTCATTTGCTCAAATTCCTCAAGCAGTTAATGAAGAGGTAAAATCTTATGCAATAGGTTCACCAGAACGTGCACAATTATTAGACGCATACAAAGAATTGTATAGTCAAGTAACAGAAGTTCCTCAGTACATTGGTTCTGAAGAAGTTTTTAGTGGTAATAAAAAAGAAATTAGACCACCACACGACCATCAAAAAGTTGTAGGTTATTACCATGAAGGAACTCAGGAAGATGTGAAAAAAGCTATTGATACAGCATTAGCTGCAAAAGAAGCTTGGGTAGCTTTACCATGGGAAGATAGAGCTGCAATTTTCTTAAAAGCTGCAGATTTAATTGCTGGTCCATACAGAGCAAAATTAAATGCTGCAACAATGATAGGTCAATCTAAGAATGCAATGCAAGCAGAAATTGATTCAGCTTGTGAGTTAATTGACTTTTTACGTTTTAATGTACAGTATATGACAGAAATTTATGCAGATCAACCAATTTCTTCTCCAGGAATTTGGAACCGTGTAGATTATAGACCATTAGAAGGATTTACATTTGCAATCACTCCATTTAATTTTACTGCTATCGCAGGAAACTTACCATCTTGTATGGCTTTAATGGGGAATGTTGTTGTTTGGAAACCATCAGACAAACAAGTTTTAGCAGCTAAAATAACAATGGATATCTTCAAACAAGCTGGATTACCAGATGGAGTTATCAATTTAGTTTTAACTGATGGAGCAGAAACAGCAAAAACTGTTTTAGAGCATAAAGATTTTGCAGGATTACATTTTACTGGTTCTACAAAAGTTTTTAATGCTTTATGGCAACAAATAGGAAATAATATAGATAAATATAGAACCTACCCTAGAATTGTAGGAGAAACAGGAGGAAAAGATTTTGTTGTAGCACACAAATCAGCTTGTCCTACAGAAGTTGCAGTTGGTTTAGTTCGTGGAGCATTTGAGTACCAAGGTCAAAAATGTTCAGCAGCTTCTAGAGCTTATATTCCATCAAATTTATGGGATGAGGTTTTAAAACAAATGAAAGAAATGTTAGCTACTGTTACTATTGGTTCACCAGAAGATTTTTCAAACTTTGTAACGGCTGTTATTGATAAAAATTCTTTCGAAAAATCTAAAGGATATATTGAAAGAGCAAAATCATCTTCGGAAGCAGAGATTGTAATTGGTGGAACGTATGACGATTCTGTAGGTTATTTTGTACATCCTACAGTTATAAAAGTTACTAATCCTCAGTACGAATCTATCGTAGAAGAAATTTTCGGACCAGTTCTTTCTGTTTATGTATATGACGAAAACGAATATGAAGCTACATTAAAATTAGTAGATGAAACTTCAGCTTATGCATTAACAGGATCTATTTTCGCGAAAGAGCGTTCTGCTGTAGAAATAGCTTCAAGAGCATTGAAGAATGCTTGTGGTAATTTCTATATCAATGATAAGCCAACAGGAGCTGTAGTAGGTCAACAACCATTTGGTGGTGCTCGTGCTTCTGGAACGAATGATAAAGCAGGTTCTGCAATGAATTTATTACGTTGGACTTCTGTTCAAACAATTAAAGAAACATTTGTTCCTGCTAAAGATTATAGATATCCTTTTTTAGAAAAATAATATTTAGTTTATAAACTTTAGAATAAGCCTTACATTTGTAGGGCTTATTTTTTTGTTATGAACGATAATTCTGAAAAAGCAATTAAAGCTTCAATTTTTAGTATATTAGGAAATGCATCATTGGCTATAATAAAGTTTTTGGCTGGATTTTTTGGTAATTCTTATGCACTTATTGCTGATGCAATAGAATCATCTGCAGATGTTTTTTCTTCAATATTTGTTTTCTTAGGACTTAAATATTCTTCACGTCCAGCAGACGAAAATCATCCCTATGGTCATGGAAAAGCAGAAGCTTTGATTACATTTTTAGTCGTTACATTTTTAATTGTTTCTGCAATAATCATTGGAATAGAAAGTGTAAAGAATATTCTTACCCCTCATCATCAACCAGCACCATTTACTTTATTAGTTTTAGGAGGAATAATTCTTTTTAAGGAATTATCTTTTCAATACGTTATGAAGAAAAGTAGAGAAACAAATAGTTCTTCTTTAAAAGCAGATGCTTGGCATCATCGTTCAGATGCTATTACATCTTTAATGGCTTTTATAGGTATTTCTATTTCTCTTGTTATGGGAAATGGTTGGGAAGCAGCAGATGATGTTGCCGCTTTATTAGCTTCTACGTTTATTTTATACAATGCTTATAAAATTTTACGTCCTGCTTTAGGTGAAATAATGGATGAACAACTTTATGATGATGAAATTGATGAAATTAGAAGAATTGCGTTAACTGTTCCTGGAGTTATGGCAACAGAGAAATGCAATGTAAGAAAAAGTGGTATGGATTATTATGTTGATTTACATGCTATTGTAGATGGTAAAATATCTGTTGTAGAGGGGCACGAAATAAGTCATAATTTAAAAGATGCAGTTCAAGTTCAAATGAAGCAAGTTAAAGATGTTTTGATTCATATTGAACCTACATTTTTATCGGTTAGAGAATATTTAAGACAAAAAAATATAAAAGATAACCGAGTAGAAGGTTAAAATGATTTACTTATTTTTGTATAAGTCGATTTTTAAATTTATATTTTATGATAAGATTTACTCAAAAAATACCACTTTTAAAAGCTACTATTTTAGGAGGAATACTTTCTTCTTTTGTAAAGTTTGGTTGGGAAGTGCCTTTTCCACCAAGAACTCCACAAAGAGAGCTGACAAATCCACCTCAAGCTCTATTACAAAAACTAGGTTTTTCTGAAGATATTACACATTATTCATATATTTTTAGTGAACAAGCTAGACCAATAAATAGTTTTATTATACATTTTGGTTTTTGCTTTGTATTTGCTTGGTTATATTATTGGTTATTCGAGAAATTTAAATTTATTTCTCTATATCATGGTGCATTGTATGGGGTTATTATTTATGTACTTTTTCATGTCATTATAATGCCATTAATCGGAATTGTACCTCCAGCTTCTGAACAGCCATTAGAAGAGCATATATCTGAATTATTTGGACATATTATTTGGGCTTGGTCTATTGATCTAATAAGGATTTATACTCAAACAGAAGATAATAATGTTTATCTTTCAAAGTAGATATAAAATAAATAAGAGAAAAGAAACTGTTCATGATAGTTTCTTTTCTCTTAAAAAAGCAAAATATATAATCTAAAAAAAATTAAAATAATCTAAATCCAATACCTGTACTTATTAGCCATGGATTCAAATCCACTTTAGCAGGTAAATAAATTTGTTCTCCTACATTTGCACCTACAGTAACATCAGTGTTTACATATACTTTTTTAACATCAACGTTCCAGTATAGTTTATCATTTATTTTATAATCAAATCCAAATTGGAATGCCCAACCAAATTTGTTATCGTAATTAACACTTGTTATAGCTGCGTTTCTTCCTTTTCCTTGACCTTGATTGTAAAACATTGTGTAGTTAACACCAGCACCAACATAAGGTTTTAAGTTTTTTGTTGGATATATGTGGTATTGAAAATTTAATGTTGGAGGTAATAACATAACTCTTCCTAAATCTAAATTACCTAATGCTGTATTAACAGCAGTAACGCTATGTTGAGATGTTCCTAGGATTAATTCAGCCGCAAAGTTTTTTGTAATATAATATGTAAAGTCAACTTCTGGTATTAAATCATTTGTTACTGAAACATCACCACCTATTGTACCTATTTTTGCACTTTCCATTGGTACAACTCCAGTTGCTCTTACACGCATATGTAATTCTCCTGCTTCTTGTCCGTATGATATTGCAGAAATAATTAATGCTCCTAATAAGTATAATCCTTTTTTCATATAAATCGTTATTATTATTCTTGGAAACAAAATTCAGATAAATTTATCCGAATTAAAATGTTTAAAATCATTTTTCAAAATGACTTTAAACATTTGTTTATTTTTTAAAAAATATTAACTTAAAGACGCTGAAATCCAATTGTTTTTAATGATTAAAAATTAGAAACTTCTTAAAATATTCTGTTGAATATATTTTTATTATTTTTGAAAAAAAGTTAACTCAATCAATGAATTTTTTAGAAGACGAGAATTTGTCATTAATAAAACAATCGGTAAGAGATTTTGCAATTCAATATATAGAACCACATATAATGGAATGGGATGAATCTCAAACTTTCCCAGTAGATGTTTTTAAAGAAATGGGAAAAATGGGATTTATGGGAATTTTAGTTCCAGAAGAGTATGGAGGTTTTGGCTTATCTTATGATGAGTATACTGCAATTATTGACGAACTTTCTCAAATAGATCCTTCAATAGGACTATCTGTTGCTGCTCATAATTCTTTATGTACAAATCATATATTAGAATTTGGTAATGAAGAACAAAAACAACGCTGGTTACCTAAATTAGCTTCGGGTGAAACAATAGGAGCTTGGGGATTAACCGAGCATAATACAGGTTCTGATGCAGGAGGAATGTCTACTACAGCAGTAAAAGATGGTAATTATTGGGTAATAAACGGAGCTAAAAATTTTATTACACATGCAATATCTGGAGATATTGCAGTAGTTATGACAAGAACAGGTAATAAAGGAGAAAAAAATAATTCTACTGCATTTGTTATAGAAAAAGGAACACTAGGGTTTTCTTCAGGAAAAAAAGAAAATAAATTAGGAATGAGAGCTTCTGAAACAGCAGAGCTAATTTTTGATAATGTAAGAATTCCTGATGAAAATAGATTAGGTGAAGTAGGAGATGGGTTTAAACAAGCTCTTAAAATATTAGATGGAGGTCGAATTTCTATAGCAGCATTATCGTTAGGTATTGCTAAAGGAGCATATAAAGCAGCGTTGAAATATGCAAAGGAAAGAGAGCAATTTGGAACAGCAATAGCAAATTTTCAAGCCATTAATTTTAAATTAGCAGAAATGAAAACAGAAATTGATGCTTCAGAACTATTAATTTATAAGGCTGCTTATTTAAAAAATAATAAAAAACCTATGTCAACTGAAGGAGCTATGGCAAAATATTACGCATCAGAAGCATGTGTAAAAATTTCGAGTGAAGCTGTTCAAATTTTTGGTGGTTATGGCTATACAAAAGATTTTCCTGTAGAAAAATTTTACCGTGATTCTAAGCTCTGTACAATAGGTGAAGGTACCACAGAAATACAAAAATTAGTTATTGGAAGAAATATTTTAAAAGATTAATAAAAAACGATTTGTTTAATTACTAAAGAGTTGTATATTTGCCATCTTAAAAAGAAATAGATAATATTATGTTAATTATACCAGTAAAAGACGGAGAGTCTATAGAAAGAGCATTAAAAAAATACAAAAGAAAATTTGATAAAACAGGAGTTGTACGTCAATTAAGATCTCGTCAACAATTTACAAAACCTTCTGTAGCAAAAAGACAACAATTAAGTCGTGCTATTTACAAACAATCTTTATTAGCTCAAGAAGAAGCTTAAAAATTGTTTTAAACAATATAAAGAAATTAATTTCTGTTGACCTATTTATTAAAGTTGTAACTTTGATAAATAGGTTTTTTTATGGAGTTTATTCAGCATTTTTTAGATTATTTAGCGTACGAAAAGAAGTATTCTACACTTACAATTACTAGTTATAAGAGAGATTTAGAAGATTTTTTATCCTTTTATACTCAGGAAGAAAATTCAGATACTATACATTTAGCTAAAAAAAATCATATAAGGACATTTATAATGTATTTAACAGAAGAAAAAAAATCTGAGAAAACTGTTAATAGAAAATTAAGCTCATTACGTAGTTTCTTTAAATACTTAATTAGAGAAAAACATTTATCAATCAATCCAATAGAACAAATTCATTCTTTAAAACAAAACAAACAAGTTTTAATACCATTTACACAGGCAGAATTAAATGATTTATTAAACAATGATGAGTTTTTTCCTGAAACATTTGATGGAATAAGAGATCGGTTAATGATCGATATGATGTATCAAACAGGGATTAGGCGAGCTGAATTAATTAATCTAAAAGAAAGTGATATTGATTCAGAATTATTAGTTATAAAAGTTTTAGGTAAAAGAAATAAAGAAAGAATTATACCTATTTCTAATTTGTTATTAGCCGATATTAATAGTTATAATAGTAAAAAACACCAAGAAATAACTTTACAATGTACGAATATTTTTGTTACAGAAAAAGGAAAACCTTTGTATGATACACTTGTTTATTCTAAAGTAAAACACTACCTTAGTCTTATAAGCGTAAAGAGTAAAAAAAGTCCTCATATGCTGAGACATTCTTTCGCAACCCATATGTTGGATTCAGGAGCAGATCTGAATGCAGTAAAAGATATATTAGGGCATTCAAGTTTGTCATCTACTCAAATTTATACACATGGGAGTATAGAAAATTTAAAAAAAGTGTTTAACAAGTCTCACCCACGTGAGAACAAAAACGATGAATTATGACAATTAACTTTCAAGCAGTAAATTTTAACACTAAACCTGGTTTAGAAGAATACTTAAGTAAAAAATTAGAGAAATTAGAAACTTTATCTGATAAAATTATTGCAGCTAATGTTTCATTTAAACTAGAAAATACTTCAGAGAAAAGTAATAAAACAGTAGATATAAAATTGGAAGTACCAGGAGATGATATTGTAGTGAGCAAAACAGGTCAATCTTTTGAGGAATGTATTGATTTATCAGTAGATACATTGAAAAAATTAATTATCAGAAAAAAAGAAAAAGTAAGCGACAGATAAAAAAAATAAAAATTAACTAAAAAAAATTACTAAAAATTTGGTTAATTAAAAAAACAACGTAAATTTGCAGTCCGTTAAACAAAGATATTTAACGGACTGTTCTTTTATAGTAAAGTAGAATTATAGTATTTTTATGCCGATGTAGCTCAGCTGGCTAGAGCAGCTGATTTGTAATCAGCAGGTCGTGGGTTCGAGTCCCTCTATCGGCTCATAGAAAAACATAAGGTTGGGGAGATACTCAAGCGGCCAACGAGGACGGACTGTAAATCCGTTGGTTTCACCTTCGCAGGTTCGAATCCTGCTCTCCCCACAATTATTTATTTAATCCTTTGTAGTTTGCTAATTAATTTTTAGCTTTGCAAAGTTTTAAAACAAAATGCGGGAATAGCTCAATTGGTAGAGCGTCAGCCTTCCAAGCTGAATGTTGCGAGTTCGAGTCTCGTTTCCCGCTCAAATTCTGGTTCGCCAGTGTAGTTAATCTTTTAGCTGGTTGTTTATTCATTTAAGCCAAGGTTAACGCGAGTCAAAAATAAATATCTTTATTTCAATTAAAATGTGTATTTTTGCACTGATAAAAAAATAAGGTTATTTTTTTATAATTTAAGTATAACAATAGAAATTAATAAAAAGTAAAATGGCAAAGGAAACATTCAACCGTAATAAGCCGCACTTAAATATTGGTACTATTGGTCACGTTGACCACGGTAAAACAACTTTGACTGCAGCGATTACTAAAGTATTAGCTGATGCTGGGTATTCAGAAGCAAAAGCTTTCGATCAAATCGATAATGCTCCAGAAGAAAAAGAGCGTGGTATTACAATTAATACATCTCACGTAGAGTATGAAACTGCTAACCGTCACTACGCACACGTTGACTGTCCAGGTCACGCGGATTACGTAAAGAACATGGTTACAGGAGCTGCTCAAATGGATGGTGGAATCTTAGTAGTTGCTGCTACTGATGGACCAATGCCTCAAACTCGTGAGCACATCTTATTATGTCGCCAAGTAAACGTTCCTCGTATCGTTGTTTTCTTAAACAAAGTTGATATGGTTGACGATGCTGAGTTATTAGAATTAGTAGAAATGGAAGTAAGAGATTTATTATCTTCTTACGAATATGATGGTGATAACACTCCAGTTATTCAAGGTTCTGCTTTAGGTGCATTAAATGGTGAGCCTCAATGGGTTGAAACTGTAATGAACTTAATGAACTCTGTTGATGAGTGGATTGAGCAACCAGTTCGTGATGCTGATAAACCATTCTTAATGCCAATCGAAG
>DJDD01000121.1 GCA_002430925.1 Flavobacteriales bacterium UBA5933
AAACTTCTCGTTTTTTTTATTCTTATTCTATTCTTAAATTTTTCAAGTTATATCTATAGTTTTCTAATAATAAACTTTCTGTAACATACCCAACATACTTTCCTTGCTTAGTCAACAACATATAGTCAATCTTTTTATTTTCCATCATTTTTATAACGTTTGCAGAATTAGCAAAAACTGAAATTGATGGAGCAATAGAAACACAATCTTCAAATGTTTTATCCCCAAAAGTTTCATTAAATAAAAATTGTCTAATTTGATCTAAAACTACTACACCATTAATTGTCTGATCTTCATTAAGAACTGGAATAAAATGCTGAGTTGTTGTAGAAAAAATATCTTTTATATCTTCTATAGAATTTTCAGTTGTAAGTGTTTTAATGTTTTTAATATAAATGGAAAATAAATCTATTTTATTGAATAAATTTTGATCTTTATCTGATGTAAAAACTATTCCTTG
Organism: Flavobacteriales bacterium UBA5933; assembly: GCA_002430925.1. GTDB lineage: Bacteria > Bacteroidota > Bacteroidia > Flavobacteriales > Weeksellaceae > Empedobacter. Next base: position 461 of record DJDD01000121.1, read on the forward strand.
ATCTGCAATTGAATATAAATCCATAGAATATTTATCATATCGTTTTGATATAGCAAAACTTATGGAAGCAACAATCATTAAAGGAATGATTAATCCATAACCTCCAGTTATTTCAGCAATTAAGAAAATTGCTGTTAATGGCGCATGAAACAAGCCACTCAGTAAAGCTGCCATTCCAACAACAGTGAAATTTGCAACTGGAAGATTAAACCCAATTAAATTGAATAGTTTAGAAATAAAATAACCTAAATAAGAACCTACAAATAATGAAGGAGCAAAATTCCCTCCGTTACCTCCACTTCCTAATGTAAGACCTGTTGCAATAGATTTTATAAGAATTACAACTAATACAAATCCTAACACAATCCACTGATTATGACTAAAGCTCTCTAATAAAGAGTTACTTAAAATAAAACGAGCTTTATCATTTACCAAGTAATTAATTCCCTCATATCCTTCACCAAATAAGGTCGGAAAAAAGAAAATTAATATTGCTAAAAGAGATGAACCTACTACTGCACGCCAATATACATTATCCGAATAATGACTTATCATATGTTCTACTTTTCTGAATAATCTGGCATGATATATAGAGATAAAACCTGCTAAAATTCCTAATACAACATAAAAAATCACATTTCTATAATCGAATTCTAATTCGTAACGAAAAGACAATAACATTTCTCTTTTTAAAGAAACATTAGCTATCAACGCTCCTGTTGCAGAAGATAATAACAATGGTATAAAAGCAGTTACACTCATATCTGCTAAGACAATTTCTATCGCAAATAAAACACCTGCTATTGGAGCATTAAAAGCTGTTGCAATACCAGATGCAACACCACAAGCCAATAACAATGTTCTTTCTTTGTATCGAAATCGATAATACTGCCCATAATTTGAACCAAAAGCTGCTCCTGTTATTGTAATAGGAGATTCTAATCCAGCAGACCCTCCCATACCTACAGTTAATGAACTTGTTATGATTTGAGCATACATTTGCTTTTTTGGCATAATGCCGGATTTTTTAGCAACCGCAATCATAATTTGTGATGTTCCTTTTTCTATTGATCCATCTAAAAATTTCTGAATAATAAATACTGTAGCAACAATTCCTAATATGGGTAAAAGACTATTTACATAAGGTAATTCTAATATTTCATTGATATATAATGTAAATTGAAATACATAATGAGCAAATGATTTTAAAACAATCACTGCTAAACCTGAAGATATTGCAACCAATACACAAGATAAATATAAAAACTGTCTTTCGCTAAGAACAAGTTTTAATAAATTTAACAAATCTTGAAAATAATTTACTGCGTGAACAATAAATTTGAGAAACTTATTTTTGGTTTTAGAAACTGATTGCATTTAACAAAAGTAGATAAGATTTTTTAGACAAAAATTATAAATCATTTTTATTTTTTAAAAATTTAAAGAATTATTATTCCTTTAATGTTTCTCCATAAACTTGTAAAGCTCTTTCTCTAGCAAAACGATGTTCTACAATAGGTTTCACATATTTATTTGTCCCATATTCTGGGACCCATTTTTTTATATACTTTAAATCTTTATCAAATTTTGTTGTTTGAATTTCTGGATTAAAAACTCTAAAATATGGAGCTGCATCACATCCTGATCCTGCTGCCCATTGCCAATTTCCATTATTTGCAGATAAATCATAATCGTTTAGTAGTTGAGCAAAATAAGTTTCTCCCCAACGCCAATCAATCAATAAATGTTTACAAAGAAAACTTGCTACAATCATACGAACTCTATTATGCATATATCCAGTTTGATTTAATTGTCGCATTCCTGCATCAACTATTGGATAACCTGTTTTTCCATCGCACCATTTCTGAAATTCTTGTTCATTATTTCTCCATTTTATTTCATCATATTTTATTTTGAAAGATTGATGAACAACTTTAGGAAAGTGATACAATATTTGCATAAAAAATTCTCTCCATATTAATTCTGATAACCAGACTTCATTATGATTTAAAGCAAATTCTACACATTTTCTTGTACTTATTGTTCCGAAACGTAATGCAATCCCAAGTTGAGTTGTTTTTTGAATTGCAGGAAAGTCTCTATACTTATCATATTCATCTATGATAGATTTATCAAGTATTGGTGAATCAAATTCCATATCAGATTTCTCAAAACCTAAATCTTCCAAGGAATGAATATCAGAGAATGGTAATTTATAAAAATTATCAACGTTTAAATCATAAGCTGTATAATGCTCTTTTTTCAAAGCTTCTTTCCATTTTTTAGAATATGGTGTATAAACAGTATAAGGTTTTCCATCCTTCTTTAAAATCTCATTTCTATCAAAAATAACCTGATCTTTATAACCTTTTAAAGATATATTATGCTCTTTAAGAAAATAATATATTTCTTTATCTCTATCAATTGCATTTGGCTCGTAATCTCTATTACAAAATACAGCTTGTACATCGTACTCCTCAATCAGTTTTTTATATATAGATAATGGATTACCACAAAAAGTTGTTAATGTAGTTCCATAAGATTTTAATTCAGAATTAATTTTATTTAAAGCTTGATGAATATAATCTACTCTCCTATCTTTTTTATTTTCTAATTTAGATAAAATTGTTTCATCAAAAATAAATAATGGTAAAACCTCATCATTAGAATGAAGTGCATGATGTAATCCCGTATTATCAGATAATCTTAAATCTCTTCTAAACCAAAAAATCGAAACTTTTTTTTTCATTAAAATATTAATTTTTAGGATTAATTCTATCCTTATTTTTATTTAATAAATGAGCAAACAAAAATAGAGCAAACAAAAATTATTAACCATAATATATCAATAAAAAGAAATTATTTAATACAATAAAAAAGATAACTATTTGTTCTTTTTATTTTTATTAAGTTTACCACTCAAATATTATATATGAATATTAAAGATAACCCTAAATTAATTAGAGCTTGGATTTCTTATGATTGGGCAAATTCTGTTCATGCTTTAGTCATTGCATCTGCTATTTTTCCTGTGTACTATACAGCTATGACATATGATGCAAATAATGCACCAATAAAATTTTTAGATTTATTACCAGAATCTGCATTTAATTTTTCGTTAGCAATTGCTTTTTTCTTTGTTATTGTTTTATCTCCTGTTTTATCATCCATTGCAGATTTAATAGGAAATAAAATTAAATTCTTGAGATTTTTCTGTTATTTAGGAGCATTTTCTTGTATTGGTATGTTTTTCTTTACTTCTGGTAAATTAGTTTGGCTAGCATTATTATTAAACATTACTGGAAGCATAGGTTTTTGGGGAAGTTTAGTTTTTTATAATTCATATCTCCCAGAAATTGTTAGCGAAAATAAAATGGATAAAGTTTCTGCACAAGGTTATATGTTTGGTTATATTGGATCAGTACTACTTTTAACCGTTTGCCTTGTTATGATACAACTTGCTCCTGAGGAAAAGCAAGCTTTTTTTACAAGAATTAGCTTTCTACTAACTGGATTTTGGTGGTTTGGTTTTGGGCAAATTGCATTAAATAAATTACCAAATAAAAAATTTGATAGAAAAATACCTAAAAATATTATTAAAAGTAGTTTTGAAAATCTTAGAAAAACATTCAAAGATTTAAATCAACATAAAAATATTCGAATATTTTTATCTGGTTTCTTCTTTTATAGCCTTGCAATGCAAACTATTTTTTTGATGGCTGCTATGTTTGGTAGTTCTGAAATTGGAATGGAATCTTCTGAATTAATCATGACGATTTTACTTATACAAATTGAAGCTGTTTTAGGTGCATGGTTATTTTCATTCTTATCAGGAAAAATTGGAAATAAAAGCACTTTACTTATTGGAATTTTTATTTGGATAATTACTTGCTTAATTGGTTTTTTAATTAATAAAAATGATCCTAATGTAAAAATGCAATTTTATATAATGGCTGCAATGGTAGGATTGGTTATGGGAGGTTTACAAGCATTATCTCGATCAACTTATGCAAAATTATTACCCGAAACTGAAGATACAACTACATATTTTAGTTTTTATGATGTATTTGAAAAATTTGCTCTTTTTATGGGGTTAATGATTTATGGTTTATTGATCGAATATTCTGGAGGAATGAAAGCTTCTGCTTTAGCGATGGGAGTGTCTTTTGCTATCAGCTTTGTTATTCTTTTATTCTATAAAATGGAGAAAAAATAGACTATTAATTACTTTGTGATTTTATAAAATCATTAATAATCACATTCAATCTTTTGTTACGTACTGCTTTCTCAAATCTCATGGGTTTCGCAGCACGCTTATCACATTCCATAATACCACAATTTTCACATGTTACCGCCACTTCTTGTACAGGAATAGCGGGATCATTCATAAATTTAATTTTCCTTTGGGCTGATTTATACAAGATACCAATTGTTACACTACGAAGATAATTTGGATTAAAAGGATCTTTGGTTGCTGATGATATTACATAATATTTTTGATTATTACTAAATGGATAAGTAGAAATTTGAGATCCTATTTCATGTGTAGAATTTTCATTATTTTGTAAATCTCTTAAAACATTTAAAGAAACCCATCTTCTACAATAATGTTCATCTGTTCCATTTGCTTGTGGAGATTGTTGTCTATTTAAATGTAATTCTTTTGTTAATTTATATGAATCTGAATCTTTTCGTGTAGATAATCGTAAAAAGAATAAATCACGAATATTAAAATGTTTTGGTAACAAATTTGTCATTCTTTGGTACACTGTTTCTGGAGATTCCGTATACTTCCCAAAAATTTCTTGAAATTTAGATAAATCATGGCTTTCTAAAGCAAAAACCTCTTCCATATCTTTCAATAGCATTTCTTCTGGTAACAAAAGAGCTCCTGCAAAATAAGAAGCATAAAAATTATTCAATAATTGATCAAAATTTTCGAAACTTGCCCATGAAAAAGTATATAATCTATCAGTTAACTTTAAATAATTATAACCAAGTTCTTTTGCTAAAATAAAACGCTTTTGATCAACTTCCGATAATATATTAATATATAATATTTTCTTTTCCTTGATGAATATTGATCTTAATTTTTCTAAATCAGAAGAACCCAAAGTTTTAAAATCTTTATAACATATTGTATAATCATATTCTTCTTTCAGAATCTCTTCCATTGTTTCGTTTGAAACAAATTTATCTGATTCTAAAAGATATTCTTTCAAGAAATTTCTTGCAGCAATTTCTATTTCTGGAAAATAATTATCATGTGATTCTTGAAATGAACGTAAAGAAGCTAGAAAGAAACTTTCTTTTGTTAAATTATAATTATTCCCTATTTCTATTAAAGTAGAAATAAATGCATTAACCTTCAATGGTGCATTAGAAATAATCTCAATTAAATCTCTTTCTTCAATACCAAAAATATCTAATGGAATTTCTTGTAACAAATTAGATTGTAAAATTTCTGCAACAGGAGCAAGATTTTTATCTAATTTTAATGATACAAGTTCATCATAAGATACTTGAAATGCATCTGCTAAAGCAATAATTTTATCTGTCTTAGGATATTTTTTACCTTTTTCTATTTCATTTAGGTAAGATTTAGAAAGCCCTGTTAATTTAGATAACTTAAACAAAGATAAATCTTTAGAAGTTCTAATCTGCTTTAATTTTAATCCAAAAATTAACTTTATATAATCTTGCTGCATAATTCTTTCAAAAAATATTTGGTAAATCTAAACGAATTTTATTAATTTAGCGAACGTTCGCTGAAACTATTTAAATTAGTTTTATGACCAACCAAAAATACTAAAATCTAAAAAAAGGTATGTATTTTGATCTATAAAATTTAGAATATTAAACTATAGATCAGAATATTTTTAGATAAGATTATAAAAAATGAGAATAGTTATTACAGTCGAGAGACTTAAAGTACTAGAATTAAAGAACATTGTTGTAATCGAGAAATATCAGGCTCACTAATTGACTTTGGTTTATATTTTTTCCATAATGCACGTACGTAACTTCCTCAGCAAAGCGTGAGCCTTATTTCTGTTTTTATATTTAAATAACCTCTACTATAGTAAATTTTTGATTATTCATTTCAAATATATCTCCTTTTTTATTTCCTAAAATTGTTTGAACTAATGGTGTTTGAGATGAAATAACAAATATTTTTTCTCCATTAAAATCTATTTCTCCTAAACTACAAGCTACATAAAAATTGCCCATTGAAGTTTTCACATAAGACCCTATAATTACACTATCTTTTTCTAAATATTTTATTTTAGAAAATTGTTCTTTTTGTAATATTACTTCATTTAACTGTTTTTGTATATTAACAATTTCCTGTTGAATCATTTCACGAGAAGTTTCATACTTATCTCCCATACTACTCTTAGTATCGTTATTAGAACTTCTCAAGTCATTAATTAATTTTTGTAGATAATTAATTTTATCATTCAACAATTCATGAATATATTGATATAGTTTTTCTTTCATTTATTTACGAGATTCAATCAACAAATATAAAAAAGGGATTAGATAATATCCAATCCCTGTATTTTTAGTAATAAAATAGATTATATATTTCAGAGTTTAGTAGAATTAAAATACTCTTTAACCTCTTCTTCTTTGGCCTCTTCGGTATCTTCTTTTAATACTTTTTTAGCTACTTTACCAACTGTTAAACCTTGTACTACTATAGAAAACAATACAACAACATATGTAATTTCTAGTAACAGGTCTTTCCATTCAGAATTTGGCATAGATAAAACTAAAGCAATAGAAACTCCACCTCTAATTCCTCCCCAAACCATTACAACAAGAGAACCTTTAGAATAAGTATTCTTTCTTAAAATTGTTTTTGCAGGAATATAAATAGATAATAATCTAGCAAATAAAACTATAAAAATAGTTAATATCCCTAAAAGAATTTGCCCTAATATGTCATCAATTAGTAATAATTCAAAACCAATGAATAAGAATAAAATAGCATTCATTATTTCATCAATTAATTCCCAAAATTTATTTAAATAATCTTTGGTCGTTTCAGTCATGGCAAATTTTTGACCATAATTACCTATTATTAATCCAGCAACAACCATTGCTAAAGGACTTGAAAAATGTAATGTTTTAGCAATTAAGAAACCTCCCATAACAATAGATAAAGTAATAAGTGCTGTTACTTTGTAATCATCTATTCTTTTGATTGCTCTTGAGGCAGTATATCCTAATAAAATACCTAATAAAACTCCACCTCCTGCTTCTTCTAAAAATAAAATTGATATTGCACCTAACGAAGGTTTAAAATCGATATTAGTCGCTACTTCTAAAACAACAGCAAACATTACTACTGCAACTCCATCATTAAATAATGATTCTCCTGTAATTTTTGTTTCAATTGATTTAGGTACTTTAGCTTGTTTTAAAATACCTAGGACAACAATAGGGTCTGTTGGGGATATTAAAGTACCAAACAATAAACAATAAATATATGGTATTGGAATTCCAAACATAGGAGAGACATAAAATAGAATTGTTGCTATAATAAATGCAGATAAAACAACAGAAATAGTAGCATAAGTTCCTATAGTCCATCTCAGATTTTTTAAGTCAAAAATATTAACGTGTAAAGCTCCTGCAAAAAGTAAAAAATTAAGCATTGCTCCCATTAATATTTCGTTAAAATCTAAACTATTAAAAAGTTGTCTAAATTCTTCACTAATGGTAGGAAAGAAAATTGTTCCAGCTACACGAATAATAGCAGAAACTAACATGGCAATAATCATAATTCCAATTGTACCAGGTAATTTTAAAAACCGAATGTTTGCATAAGAAAATATAGCTGCTAGTACAATTAGAACTGAAAAAGAATAATAAAGTTCCATTAATATTTATATGTTGATTAATTTTTTTGAAAAGATACAAAAAAAGGGCCACTTAAAGTGACCCTTATTAATATAATTTATGCTTTTTTTTAGCTTATACTTATGATTTTGGAGCTTGTCCAATTAAATCCATAAATTGATCTAATTTTGGTAAAATTATAATTTGTGTACGTCTGTTTTGAGATTTTCCATCAGCAGTAGCATTTGTAGTTAATGGATTAAATTCACCACGTCCACCAGCTGTCATACGTTTAGGATCTACTCCGTATTGATTTTGTAATGCTTGAACAACAGAAGAAGCTCTTAAAGCAGATAAATCCCAGTTATTACGAATATTTGGTTTAGAAATAGGCACATTATCAGTATTACCTTCAATTAATACATCATAATCTTTATAATCGTTGATGATTTTTGCAATTTTACTTAAAGTTTCTCCAGCTGCAGGTGAAATTTCATAACTACCAGATTTATATAACATATTATCTGCTAAAGAAATATACACTACACCTTTTAATACTTTTACATCAACATCCTTAGCTTCATTACTTGATAAAGATCTAGTTAAATTATTCGTTAAAATCATATTTAAACTATCAGATTTACTCTTAGCATTTACTAAGTGTTTGATATATTTATTTGATTCATTAATTTCTTTAACTAATTCAGAAACATTTTTAGAACCTCCATCAATACATTTTTTTAATTGAGCTTGTAATTCTCTAATTTGTTGTCTTTCACTTTGAACTGTATTTTCAAAATGTCCTTGGTTTGTTTCAGAATTTGCTAATTTAGCTTTAGCAACAGCTAATTCTGTTTGACATCCTTGATTCTCAGAATAAGTAGAATTAAATTTGTTTTGTAATTCATCATACTTTTTCTGACTCACACAACTAAATAGTGATGAAGCAGCAATAATAGCCACTGGAAAAATTGATAATTTCATAATTATTATTTTATTATTTCAGTTACACGAATATATGTTATTATTTTTTATTGTGGTAATATTAAAACAAAAACCGTGCAGAAAAAAAATCAATACATTTTAAGATAAAAAAATAATTTATATACTTTTTTTAAAAAATTATTCCTGAGGGATATAAAGAACTTGTCCAGGATAAATTTTATCTTCATGTTTCAACATTGGTTTGTTCGCTTCAAAAATAATTGGATATTTCATTGGATCACCATAAACTTCCTTAGCTATTTTAGATAAAGAATCACCACTTTTTACAGTATACATTGTTTTAGATATATTAGGAATTTCTATTTTTAAAGGAGTTTTTAAAGTTAAATGATCTTCAACAGAATCAATTCCTTCTATATTTCCAGCTGTTGCTAAAATTTTTTGTTTATCATCAATATTTTCTGCTTGACCAGAAACTATTACTTTATCTCCTTCAACTGTAAAATTTATAGATGATAAATTAAATCCATGTTTTGCTAATTGTTCAGAAATTTTTTTTGATTTTTCTTCTGGAGTTTCAGATCCTCCAAAAATTTTTTCGCCTGCATTTTTAATAAATGAAAATAATCCCATAGTTGGTTGTTTTTATGTTATATTCAATAAATATACAAAAATATTTGTTCTAAAATTTATTATTGATACATGTATAATTGTAAATATATTTGTAGAATGGAATTAAAACAAATCGTTGAAATTGGTAAATGTCTATCAAATCAAACAAGAATTGAAATATTAGAATGGTTAAAAAATCCTGAAGCAAATTTTTCTATCAACCATTTAGATATTTCAAATAACATTGGTGTTTGTGTTGGTACTATTCAAGAAAAATCTGGATTATCTCAATCGACTATATCTATTTATTTAGGAAATATGGAACGTTGTGGATTATTAAAAATGACAAAAAATGGAAAATGGTCTTATTTCAGTAGAAATGAAGAAGTAATTGAAGAGTTCTTAAAAGAAATACAAAATAAATTATAAAATAGTTCTATTGCATAAAAAAGGAAGCTAATCCTAAGATTAACTCCCTTTATAAATAAAAAAAATATAAGTAATGAGTTTAACCTTCTGTAAACTCAATTTCATTTGTTCTATCACCCCCTAAATTTGCATTAACAAATTGCTCATTTGATGGTAATTCTATTTGATAATCTTCTAAAATTTGGATTTCGAGTTTTCCTGATTCCATTAAGAAATCTAAGGTATGCCCTCCTCCATTTCTTAATTCATTGATAAAATGTAAATGAAAGCCTGCAACAGTAATTCCTTGCATATAATCAGGTGAATAAAAACCAGCTAATAAACCTTTTTTATCGTGGAAAATAAATTCTTTTTGATCATTAACAGCAAGCATAAATTTTTTATATGGTTTTTGCTGTTTAGAAACAGTACGTGTACGAACTGTAGAGAAAAAACCATCTAAATGAATTGCATAAAATAAATTTTTCCCTGGAGTTAACTCCTTCATTAATTTATCTAAACCGTCTTTGTTTATTGGTTCAGTAATTTCATGTACAATATCTGGTTTAAAATTAGTTACAGAAGCAAATGGTGTTTTTTGAGACATTTCTGCTTTAGAAGAAGTACCATCTGCTTTTATTTGATAGAATTCTCCATTATAAGCAACCATTTCTCCATCCATTCCGTTAAAAGTTCCTAAACCAAAATCGCCATGTTCTGCAATTTCACCGATTGTTTTTTCACTTTCATATAAACCTTCCAATAATCCATTCATGATAGAGAATTGAAATAATTTTGCTCTTTTCATAACTTTAAAATTATTTATTTTTTATACTAAGGCTTCAGCATGTAAAGCTTGACCTAATTTTATATTATCTCTATAATCAATAGGAATATCTACAATAACTGGACCTTCTGTTGCTAAAGCAGTTTTAAGTACGCTTTCCATTTCAGTTGCATCATTTACTCTAAAACCTTTTGCACCAAAACTTTCTGCATATTTTACTACATCTATTGGTCCAAATTCTATTCCAGAAGTTCTACCGTATTTCATTTCCTCTTGGAAAGCGACCATATCATACGTTCCATCAGTCCAAACAAAATGAGTAATATTCGATTTTAAACGAACCGCTGTTTCTAGCTCCATGGCAGAAAATAAAAATCCTCCGTCACCAGAAATAGAAACTACTTTTTCATCTGGATGAACCAACGATGCAGCTATTGCCCAAGGTAAAGCTACCCCAAGTGTTTGTTGACCGTTACTGAATAAAAGTCTTTTTGGTTCGAATACCTGAAAATATCTAGCCATCCAAATATAATGTGAACCTATATCACAAGTTACTGTTACGTTATCACCAATATTATCTCTTAATAATTTTATGAATTGTAATGGATGTACTCTATCTCCTACATTTATTGTCGGAATTTTCTGCTTTTCTTCTATAAATTGTGAATGATATTTATCTAATAACGGATAAATAACATCTTTTTGTTCTGGAATTAATTTTTTTAATTCATTTAATGTTTCAGCAATATCTCCAATTAACTCTAATTCTGGCTGATAAAAACTATCTATATCTGCTTGATTATAATCTAAATGTATAATTTTTGCATCTTTGGATGTATTCCAAAAATGAGGATCATACTCAACAGGATCATATCCAATTGCTAAAATAACATCAGCTTTGCTAAGCAATATATCACCAGGTTGGTTTCTAAATAATCCTATTCTACCTACGTGATAATGCTCTAAATCTCTTGGCAGCAATCCAGCTCCCTGAAATGTTCCTACAACAGGGAAAGGTCTTTTATATAATAATGATCTTGCTGCTTTTACAACATCATCTCCATTTGATGATTCTCCTGCAATAATTACAGGATTTTTTGCATGAATTAATAATTCTGCTGCTTTTTCTATATATTGTTTTGGTGCTCCTCCAATTTTTATATTTGTTGAAGCTTTAATCACATTTATATTCACCTCATCTGTTACAACATCATTTGGCAAGCTAATAAATGTTGCTCCTTTACGAGACTGTTCTGCAACTCGGAAAGCATTTGTTAATACTTCTGGTATGGCATTAGAATCTGTAACTTCTAAACTCATTTTAGTTACTGGCTTCATAATGCTTACAGCATCTAACGATTGATGAGTTCTCTTAAAAGAATCGCTTCTTTTTACTGCTCCAGCAATTGCAACTACTGGATCTCCTTCTGTATTTGCTGTTGCTAGACCCGTTGTTAAGTTAGTTGCTCCTGGACCAGAAGTAACCATACAAACACCAGGTTTACCTGTTAATCGACCGATTGCTGCTGCCATAAAAGCTGCATTTTGCTCGTGCCTACATACAATTAAAGGGATATTCTGTTCTACTAATTCATCGAAAACTGGGTCTATTTTAGCTCCTGGAATTCCAAAAACTTGTTTTACATTTTGCTCTTTAAGCGTTTCTACAACTAATGACGCTCCTGTTTCTTTTTTTTTCATGATATTAATTCGATATTAATAACTCCGTAAAATAGTAATATGTAATAATTGTGTATTAAAATTAACAGTACTAAGTTAGTTTCAATTTAAAATAACGACAATCGTAATTACTAATATTAGTCATAAGTTATACTTATGGATAATTGAATTATTATAATTAATTTTATATGCTTTTAACAATTGATATTGAGTGATAATAAAAACTATTTAGTGTATTGTTTACTATAATTTTGATAAGAACACGCTATATATGCGTTAGGGGTTGAAGTGGAAATCCTTTTCTAATTGAATGCATTTCTACTTTTACTCAATCATCAATTAGAAAAGATTGAAATGAAAAACCCGACCGAAGGGAACGCCCAAATTGATTTGATTATAGAACTTTTGTGTTAAAATAAATTTATATATTATGGAATTACATCAATTAAGATATTTTGTTAAAGTTGCTGAACTATTACATTTCACGAAAGCTTCTGAAGAATTATACATTTCTCAACCAGCCCTTTCTCAGCAAATAAAACAGTTAGAAGATGAATTAAAAGTTCCTTTGTTTTACAGAAAAGGTCGAAATACACAACTTACGCAAGCTGGAGAGATTTTTTTGGATTATGCCAAACAAACTTTATCTGTTGTGAAACAAGGTAAAAAGGCAATTAGTGATTTGAGAAATGAAGTCAATGGAACTATAAAAATTGGAATAATGTATTCTTATTTTGCTCCGTTAGTCGATTTATTACCAAAATTTTGTAATAAGTATCCTAATGTTTCCTTGAGTTTACATTATGGGAATGATGAAGATAACAAAACTAGATTATTAAATTCTCAGTTAAACTTAGCATTAACTTTTGGTGATAATGATGTTGAAAATCAGTTTGATATTCTAGCTAAATTTGAAGCTTTTCCTAAGGTAATTGTAAGTAAAAATCATCCTTTTGCAAGTAAAGAAACTGTTAGTATAAGAGAGCTAAATGACACATTACTTGCCTTACCGACAGAAGAAAATATTATTCGAAGTACAATGAATAAGCTTTTTGAAAAACATAAATTTTATCCTTTCATAAACACTGAAATAAATGATGCTAATCTTTTATTTGATTTGGTTGAAAAAGATAAGTTTGTGACCATAATGACTGATACTGCTACGTATTCTAGAAAAGATTTGGTACTAATACCATTAAAAGAAAAAACAAACTCTGTGCAAGGAATGATTTTAGTAAAAAAGGGTACATTTATAAGTAAAGCAACTCATATTTTTATAGATGAAGCAATCGCAATTTTAAATTCAATTCGTAAATAATGGTTTTGGTTTAATTTGGGAATTATTCAGTTCTTTTTTAAGTTGAATTAAATTTAATTTTAAAAAAATATACCAAAAAAATCGTTAAAAATCACTAAAATTGCATTTAAATAAGAATACACATTTTAATTATGTCAGAAGATATTTTCAAGAAAGTAATTTCACACGCGAAAGAATATGGATTCATTTTTCAATCGAGTGAAATTTATGATGGATTATCAGCCGTTTATGACTATGGACAAAACGGAGCTGAGTTAAAAAATAACATCAAACAATATTGGTGGAAAGCAATGGTACAAATGCATGAAAACATTGTCGGCATTGATTCTGCTATATTTATGCACCCTACAACTTGGAAAGCTTCTGGCCATGTAGACGCTTTTAATGATCCATTAATCGATAATAAAGATTCTAAAAAAAGATATCGTGCTGATGTTTTAGTAGAAGATTTTTGTGGTAAAATTGAAGCTAAGATTGATAAAGAAGTTGCAAAAGCTTCAAAGCGCTTTGGTGAATCTTTTGATAAAGATCAATTTTTAGCTACAAATCCTAAGGTAATTGGATATAAAGAGCAAATAGAGTCTATTTTACATCGCTTAGGAAAATCTTTAGAAAATGAAGATTTAGAAGATGTGAAAGCTTTAATAGAAGAATTAGAAATAGCTGATCCTATTACAGGATCTAAAAACTGGACAGAAGTTCGCCAATTCAACTTAATGTTTGGAACAAAATTAGGTGCAACTGCTGACCAAGCTATGGATTTATATTTACGTCCAGAAACAGCTCAAGGAATTTTCTTAAATTACTTGAATGTTCAGAAAACAGGACGTATGAAATTACCATTTGGAATTGCACAAATTGGTAAAGCTTTCCGTAATGAGATTGTTGCTCGTCAGTTTATTTTCCGTCAGCGTGAGTTTGAACAAATGGAAATGCAATTTTTCGTGAAACCAGGAACTGAATTAGAATGGTACGAAAAATGGAAAGAAACACGTATGCGTTGGCACCAAACTTTAGGATTAGGAAAAGATAATTATCGTTTCCATGATCATGAAAAATTAGCTCATTACGCAAATGCTGCTGCTGATATTGAGTTTAAATTCCCATTTGGTTTTAAAGAATTAGAAGGAATTCACTCTCGTACAAACTTTGATTTAAGTAGCCACGAGAAATTCTCTGGTAAAAAATTACAATATTTTGATAATGAAACTAACGAATCTTATGTTCCTTATGTTGTGGAAACATCTGTAGGACTGGATCGTATGTTTTTAGCTGTATTCTCAAATTCTTTGAAAGAAGAGGTTTTAGAAGATGGATCAGAACGCGTTGTTCTAGCTTTGCCAGCTGCTTTAGCTCCAATAAAAGCTGCTATCTTACCGTTAGTTAAAAAAGATGGTTTACCAGAATTTGCAGAGCAAATCGTGAAAAAATTACGTTTAGATTACAATGTAATCTACGAAGAAAAAGATTCTATTGGTAAACGTTACCGCAGAATGGATGCTATTGGAACTCCATTTTGTATTACAGTAGATCATGATTCGTTGAATGATAATTCAGTTACGTTACGTTTCCGTGATACAATGGAACAAAAAAGAGTTCATATCGATGAATTAGCTTCTATTATAGATAAAGAAGTTAATATGAAATATTTATTTGAGCAATTATAAAATATAATTCATAAAAAAACTCAGAGTTAATCTCTGAGTTTTTTTTATGGAATAACTTCAAATACAAAATAATATTTACAATCCTTTACAAGTAGATTATAAACAATTATTTTTGCAAAATGAAAAGACTTTTAATTATTGGTCAGGTTTGGCCAGAACCAACATCATCTGCCGCAGGAACTAGAATGATTCAACTAATTGATTGTTTTTTAAAAAATGATTATAAAATATATTTTGCTAGTGCTGCAAGTAAATCTGATTTTAGCTTCGATTTAAAGTCAAAAAATATTGATGAAATCTCTATTCGATTAAATGATGAAAGTTTTGATCAATTTATAGAAGAATTAAAACCGACAGTTGTTATGTTTGACCGTTTTATGACGGAAGAACAATATAGCTGGAGAGTAAGTGAAAATTATCCAAATGCAATAAAAATTTTAGATACAGAAGATTTACATTTTTTAAGAAATGCAAGACAAAATGCATTTAAAAAGCAACTTTGTTTTACTGAAGATTTATTGTACACAGATTTAGCAAAAAGAGAAATAGCTTCTATACTTCGCTGTGATTTATCTTTAATTATTTCTAAAGAAGAAATACAAATCTTAACTGAAAAATTTAATATAAATAAAGATATTTTATATTACATTCCTTTTCTTGAAAACGAAATAAAAAATGAAGATATAAAAAACTGGAAAGATTTTGATGAAAGAAAAGATTTCATGTTCATAGGAAACTTTATTCATGAACCAAATTATAATTGTGTTCTTCATTTGAAAACTAAAATTTGGCCAACATTACGTAAAAAATTACCTAAAGCAGAAATGCATGTTTACGGTGCTTACGCATCACAAAAAGTACTACAATTAAATAATCCGAAAGAAAATTTTTATATAAAAGGTAGAGCAAATGATGCAAAAGAAACAATGTGCAATTATAAAGTTTTATTAGCTCCATTGCAATTTGGTGCTGGTATAAAAGGAAAATTTATAGACGCAATGTTATCTGGAACTCCATCTGTAACTACAACAATTGGTGCTGAATCTATGAGTGAAAATGGTGAATGGAATGGTTACATTACTGATGAAGCGTCTGCTTTTATAGAAAAAGCTGTTTTACTCTACGAAAATGGAGAAATTTGGAAAACTAAACAAAAAGAAGGAGTTAATATATTAAACAAAAATTATAACAAGGAGTTATTTGAATTAAAATTCTTAAACAAAATTAATTCAATTCAAAACAATTTAATACAACATAGAAATTCTAATTTCCTTGGTCAAATTTTACAATATAATACAAATCAAGGCACAAAATATATGTCCTTATGGATTGAAGAAAAAAATAAAAACCTTTTGTAAATAGTTTATAAAAGGTTTTTAATATTATTCTACTTTAAAACTATTGATAATAGAGATAAAATCATTCTTCATTAAATCTTTATTTGGATACTCACAGTATTGCAAAATTTGATAAATATAATCTTTTGTTTCTATTACTGTTTGTAAAAAATATATATGTCCAGAATCTTGTACATTAGTTTCAAATTCTGTGTATGCATAATTAAAACCTTTTTCATATGATACATATGGTTTCTTTATATATGCAAATCCTTCTTGTTGTATATAAGGTTCTATAGAATTTAATGTATAATCAATTATATCTAATTTAATGTCTGCTAATTTTAATTCATCTTTATGTTCAAAAATTAAAAAACCATAAGAATTAGGCTTTGGTTCTGTACTTTCAAATTGAATAGTAGCATAATCATTAATACCAATTGTTCTTTTAAAACTATCTGGCATTACAATACTAAATTTTTCTGAACCATATATTTTTTTCTGAGCAGAAATCGTAATACTAACTAATAGATAGCATATAAATAATATTTTTTTCATTAAATTGATTTGATATAATAAAAAAGCCTCGACTATAATCAAGGCTATAACGTACTTATTTAATTAAAATTGCTTAATTAGAACAAGATTTATTTTTTAATTCACACGGAGTTTGTCCCTCTACTATTTTTACACCATCAACAGTTTTTATTTTACCAAA
>DJDD01000089.1:0-13800 GCA_002430925.1 Flavobacteriales bacterium UBA5933
AATCACTATTGCAAATTCATGTTTATAAATTTAAAATGATTTTGTGATTCATTATAAATAAAATAATAAATTATTGATATATAAAAGAAATAATTATATTAATATTGTACTAAATTAATATAGATATAGTTTTATAAAATTAATATCTATTGTTTCGTAAAATATATTTTTATGTGTAACTACTATCAATAATTAATGAATAATCAGAATAATTTAAATATTCTAAGACTAATTTTTGCGTCTTCAGTTATTATTTCTCATTCATATCCATTAACAAATAATATTGAGATATTTCAAAAATTGACTAATGAACAAGTTGATTTAGGACGGTTATCTGTAGAAATTTTTTTTATAATTAGTGGATATTTAATCTTTAAAAGTTTAAATTTTAGTAAATCTATAATTAGTTATTTATGGAAAAGAATTTTGAGGTTATTTCCAGCTTTGATAGTGATGTTAATTTTTACAACTATAATTGTAATCTTTGTTAATACCTCAAAAAACATCTTTCTTCAAAATGATTTCTATTCATATATTCCAAATAATCTTTCTTTGTATAGAGTCCAATATAATATAAATGGAGTTTTTGAGAATAACCTATATTCAAAAACTATTAATGGTAGTTTATGGACTTTATATTATGAATTTACAATGTATTTAATTATAATTCCATTTATCGTTATAAAGAGTAAGAAATGGAATTTAATAATATTAATTATTATTTTTTTACTTCTTAGTTTTTTTCATCTATTTAAACCTAATTTTTTTCATGGAATATTTAAAATATTAGAATTAAATAGTCTTGAATTTTATAGATTAAGTTTATATTTTATTGCTGGTTCAATTTTATCATTATTAAACTTAAATAAAATAAAAAATAATAGAATAATATATTTATTAATTTCAATATTAATACTTTCATTATACTTTAATATATACAAATTTACTTCAATTTTTTTATTACCATTTATTGTTATAATTATAGGCTTATCTTTTAATAAAAAAACTTGGAAATTTACAGAAAAAATAGGAGACTTATCATATGGTATTTATATATATGGCTTTTTAATTCAACAAACTTTGATGAATTACTTTAATTTAAATCATATTGAATTAAGTTTATATTCAATGTTCTTTACAGTTATTTTAGCATATTTATCTTGGCATTTAATAGAAAAGAAAGCTTTAAATTATAAAAATTTTATATAACATTGTACTTTTACATAACACAATTTTTTTTGATATAAATTCAGAAAAAATAAAAAAATAGTATAGCTATAATCAGAACTTTTTATAATCATACAAATATGTTTTCTTAAAATAATAAAGTTTTTTGTTTAAAGGTTGAAAAATTAAAATACTTATATTTTTATTAATAAAGTACAACTATTTTTTCGTTAAAAAGTAGTACTAGATAATTTTATGAAAAACTTAATTAAAACACAATTAACATTTAATAGTAAGTTTGTGATGATTACAATAAACTTTGCTTTATTCGGTCTATTATTAGCCGTAATCACAAATGTTAATTTAGATAAAAACACTATGATAATGATTATTCTATCATTTTTTATAGTAAATTCTTTACTGTTGTTGTTCTTTATTAATTGGGTTTTGAATAGATTTAGGTTTAATGAATTTTATCTAAAAAATGATATTAGTGGTTTTGATGTTTTAACTATTATATCAAATGAATTAAATATATCTATAAAAAATATTGAAGGAAATATTTTTTACACTTCATATACTCAAAAAATAAGATTACGAAACAAAAGGGTGAAAGATGTTTTTTTTTATGATAGAAGGTCAGAGAATTTTCTTGAATATTCAAAATAGAGATGATTCTATTTTTATTTACAGTGAAGATCTCATAACGAAAAAGATAAAGAAAATATTAATGGATTATTCGCAACATAATTTTTTAAAAAAATAAGTAGATATTAAGTTTTCTAAATTTTAAATATAATATCTACAAAAGTTTTTATTTTAATTATCCTTTTTGACTTTCTGTAATTTTTACTTCCAAAATATTATTAGGTAACTTATAACCTTTAGCTAATATTGTTTGAAAAGTTTTTAGCATAATATTGCTTCGTAATTTTTTATCAGTATCAATATTATTTTTTATACTAATCCAATATTCAATTTTTAGATTCACAGTACTAGCAGACAATTCTTCAATAAAAATAAGTGGTTCTGGATCAGTTAAAACTTGATCAAATTCTTTTAAAATTCCTTCGATAAGTAGAATTATATTCTGAATATCATCATTATAATCTAAACCTATTTCAAATTCATCTCTAATTACATGATCTACAGTGTAATTTTGTAAAGCTTCAGTCACCATTGTTCCGTTAGGAATAAAAACATTTCGTCCATCCAAACCTTTTATAATCGTTTCTCGCAATGACATAGAAACTACTTTTCCTTTTATATCGTTAATTTCTATAATATCACCAATTTCAAAAGGTCGACTAAACGCCATCGAAATACCAGATAAAAAATTTTCTCCAATATCTTTTAAAGCAAATCCTAAAACAAACGTTCCAATTCCAGCTCCAGTTAAAATATCAGCTGTAATCTGTCCCCAACCTAAAATCGTTAAGCAAATGATTATTAGTAAAATAAATAAAACAAGACTAATTATCTTAACAAGGAAATCGCTAACTAAAGGATCAGAAGATTTTTTATCAATAATTTTAAATGCTATTTTACTAGAATATCGAATAATTAAAATACCAATTAGTCCAACAATTATTGACAAAGCAATGGATGGAAGAATTTTTAAAAAATAATTCCAAGAACTAATAAGTAACTCATCGAAACGAATAATTTCCTCATTGAGTATAACGTCTTTTACATTCATTTTTTTGGTTAATTAATTTACGAATAAATATAGTTCATTTTTATTTTGTTAATGTTTTTTTAACCATTTAATTTAAGGCTCTTTTATTCAAAAATAAGAGGAAATTTCACTAGAATTCATTATATTTGTTTGTTTTAAAAAGTTAGAGACATATTATGAGTAACAACACATATACAGCGGATAATATCCAAGCATTAGAAGGAATGGAGCACGTACGCTTACGTCCTTCGATGTATATCGGAGATGTAGGAGTTAGAGGATTACACCATTTGGTTTATGAAGTAGTAGATAACTCTATCGATGAAGCTTTAGCAGGATATTGCGATACAATTAAAGTTACAATTTTAGAAGGGAATTCAATTCGTGTAGAAGATAACGGTCGAGGAATTCCAGTTGATTTACATAAAAAAGAAGGAAAATCAGCGCTTGAGGTTGTAATGACTAAAATTGGTGCTGGTGGTAAATTTGATAAGGATACATATAAAGTATCTGGAGGTTTACACGGGGTTGGTGTTTCATGTGTGAATGCACTTTCTAACCATTTAACAGCAGAAGTATATAAGAACGGTAAAAAATACGTTCAGGAATATGCAAAAGGAAAACCTTTATTCGATGTAAAAGAAGTAGGGGAAACAGAGAAAAATGGAACAATAGTTACTTTTACTCCAGATGATACGATTTTTCAGGAAGTACAAACATATAATTATCAAACTTTAGCAAACCGTTTAAGAGAATTATCTTTCTTGAACAAAGGAATTAATATTACTTTGACAGACGAAAGAGAAAAAGATGCTGATGGTAATTTCATTACAGAACTTTTTCATTCTGATGAAGGTTTAAAAGAGTTTGTTGAGTTTGTTGATGGAAATCGAGAAGCTATTATGGACAAAGTAATCTTTATGGAAGGAGAGCGTGAAGGAATTCCAGTTGAGGTTGCAATGAGATATAATACTTCTTACACAGAAAATGTACATTCTTACGTAAATAATATTAATACACACGAAGGAGGAACACACTTATCTGGTTTCCGTCGTGCTTTAACTCGTACGCTTAAAAAATACGCTGAGGAAAACTTTAATCTAGCAAAAGAGAAAGTAGAGATTGTTGGTGATGATTTCCGTGAGGGATTAACAGCTGTAATTTCTGTAAAAGTGATGGAACCTCAGTTTGAAGGTCAAACAAAAACTAAATTAGGAAACTCTGAAGTTTCTCCTGCTGTTGATAAAATAGTAGCAGAAATGTTAACTAATTTCTTAGAAGAAAATCCTGCAGAAGCAAAATTAATTGTAGATAAAGTAATTTTAGCAGCAAAAGCTCGTCAGGCAGCTAAGAAAGCTAGAGAGATGGTACAACGTAAAAATCCTATGGGAGGAAGCGGTTTACCAGGGAAATTAGCAGACTGTTCTTCTCGTAAGCCTGAAGAGTCAGAATTATTTCTTGTCGAGGGAGATTCTGCCGGAGGTACAGCTAAACAAGGTCGTGACCGTCATTTTCAAGCTATATTACCATTACGTGGTAAAATCTTGAATGTAGAGAAAGCAATGGCACATAAAGTGTTAGATAACGAAGAAATAAAAAATATATATACTGCCTTAGGTGTAACAATAGGAACTGAAGAAGATTCAAAAGCTTTAAATCTTACGAAATTGCGTTACCATAAAGTTGTAATTATGACCGATGCCGATGTTGATGGTTCTCACATTTCAACATTGATACTTACATTCTTTTTCCGTTATATGAAAGAATTGATAGAACAAGGACACGTTTATATTGCAACTCCACCATTATATTTAATTAAAAAAGGTGCTAAAGCTGAATATGCTTGGGATGATAAAGACCGTGAACGTTTAACAGCAGAATTCTCTACAGATGGATCTGGAAAAGGAGTAACGATTCAACGTTACAAAGGTCTTGGGGAAATGAATGCAGAACAATTATGGGATACAACTCTTAACCCAGAGCATAGAACATTAAGAAAAGTAACAATAGATAATGCAACAGAAGCAGATCGTGTATTTTCTATGTTGATGGGAGATGACGTTCCACCACGTAGAGAGTTTATTGAGAAAAATGCTCATTATGCAAATATCGATGTTTAAATAAATAGTGTAAAACCAATCTTAAAATTTTTATTATGAAAGTTTCAATTATAGGTGCTGGAAATGTAGGTGCAACATGCGCTCAAGTTTTAGCTTATCAACAAATTGCAGACGAAGTTGTTTTGTTAGATATCAACGAAGGTTATGCCGAAGGTAAAGCCATGGATATTATGCAAAGTGCTAATGCAATTGGTTTTGATACTGTAGTAAAAGGATCTACAAACGATTATAAACAAACTGAAAATAGTGATGTAGTTGTTGTGACATCTGGTATACCTAGAAAACCAGGAATGACTAGAGAAGAGTTGATTTCTACAAATGTAAAAATTGTAGAAACTGTAATCAAAAGTACTTTAGAACATTCTCCAAATGCAGTTTTAATTATTGTAACTAATCCATTAGATACGATTACTTATGCCGCATTAAAATTATCTAATCTTCCAAAAAATAGAGTTATTGGAATGGGAAATCTTTTAGATTCTTCTCGTTTTAAATATTTCTTAAGCAAAAAATCAAATTTACCAATTAGTGAATTAGATGCTATTGTTATTGGAGGGCATGGAGATACGACAATGATTCCTTTACCGAACTATTCTAAGTACAAAGGATTGCCAATACAAGATTTCTTAACTCAACAAGAAATTGATGAGGTTGTAAGTGAAACAATGGTTGGTGGTGCAACTCTTACAAAGTTATTAGGGACATCTGCATGGTATGCGCCAGGTGCTTCTGCAGCATATATGGTTGATGCAATCTTACATGATAAAAAGAAATTAATTCCTTGTGCTGTTTTACTAGAAGGTGAATACGATACAAATGACGTTGTAGTTGGTGTTCCTTGCGTTATTGGTAAAAATGGATGGGAAAAAATTATTGAATTAGATTTAACAGATGCTGAAAAGGAAAAGTTTAAATCTAGTGTTGATGCAATTAGAGAAGTTAATGCTCAAATTCCTTTCTAGGATTTATTAATTGAAAATTTATAAAACAAAAAACTCGACATATTGTCGAGTTTTTTATTTTATACTGATTGATTAAATAACTTCAATAATTAATTAGATATTAAAAAATTTTCTTTCATCCATTTTAATTTATTGAAGCTTTTTACAAATTTTGTTCGAATCGAAATAAATTTTTCTTGAGCATCAATTACTTTATTTTCTCTGGAATTAATTAAGAAAAGAGAGCTTTCTCCATTAGCATACTTTATTTCTTCAGCAGATAAAAGTCGTTCATAATTTTTTAAATTATTCTGAGATAAATCTATTTGTGAATGATAGTTGAGAATCTCGTTTTTATAGGTTTCTATTTTAGTATCCAATTCTCTACTTTTCATTTTAGTATCTAAATTATTTTGATTTAATTTTAATTTTGCTATTTCATAATTTGCTCTTGCTTCTCTCAGAAAAATGGGAATTTCTAATTTAATTCCATATTGAAAATTATTATCAAAAAAAGGTAAATAATCAGCAGAGTAATTTTCTTTATTATAAAAATTATATGTAAAATCAATTTTAGGTAAAAAACTTTGCCATTTCAAACGTTTTTCGCTTTCTAGTATATATTGTTTTTGGTTGTAATATAATATAGAAAAATGAGTGTCCATTTCTTGAGATTGAACATCATTAATCAAAAATTCATAATCTGTAAAAGCTATATTTTCTTCTAAATTATCAGCTGGATAAATCATTTCTGTTAATTCATAGATTTCTTGATTATCTTTCCATAGATATAGTTGTAATTGTTGTGTACTTTTTACAAAATTAAGGAATGCTTCGCGTTGTTGTAATTCAAAACCTTGTAATTGCGATAAAGCTTCAATTGTATCAATTGCTGCTTTTTCTCCATATTCAAATGTCTTTTTTGTAAAAGATAATCGGTCCTTATTTATTTCGACAATTTCAGTTTTTAATTTATATACTTCATAATTTTGTACCCATTCCCAATAACTATTTTCTGCATCAAGAAGCAATTCATTCGTTAGAACTTTTTGTTCTGCTTCAGTCATTTTTTGTGCATATTTTGCTTGCTCAAGCATTGCTCTTCTTTTGTCATAAAGAAGATTTTTGGCTAATGGAATAGTAATACCAAACTGATAAAGTCCACCTTTGGTTTCGCTAGTATTTATTTTATCTCCATTAAGATGATTATATCCACCATGTATATCTATTCCATACCAAGTAGGAATACCTAGTTCTATGTTTTTTTGTTCATAATATCTTGTTCCATCAATATTTTTCTCTCCAATTTTTGCAGCTAATGTAGGATCAAAATTTCCTCTTGCTTTAGTTATTTCTGAAGTGGCAATTTTGTTTTGTATTTGATATTTAATGGCTAATGGATGATAGTTTTTAACAACTGAAATAAACTCATTAGCAGAAATTTTTAAAGAATCTTGAGCAAAGCAAAATTGAAAAAATAGCAAGAAAAAAACAAAGATTACTTTATTTACCTTTATCATCTTTTGTTGTTTTAGTCGTTGTTACTTCGTAATAATCAGGAGGAAAACCATTTATGTTTCGCCATAATTCATACCATACAGGAACATCATTTAATATAGCTATTCCTTCAGCTCCTGTTCCCATTTTCATTTTTGTAGGCCATCTTTTTTCATTTTTATTTTCGACAACCAATGCTTTAAAGAGACCATTAGGACTTATGTTACTTTCTACAGCAACTACTTTACCAGAGAATGTTCCATAACTAGAATCTGGCCAACCAGAAAAAACAATAGCAGGAAAACCATCAAAAATAAACATAACTCTTTGTCCTTCTTTTACTAGAGGAAGATCAACTGGTTTTATATAAACTTCTACAGCATAATCAACTCCAGTAGGAACAATAGTTCCTATATTTTCTCCATCTTTTAAAACTTCACCAATTCCAGCTTTATTTAGTTGAACTATTTGACCATCTTGTGAAGCTATTATAAAATATAAACCTTGTCGAGCTTTATAATTAGCAACCTGATTTTCTAGTTTTGCAATATCACCATCACTACCTTCTATTTGCCCCATGCTTTGGAAACGTTCTCCTTCAATTTTACTTAATTTTTCATTGTAATCTTGTATAACAGAATTTTGTTCAATTCTTGTGTTTATGATTTCTTGTTGAGTTTGAGCAACTTTATTTTCATAAGCAGTTTTTTTAGCAATAGAATTCTGATAAGAAATACTACGTTGTTGAAATTGAGTTAAAGAAACTAAACCATCATCATACATTTTTTTTTGTCTTGCATATTGGTCTTCAGAAAGCTGTAATTCATTTGTTGCAGCAGCTAATTCAGCTTGCTCACCTGTTAGTTTATTGTTTAATTGACTTATTTTTATTTTAATTTGATTTAGTTTTAAATCTCGACCAGCATTCAATGCACTTAACTGACTTTTTGCTGTTTCTGCCTTTGCTTCGTAAAAATTTCGAACTCCTTTTTTAGCTTGTACTTGTTCTTCTGTACGTTGTACTAACAAAGGGTCCATATAATCCTCCTTAATTTCAGAAAGCTGTAATAATGTATCACCTTTAGATACATAATCACCATTCTTTACATTCCATTTTATTATTCTTCCAGGAATAGGAGAATTAAGTTGTTGTGGTCTTTGGTATTGATGCAATGCGGAAACATTTCCTCGTACTTTTATATTTTGTGTCCAAGGAATAAATAAGGTAATGATTGCGGCAACAAAAATAAAAAGGAACCATCTTTTTACTTTCGATTTTTTATGTATTTGGTATATTTTATCGTATGATTGTAATTTCATGTTTATTTTTTTATGGCATTATTCTTAAAGTTCCTTTTTCTAAATGAATATGCTGATCAGCATGAGCTATAATATATTTATCAGGAGAAACAATAACAACGGTTGTATTTTTCTTTAATTGATTCAAATAAGTCATCATGTTTTCTTTAAACTTTTCCGACATACCAGCAAAAGGATTTTCTAAAAGCAATAATTTTTTATCCCCCAAAAGAGAGCGAAGTATCAAAATTTTCTTTTTTGTGTTAAACGATAATTCAGAATCTGTCTCACTAATTTCTGTCGAAAAACCTTGGCTAAATTCACTCGATATATTATCTATTCCCAATTGTTCAGACAACCTCAGTATACTTTCTGTATTACTTTCCGTATTTCCTAAAAGAATATTTTCTAGTACAGTTCCTTTTATCACTTTAGTTGTTTCTAAGTATAAACCAACATGATTTCTGAAATATTCTTTATTCAAATTTTTCAAAGGAATTTTATCGAAAAGAATACTACCAGAACTAGCTTCATAAAATCCTGCAAGAATATTTAATAAAAGAGATTTTCCACTTCCCATTTCACCTGTAACGATATTGATTGTATTTTCGTTAATTTTGAAATTTATATTAGATAAAACATTTGGAGTCTCGTTAAAAGAAAAATTAACATTTGTAAACTCAACACTAATTCCTCTATTATTATCTAATAATTTTATATCACCTTCTTTTTCTTCTTTCAATTCTGTTACCTTAGTTAATTTAGCATACGCAGCAATTAAATCATAATAACTTTCTAAACTAACAATCAATTTTTCTACAGCAGCCATAATAGTTAGTAAAACAATTTCTGTAGCGATAAAAGCACCAATGTTTAGTTGCTGATTCACCATAAGGTAAGTACCAATCGCCAACATTGTAAAAGTTATAATCACATTAAAGGCGACAATTGTTTTATATTGCAAAACCAATACTTTAAAATGAGAAGTACGATGTTTTATGTATTCAACAACTCTATTATCTGTTCCTATTAAATGAATTCCTTTCTCAGAATGCATTTTAAAAGTTTTAACAGAATCGGCAACATCTTCTAACCACGAAGCAGTTTCATATTTTTTATCACTTTCTTCAATACTAGATTTTATTCCGCTCTCCATTGTGTAATAAAAAATACCCCCAATAGAAAGTATAACCAATCCTCCAAAAATTAAAAATAGAGGATGATAAAAAGAAAGAAGTAAAATACCGAATAGAATTTGAATAATAGCTGTTGGTATTTCTAAAAGAATTTTCGAAATCCCTTTCTGTAGATTTTGTATATCAAAAAAACGATTTACAAGCTCAGGTAAATAATATTTTCTAGTACTAAATAAATCTACTTTTGGTAATTTTTCGGCAAATGCCATAGAAAATTCAACATATATTTTTTGTTGAATTTTTTCTATTATTTCCAATACTTTTAGTCGAAAATATCCCACCAAAAATGTTCCTATCACCACAAAACATATTAATATGTAAATAGAAGTTACCATAGTAGCACCCATCACATAACTAATAATAGATTGTATACCAAGAGGAATACTCAAGTAAACAATTCCATTAAAAATGGCATAGAGATAAATATTTGTTACATCTTTTTTTTCTTTTGTAATGTAGCGAAGTAGCTTTTTACCATGTTCGCTTGCTTTTATTGAAGCCATGTACTTTGTTTAATTTTTATTTATTCAATAATTTTTTATACACCTATTTTTCTAATTACTTTTTAATTTCTTGATGAAATAGGAAAGATTAAAACTGAAAAAATATTAAAAAATGATTATCATATTTTTTTAGTTTAAAACAACAAGAAAAAAGAATTTTTCAATACTATAATTTTGTTTCATAACAAGTATTTTTATTAATAAATAAACTTGTTATAAAGCTGTATTTAAGAGTTTTTGTATTGTATTTCATTCTTTTTTTATCTAATAAAACAGATGTTTTTTTCCAATAATTCAATGTGAAATTCACTAATATTTTCATGGTTTTTATTTTAGTAAAATCATTTATATAAAAATAAAAGACCATTTGTCGTTTGAGCATTAGAATCGATTAGAATAGAATTAAAATGTCATTAGAAAAGAAGTTTTATATTTTGGGCAATCCCTTCGGGGCGCGCTTTACGTTGCAATCTTTTTCTAAGGAAAAAGGATTTCCTCTTCAATCGCTATTGCATTAGTTTATAAATTATCCATTGTTTATTAAAATTTATAAACTCAAGTAATTTTTTGGAATTATGATGTAGAATTTTTTTTTAAAAAAAGGAATAAGTAAAAACAAAAAAACCTCGACTTAGTCGAGGTTTATTCTATGTAAAGTTATGACGATTTTACTCTAAATGCAAAAACGCTTTTTTACTTAAAAGACGTTCTTCGCTTTCTACGTGGTTATCATCAGGAACACAACAATCCACAGGGCAAACTGCCGCACATTGTGGTTCTTCGTGAAACCCTTTACATTCTGTACATTTATCAGGAACAATGTAATAAACTTCATCATTAATTGGGTCTTGTACTGCATCAGCATCATAAGTAACACCATCTACGTTAACAACAGTTCCTGTAAGAGAAGTTCCTTCAGAATATTTCCAATCAACAGCAGCCTCATAGATTGCATTATTTGGACATTCTGGCTCACATGCTCCACAATTTATACATTCGTCTGTAATAATTATAGCCATTGTATCTGTTTTTTATTTCCTACATTTGTAACTGCAAAATTACATTTTATTTTTAAGAATTATGACAATCGAACAAAGGATTTCTGCATTTAATGAATTAGGACAATTATTTGACTTTATTACAAATAACACAATTCCACTTTCAGAAGAATTAAAGTCAAAATTTTCTTCATTAGAAGAAGAAATTAATTTTGCATTAAACGATGCCGAAGCTTATAATAATTGGTTTACAAAAGAAAATATATTTTATGCTTTAGAAAATTGGTCAAAAGCTTTAAATACCGAAGTTTTATCTGCTTGGATTCAGCCTTATAATTTTAAAGAAACCAATAAAAATATAGGAATTATAATGGCAGGAAACCTTCCTTTAGTTGGTTTTCACGATTTACTTTCTGTTGTTTTATCAGGAAACAATGCTTTAGTAAAAACTTCTTCTAAAGATGATAAACTAATGTTATTTATCATAAAATATCTTCATTCTGTTAACGAAAAATTCAAAGAAATTATAAAAACTGTAAATCGTTTAGAGAATTTTGATGCAGTAATAGCAACAGGAAGTAACAATACAGCACGTTATTTTGAACAATATTTTTCTAAAGTACCTAACATTATTCGTAAAAATAGAACATCTGTAGCTGTTATTAATGGAACAGAAACAGAGCAGGAGTTAAAGAGTTTAGGAGAAGATGTATTTAGATATTTTGGTTTAGGATGTAGAAATATTACCAAGATTTATTTTAAATCTGAAGATTTAGTTCCTTCTTTTTTTGAGAATGTTCTTGATTGGGGAACAAAAGTGATAAATCATCCAAAATATGCGAACAATTATGATTATAACCGTGCTATTTATTTACTTGGGAAAGATGAATTCTTAGATAATAATTTTGTTTTATTAAAGAAAGATGAAAATTTACATTCACCAATAGCTGTAATTAATTACGAAATTTATTCAGATATAAATGATGTAAAAACTTTCTTACAAGAAAATGAAGACCAAATACAATGTGTTGTAGGAAATGAACTAAAAGATAACCCGAATTATGTAGCTTTTGGTCATACACAAACTCCTTTATTAACAGATTACGCTGATAATATTGATACATTAAAATTCTTATCAGAAATATAAAAAATAACAAAAGTATAGCAAAGGAGCATTATTTATAATGCTCCTTTTTTTATTTAAAACTTCTACGTATATCCATTTTTTCATTAACCGATTTATTGAAATTAGGAAATGGTTGTGTATTAAAATCCCTTACATTAAGATTTATTTTTATGATGTTTGTATGAATAGTATTATCTTTTTCTTTGTAATTACTACTCCAATTCTTAGTACTTTCTTTAAGAATCCATTTGTCCTTATATGGACGATATTTATATGATAAATTATTATAATTGATTGTGTAATTCTCTTTTTTATATTCAGTTTTGGTTTGCTTAGATGTATGCTCTACAATAGCAAAACTCTGTTTATCTATTAAAAACCAATTTGTGACATTTGATAAAGAATTTTTAAATTCTACTTCATACATATATCTGTCTGCATATTTAGAAATTTTTACACTTTCTTTATCATATCTTTTTTCAGAAAGTTTTGTATACATTTTCTTAATGATATCTAGCAAAGAAATATCATTGAAATAAAAATTCAATCTAAATATTTGTTTATTAATTAATTCATCTCCAATTATTCGATAATTTATTTTATCATTAGATTTTATTTGGAGATTATTCTTTTTAAAACGAAACTGTAAATCGACATCAATGTAATCTCTGTCAATACTATCAAAAAGTAAATCTTGTTGAAAATCAACTAAATAATAATGCTCTTCTGTATTAAAATTTTTATCATAATTTTCAATTACTTTTTTAAGAATATCTTCAGCTTTTAGATTACTGATAAAAGCTTCTTGTAATTCAATATTTCCAACTTTTTCTAGCTTTATATTAACTTGAGAATTTATTTTATCAATATTTATTTTAGCATCTTGATAATCTTTTTTTGAGATGATAATTTCGTCAGATTTATCAATGTTTGATAAATCGATAATCGCTTTCCCATTTGTATCAGATACAAAATTTTTAGTTGACTCAGCAAAATAAATATCTGCATCATCTATTGGTAAATTGTTTGAATAATCAGTAATGTTTAGTTGAATTGTTTGTGCATTGACTGATATAGCAAAAACAAAAAAGACATAAAATATATATTTCATATTGGTTTAATTACAAAATAAATTTAATTAAATCTTTTAGATAAACTTATTTTATTTCTATTGCAATAGCGATAGTACTGGAAATCCTTTTTTATTGTTGATTGAGATTTTCGAAACCTACAATAAAAAAGATTGTAAGGGATAGCGTGGCACGAAGTGATTGC
>DJDD01000089.1:13960-20596 GCA_002430925.1 Flavobacteriales bacterium UBA5933
ACGAAGTGATTGCCCAAAAAATAATGATAATTTAAGTTTAACTTAAACTTATTTCATTGTTTGTTAGTTAGCTTTATTGTTTTTAAAATAATGAAGAGAATTTTTTATACGTTGTTTTTTTTACTTTCATTAGTTAAAGGACAACAAAAGGATATAAAAATATAATTGAAAGAATAATGATTTTACTATATTTTTAATTAGTTATTTGTCGGATATAAATAATAGAATATATTTGTTTTTATTTATTCTAAATAAAAATGAACNNTGAAAAAACATTTTTTTAAAATTTCAAGTAAACCATACCTATTTTTAAGCCTTATATTTAGTACTTCTGTATTTGCTCAAGTCACAGATTCTATACCATCTTCAACAAATGATGAGGTTATATCTGTTGATGAAGTAGTTGTAACAGCAGGGAGAAAATCTGAAAATATTAATAAAATCCCATCTTCAGTAACTGTAATATCTCAAAAGCAAATTCAAGAACAAATGGAATTTACTCGAGACCTTTCTCAGATATTAGGAAATTTAGTTCCGGGGTTAAGTGTTAGCAGTAATAAATCAATCAATGCAGGTCAAACATTAAGAGGAAGAACAATATTAGTGTTAATAGATGGAATACCACAATCGACTCCGTTAATGAATGGTTCAAGAGATATTAGAACCATAGATCCTAGTGTTATAGAAAGAATTGAAGTAATAAAAGGTGCAACATCTATTTATGGAAATGGTTCTGGGGGAGGAATTATTAACTATATTACCAAGAAAAGCTTTAATAAAAATCCAATATCTGGACAAACTTCTGCTGGTATAACAGCTAATCCTTATAATGGTAATGGAACATTAGGATATAGATTCTCTCAATTTCTTTCAGGGAATATTAAGAAATTCTCATATATGGTTGGTGGTTCAATAGAATACACTGGTTTAGAAAGAGACGGAAAAGGATTAGTTTTGGGACAAACTGATGGGACATCTAATTCTTATCAAAATAATATTTACACGAAGTTAAATTATCAAATTAACGACAAATCAGCTGTTAGTTTAATGTATAACTTTTATAATAGTACACAACACGCAAATTATATAAGTCAAAATGGTGTTTTCGGTGTTACACCAACAATTGGTGTAAGAGCAGAAGATCCAGGTGAGCATACAGGAACACCACATAATCATAATTTAATTGTACGATATAATAACAATGAATTATTTGGAAAAACACAGTTTGATGCTTCATTCTATTTAACATCATTCCAATCAATGAATAGGTATGTTACTTATACTCCTTCTTGGTATGGACCAGGTCAAACAAAAATTAATTCAAATAAAAAAGGACTTCGATTCAATTTTAATACACCATTTTCTATAGGAAATTTACCAGGAGAAGTAACTTATGGATTAGATTTATTAACAGATCAAACTTTTCAAGATTTAGTTGATGGTCGTGTATATATTCCAAAAATGAATATGACAAGTTTTGCACCTTATGCACAATTAAAATTAGATTTATTTCAAGATTTAGTTTTTAAAGGAGGTGTTCGTTATGAAAATGATCAAGTAAAAGTAAAAGATTTTACGACTCTTGCTACAGGACCAAATGGAGAAGGAGTTATAGATGTACAAGGAGGAAAATTCCCATATAAAAGTACAACTTTTAATGCAGGACTACGATACTCAAAATATGATATTTTTAATCCATTCGTAAGTTTTACACAAGGTTTTTCTATTAATGAATTAGGTAGAGTTGTACGTTCTGCTACAGAAAGTACTCTAACTAATTTGAATACTAAACCAATATTAACAAATAACTACGAAGCAGGTTTTTCTTCTCGTTATAAAATGTTCAATTTTACAGCAGCCTATTTTGTGAGTACATCTAAAGATGGTGTTAATTTAGTAGATAATGGAAATGGCGTTATTCGTCCACAAAGAGCTCCTGAGAGAACTTATGGATTTGAATTAACACTAGACGCTACTATTTCTAGAGCCTTTAAAGCAGGAGCAACTTATGCTTATGTAGAAGGTAAATCGGAAAATTCTGACGGATCTAAAAAATATTTAAACGGGGCTCGAATTTCTCCTCCAAAAACAACAGCTTATGTTCGCTTTTCACCAAGTAATAAATTAAATTTAGCTTTAAACTGGGTCTTAACAGGAAATAGAGATCGTTTTGATGTAAATGCTAAAGGAGTTTATTTAACAAGTGAAGCACCAGTAACATCTGTCAATTTATTCAATCTTTCAGGAAACTATCAAATCAACAATAATTGGGGAGTTACTATTGGTGTAGACAATCTTTTCAATGCAACATATTATACAGTTGCAA
The DNA here is from genome assembly GCA_002430925.1 of Flavobacteriales bacterium UBA5933. GTDB lineage: Bacteria > Bacteroidota > Bacteroidia > Flavobacteriales > Weeksellaceae > Empedobacter. The sequence continues at coordinate 16,287 of DJDD01000089.1, forward strand.
GTCAATACAGTGCCAATGCAGCAAACTATGTTAGAGGTGTCGGTACAACAGGAACTTTTATGGTAAATTATAAGTTCTAAAAATGATAAAAAAATCAATTATTTGGTTACATAAATGGTTAGGTCTGACGGTCGGATTAATTATTTTTATAGTTAGTATAACTGGCTGTATTTATGTTTTCTATGATGATTTAAAAGCAACAATATATTCCGAAAGATATATTATTCAAGATAAAGTAATACCTGTAAATATGCAGGTATTACCTTTGTTACAACTTATAGAAATAGCAAATAAAAATTTACCAGAAAAACAAAAAGTTTCTCGTATAGATTTATATCCAGCAAAGGATAGAACATGGATTTTTAGAGCAACAAAAACAGATAAAAACAAAATGTTTTACCATGAAAATATGGTTTATTACAAAAGAGTTTTTATCAACCCTTATAATGGTAAAGTACAATATGTAGAAAATACTAAGTACGAATTCTTTCAAGTTGTTTTGCAATTGCATCAAACTTTACTAATGGGAAAAACTGTAGGAAAAACAATCGTATCAGTTTCTACAATTATTTTTATTGTACTTACAATTAGTGGATTAATTCTATGGTGGCCAAAGAAATTAAAGAAAAAAATAATAAAAAAATCTGTTTGGATAGATTACAGTGTAAAATGGAAACGCTTAGTTTACGATTTACATAATGTATTAGGATTCCAAACATTTTTATTCGCATTAATTATAGCATATACAGGATTAATATTTGCCTATCCTAGTTTCAAAGATTTTTCAATCAATTTATTCAATCTTGTGGATAATCCTACCAATAGGAAAGATAAAAAAGAAAATACAATTAAATTGAATCCAGAAAATATCTTAAATGAATCTTTAGTATTTTCATTAAAAAAGCATCCAAATGCAGATATGATGTCAATAAGATTACGAGACAAAGAAGAAGATGAACAAGATGTCCAAGTAAGATTATCCAAAGGTAAAACAAGTAATTTCGAATGGTATTATTTTAATCAATCTTCAGGAGAATTAACCAATGTAAAGTCTAGTAAAAATCTACAATTAGGTAATAAAATTGCAGGAATGAATTATGATTTACATACTGGAGGAATTTTAGGCTATCCAACCAAAATATTAGCCTTTATTGTCTCATTAGTATGTGCATCTTTACCAGTTACAGGAGCAATTTTTTGGTGGAACAGAAGACCCAAAAAGAAGAAAAAAGCAGTTGTTCGTAAATAAAATAATAGTTTCAAAAAATAAAGACTAATTTATTTTTTGGGCGTTCGAGCGGGCTTTTCATTACAATCTTTTTTTGATTGGTCATTGCATTTAGACTTGGTCATTGAGAGAAGTTGAAATCAAATCATCAAGTCGAAAAGGATTCAATCAAAAAAAGGATTTCCACGTCAATCCCTAACGCGAAGTAGAAATATGAAATACTTAGGTTGTGAAACAAAGTTTTAAATAATTTTAGTATAAATGATGTTTTTTTATTTTTATGAGTCTAAGGATTTTTTTATTAATAAAGTTATATTTTAGTAAAAACACTTATATGAATAAATATCTTTTATTTTTTTTGTTAGTTATATCAACACATAGTTTTGCTTGTTCATGTACTATACCTTCAATCGAAAAAAGTTTTTCTAATTCTGATGCAATCTTTGTAGGTAAAGTTGTTTCTGTTGATTCAACAAAATATGATTTTAATTCAAATATTGTGTTTGCATTTACATTTGAAATTAAAGAAGAATTCAAAAAACAACGATTTACTGAAAATAAAAAATATTATACCACAATTTATACACCACAATCATCTATGTATGGAGGTTGTGGAAGTTACTTTAAATTAAATGAAACTTATTTAGTTTACGGTTATAAAACAAGAATAGGAACAGCTACCAATATTTGTACTAGAACAAATGAATTAAATTCTATTAATAATACTGAGTTAGATTCTTTAAAAAAATTACAAATTGATTTTCTTAAAATGAATGAATCTGAAATAGACTTAGAGTATTTACCAGAAGAAGATGATTTTAAATCTTTGCTGGAAATTGAAAATTTAAATAATACTATAAAAAGATTAGAAATTAAAGAAAAATATTACATCAGTATAATTGTATGTACAATTTTTATATTGATAATTATGTTTTATATTTTGATAAAACATAAAAAAAGTATTCTACTAAAAAGAGTATCGAAAATTAAGAAATAAAATTATTTGAAATTTCTTTAAAAATAAAGGAAACAATGTAATAAAGATAATTATGTTTTTCAATTTTATTTGTAATTGCAATAGCGATAGTACTGAAAATCCTTTTTTATTATTGATTGAGATTTTCGAAATCTGTAATAAAAAAGATTGTAAGGGATAGCGTGGCACGAAGTGATTGCCAAAAAAATTAGACATTAGATTTTAGTAATGAGATTGATAAATTTCAATTCAAATTATACAATAGGCATCTTATTAATTGTCCCCTTATCATTTTTTTAACCAAAAATATAATTCAGTTTGCTTAAATTTGTTGAAAACAATGAGCAATGAAATATTTATTAATTGGACTTTTTGGAGTGTTTTTATCTTGTAATGCACAAGAAACAAAGAAACCTGTTAAAACAAAGCATACAACTCATCAAAACTCAAAAACTCCACAAAAAGTGAAAACTATTTACGATTATACTTTTAAAGACATCAACGATGATGATTTTAAATTCTCTGATTTAAAAGGGAAAAAAATATTAATCTTAAATACAGCTTCTAAATGTGGATATACACCACAATATGATGCGTTAGAAAAATTATACCAAGAATATAAAGATCAAAATTTTGTGATTATAGGATTTCCATCTGATAATTTTGGCGGACAAGAATTTGATAATAACGAACAAATTGCAAGTTTTTGTAAGTTAAATTATGGAGTTACATTTCCATTAATGACAAAAAGTGATGTAATTGGAAAAAATCAAAACGAAATTTTTAAATTCTTAACGAAAAAATCATTGAACGGAAAATCTGACAATGAAGTGAAATGGAATTTTACAAAATTTTTAATTAACGAAGATGGAACATTAGAAGCTTCTTATCCATCTAAAGTAACTCCAGATTCAAAAGAAATTGTTGATTGGATAAATAAATAATACAAATGAAATTAAATATTCTAGCAATTGGTGCACATCCTGATGATGTTGAATTAGGTTGTGGTGGTACACTTGCAAAAGAAATTGAAAATGGTAAAACTGTAGGTATTCTTGATTTAACAAAAGGTGAATTAGGAACTAGAGGAACCGATGAAACAAGAAGGGTAGAAGCAGATAATGCTAAAAATATTTTGGGTATTGCTGTAAGAGAAAACTTAGGAATTGCTGACGGTTTTTTTGCGAATGATAAAGAAAATCAATTAAAAATAGTTGAGGTTATTCGTAAATATCAACCAGATGTCATTTTAAGTAATGCACCAAGTGATCGTCATCCAGATCATGGAAAAGGATCTGATTTGGTAAATACTGCAATATTTTTGTCTGGTTTACCTAAGATAGATAATGGATTGGCTGCTTGGCGACCAAAAAAACATTTTCATTACATACAATGGTTACCATTAGAACCAAGTTTTGTAGTGGATATAACTGGTTTTGTAGATAAAAAGTTAGAAGCATGTTTGGCTTATAAAACTCAGTTTTTTGATCCAACATCTCAAGAACCTCAAACACCAATTTCTTCTAAAAACTTCACAGATTCTATAAAATATAGAGCCTATGATTTAGGAAGATTAATAGGTACTGAAGCTGGAGAAGGTTTTATATCAAGAAATTATGTAGGTGTAAGTGATTTAGATTCTTTGATTTAAAAATAAAGATGAATAAAAACCTTTATTTTTTTTTAAAAAATTATTTGCAAGTACCGATAAATAGGCTATATTTGCAGTCCAATTGAGAGATTGTTTTTCTCTTTGGTCAAATGGTGATTGTAGCTCAGTTGGTTAGAGCGCCGGATTGTGGTTCCGGAGGTCGTGGGTTCGAGACCCATCATTCACCCTAAAACTTTTAGAATTTAGTTTTAAAATAAAATTCATACCAAATGGTGATTGTAGCTCAGTTGGTTAGAGCGCCGGATTGTGGTTCCGGAGGTCGTGGGTTCGAGACCCATCATTCACCCTAAAACTTTTAGAATTTAGTTTCAAAATAAAATTCATACCAAATGGTGATTGTAGCTCAGTTGGTTAGAGCGCCGGATTGTGGTTCCGGAGGTCGTGGGTTCGAGACCCATCATTCACCCAGAAACAAAAAGAGGCTGTCTCAAAAG
>DJDD01000117.1:0-16942 GCA_002430925.1 Flavobacteriales bacterium UBA5933
CAATAATTTTAAGCTTGGCAAAATTTAGTAATAATTTCTTTTCTCCAGCATTATCAAAGTATATAATAGCTTTCATATCATTAGGTTCTCCTTGTAAATCTTTTACAACTCCTCGTCCAAATCGATCATGAACTACAACTTGACCAACCTTTAATCCTAAAGCATTTTCTGTTGAAGCAGATGAAACTTTCGTTTGATTTACTGGTTTGAAATTTGGTCGTGGCTGAACATTAACTTTTGGTTGTAAACTTGGTTTTGTTCTTGCGACTGATTTTTCTCTTGGTTTGTAACTTGTTGTGCTTGGTTCATCACCAAATAAATCAGCAGACAAACCACTATTATTTGTATTTCTTACAGGAATAGTAAGATTTTTCCAGTCAAGATAGCTATCCTCTATTTCTTCTAAAAATCGTGAAGGTTCACAATCAATAATTTTTCCCCAACGAAAACGAGACACAGAATACGTCATGTAAGCAATTTTTTCTGCACGTGTAAGTGCTACATAAAACAATCGACGTTCTTCTTCTAATTCTGCTCTTGTATTTACACTCATCATTGAAGGAAACAAGTTTTCTTCTAATCCAGCAATAAATACAACAGGAAACTCTAAACCTTTAGCAAGGTGAACAGTCATTAAGTTTACTCTGTTATCATCTTCTTCTTCGTTATCTGCATCAGTTGCCAAAGCAATATTTTCAAGAAAACCACCAAGAGAAGCGTCACCGTCTTCCAATTGTCGTTGTTCTTCAACATAACCTTGTATAGAATTCAATAATTCTTGTACGTTTTCTAATCGAGATACTCCTTCAGGTGTCGAATCTTCTTTTAGCGCATTGATTAACTGAGTCGTTTTTGCCATTTCCATTGTTACCTCATAAACATCATGAGATTTCAACATAACTTGAAAACGTTTTATCATCAAAGCAAAATCATTCAGTTTGTTAGATGTTCCAGCATTTATACCAATCAACGGAGCATACATAGCTATATTTTCTACTAATTGGAATAAGCTAATTTGTTGTTGATCTGCAGCAACTAATAATTTTGTAATTGTTGTTTGTCCAATTCCTCTTGCAGGATAATTAATAGTACGCAATAACGCTTCTTCATCATTCTGATTGATTAATAAACGCATATAAGCAACCATATCTTTTATCTCTTTTCTTTGGTAAAAAGAAGTTCCTCCAAAAACACGGTATTGAATACCTCTTTTTCTAAGCGCTTCTTCCAAAGCCCTAGATTGAGCATTTGTTCTATATAATATAGCAAAATCTTTTGGTTGTAAATGCTCATTAATTTGTCTTTCCCAAATTTGAGATGCAATGTAGCGTGCTTCATCAGCATCAGAAAGGCCACGATAAACAGCTATTTTTTCTCCAGATTCATTTGCAGTCCAAACATTTTTTTCTAACTGATCTTGATTTTGTTTTATTATCTGATTAGCAGCTTCTACTATTGTTTGTGTAGAACGGTAATTTTGCTCTAATGGATATAATTTTGCATCAGGATAATCTTGTTTAAAAGATAAAATATTACGAATATTTGCGCCACGAAATGCATAAATAGATTGTGCATCATCTCCAACAACACAAAGGTTTTCATACCTAGAAGCTAATGCTTTTACAATTAAATACTGAGAATGATTGGTATCTTGGTACTCATCAACCATAATATACTTAAATCGTTCTTGGTACTTTGCTAATACTTCTGGAAAACGCGTTAATATTTCATTGGTTCTTAATAATAAATCATCAAAATCCATTGCTCCAGATTTAAAACAACGATCTACATAAGCTCTATAAATATCACCCATTTTTGGGCGCATAGCTTCATTATCTGCTTCAATAAGTGATTGATTATTATGATATGCTTTAACGGTAATCAAATTATTTTTGAACTGAGAAATTCTTCCTAAAACTTGTTTTGCTTTATATATATCTTTATCTAAATTCATTTCCTTAATGATTTTAGTCATTACAGAAATAGCATCTTGTTGATCGTAAATTGTAAAATCAGAAGGATATCCTAATAAAGGAGCTTCAACACGTAGAATTCTTGCAAAAACAGAGTGAAAAGTACCCATCCAAAGAGATTTTGCATTTCCTTCACCAACAACTTGTCCTATACGTTCTTTCATTTCACGTGCAGCTTTGTTCGTAAAGGTTAGGGATAAAATATTAAAAGCATCTACTCCTTTGTTTAGTAAATGTGCAATACGATATGTTAATACTCTCGTTTTTCCAGAACCAGCACCAGCAATTACCATAACAGGTCCTTCGGTAGCTTCAACAGCTAATCGCTGTGGTTCGTTTAACTTCTCTAAATAATTTTCTTCCATTGTATGCAAAGTTAATTGATGTAAGGTAAAGGATAAAATTATTTTCAATAATTCCCAATGTTCATCATCAAAAAATGATGTTAAATATAAACATCTTAAATTAAAAAAGATGGTAACTTATTTTTGGGCAATCCCTTCGGGTCGCGCTTTTTCGTTCCCAATCTTTTCTAATTGGTTATTATGGTATTTTTAAAATGAAACTAATTAGAAAAGGATTTCCACTTCAATCGCTATTGCAAATACTTAGAAAAAAGGATTATATAATAATTTTTTAACTCATAATAACTATTATAATGACAAATTTCATTTTCAATTAACAGGTATATAATTAATATAAATAGTATTTTTAATCACTAACATAAATTACTTAACAATGAGCTTTCCTACTGATCTAGAAATTGCACAAGCTGCAAACATTCAACCAATAGAAAAAATTGCTGCTAAATTAAATATAAACAGAGATGATTTAGAAAACTACGGAAAATATAAAGCTAAAATTCCACTTGAATATATCGATGAAGAAAAAGTAAAAAAATCTAAATTAATATTAGTCACAGCTATTAACCCAACGCCAGCAGGTGAGGGTAAAACAACTGTTTCTGTTGGTTTAGCAGATGGTCTAAATAAAATAGGTAAAAATACAATTGCTGTTTTAAGAGAACCTAGTCTAGGGCCTGTTTTTGGAATAAAAGGAGGTGCAGCAGGTGGTGGTTATGCTCAGGTAATTCCCATGGTTGATATTAATCTGCATTTTACTGGAGATTTTTCTGCAATAGAAAAAGCTAATAATCTTTTATCAGCATTGATTGATAATAATTTACAAAATAAAAAAAATAACTTAAATATAGATCCAAAAACAATTGTTTGGAAACGTGTCATGGATATGAATGATCGTAGTTTAAGAAATATAATTGTTGGTGTAGGAGGTAAGAGCAATGGTGTGATGAGAGAAGATGGATTTAATATAACTCCTGCTTCTGAGGTTATGGCAATTTTATGTTTAAGTAAAGATTTTGAGGATTTAAAAAAACGTTTAAGTAATATTTTTATAGGTTATACATTTCAAAAAGAACCAGTATATGCTCGAGATTTAAAGGCAGAAGGAGCTATGGCAATTTTATTGAAAGATGCAATTAAGCCTAATTTAGTTCAGACTTTAGAAAATAATCCTGTTATTTTACATGGTGGTCCATTTGCAAATATAGCACAAGGAACAAATTCCATTATTGCGACTAAAATGGGACTTTCTTTAGCAGATTACGTAGTAACTGAAGCTGGTTTTGGAGCAGATTTAGGAGCAGAAAAATTCTTGAGCATTAAATGTTTTTATGGAAATTTAAAACCTGATGCTTATGTAATTGTTACAACCATCAGAGCATTAAGATATCATGGTGGTGCGAAAGGAGAAGAATATTCAGTTCCTAATTTAGATGCTGTTAAAAAAGGATTTGATAATTTAGAAAAGCATATAGAAAATTCTTTCAAATATCAATTAAAGCCAATAATTGCTATTAATCATTTTCATAATGATTCGCTTGAAGAAATTAATTATGTTAAATCCAAATGTGAAAATTTAAATGTAACAGCAATAAATAGCTGAAGAATTTACAAAGGGAGGTGATGGGATGAAAGATCTTGCTTATGAAGTTGTTAAGGCTGTCGAAGAATATAATAACAATTATATTGCTTTATATAATATAAATGAAAGTATAGAAGATAAAATTGAAAAAATAGCGAAAGAAATTTATGGAGCTTCAGGTGTAGATTACAGCAGAAAAGCATTAAATGATCTTAAAATAATTAATAACCTCGGCTTTAATAATTTACCTATTTGTATGGCTAAAACTCAAAAATCTTTAAGTGATGATGAGAAAAAAATAGGTAGACCAAAAGATTTTAGAGTGATTGTAAGAGAATTTGAATTTGCATCTGGGGCAGGATTTATAATTCCAATTTTAGGAGATATTATGAGAATGCCAGGACTTCCATCTTTTCCAGCCTCTGAACTTATGGATATTGATGAAAACGGATTAATTACAGGGCTTAGTTAATATAAGTTTTTTAAGAATTTAAGTTAGTTTAACTATAATTAGATAGTTAAAAATTATTTAATTCAGCAATATTATACTTTATTAATAAAGTATAATATTGTATATTTACACAAATTTTTTATATGACAGACGAATCAGTAAAATCTAGTAATTACGAAGTAGTAAAACAAGTGTTTACGAATTTCTTAGAAGAACATGGACATCGTAAAACACCAGAGCGTTATGCTATTTTAGAGGAAATTTATTTTACAGATGATCATTTTGATATAGATATGTTGTATATCAAAATGAAAAATAAAAAATATCGAGTAAGTCGTGCAACATTATATAATACTATAGAATTATTGATGGAAGCTAAATTAGTGCGTAAACACCAATTTGGGGATCAACAAGCACATTATGAAAAATCTTATTTTGATAAAAACCACGATCATATTATATTAACTGATACTGGGGAAGTATTAGAATTTTGTGATCCTCGAATTCAAATTATAAAACAAACGATTGAAGAAGTTTTTGATATAAAAATAGATAATCATTCGTTATATTTTTACGGAACAAGAGAAAAGAAATAATTATTATATTTTAACAAAAACTCCTATTCATTTAATGGATAGGAGTTTTTTTATTACCACCAAATTTCGAAACTTAAACCATAGGTCATACCATTATTACTATTATTAAATACTTTTTCATTTGGTGCATTACCTATATCCCCAATTAAATTGTCACTCCATTTGGCGTAAGTAATAAAAGGTCTAAGTACTGGTCTAGAATAAAATCCATAGTCCCAAGATAGTTGTGGTGCAAATGTAAATTTGTTTAACCATCCTTTTCTACTAATTGTTTGATTATCTATGTAATCAGTTCCAACTTCAAGAGCAAGATTGAAATGTCTAGTAAGATATTTTATAATTCTCGATCCTAGAGAAAACCAATGTATTTGTTTACCATCTCCAATTTTTTCATTCGTTATTATGTTATATGGAACTACTCCTCGGTCTTCATATCTATAAAGTGCTACAGCATTAATAGCAAATACTTTTTCTTTTTCGAAGGTAAATTGATTTGAAGCTTCTAAAACATAAGTTTTTTTCATGTCATATGAATACAATAGTTCTGATTCAGAAGTTTCATAAATAGGAGCTAAGTTTTTTCCAATTGAGTTGCCTTTTCTATAAGATATTTGTATTGTATTATATGCTTGTCCTTTGAACATATTTGTTTGATCGTACCAAATACCAAATCCATAACCATTAATTTTATCATAATTGATATTATTTTTTTGTCTTGTAGATAAACGATTCCAAAAAGTGATACTACTATTTTTACTAAAATAAATATCTTTCCATTTTGTTTCTAAGATATAATTCTGAAGAACACCTTTCTCGTTATTATTTTCATCACTACTAAGTGTTCTTACATTTTTATTTTCAAAATTAAAAGCAGCAATAGTAATATCATCTTTGTGGTTTTTTCCTCGAATATTTTCTATTCCAGCTCCAACTGTAGCACCTTGTCCAGGAGAATACCAAAAATAATCAATAATATGGTGATCTCTTCTTTCATAATACCTCCTTCCAATCCAAACATCAGAATTACCTATTGCATTATTCATTTTAGCATATAATTGGGTAACGTTTTCTAACTTAAAAGGTTGTTGGTCTCCGAAACCAGAGTATCCAGCTAACATAAATACTAAATCAAAAGATTTTTTAGATTCTAAATCTAATTTACGATTATAAGAAAATTGAACTTCAGCATATGTGTTAGGCTCATTTCCTAATCTATAGTGAGATAGTCCTCCAGGTGTAGCAAAGTTCACCATCGTTTTACCTCCATCGCTTTGTCCTAAACTAGTTCGGAAATATCCTTTAAAAGCGACTGAATCTAATGGTGTAATATTGTAATTCGCACTTTGTGCACATAAAATATAAGGTAGAAATAGTAAGATTAGCTTTCGCATTTTTTTAGGTTTTTATCATTGTATAGTAAGTTTATTATTCATTATTCAAATATGATTCCATTCACTTTTTTTCTTAAAAAAAATATAAATTTATTAATTTATCCAAAATAAAATTTTTAATAAAATAATATAATTCAATGCTTTATATGTTTTTATAAAAAACTATACTAAATATGTTAACTTTTTTTTGTAAATTTTATCTATTGGCATAATTTTTCTGATAATAATAAATATTATCATAAAAACTGATTTTTTTTAAATCTTACAAAATTATTACCTATGAAAAATCAAAACCTCAAAATCAAAATTGCATTGTATTTAAATTATTTTGTTTTTGCAATACTTTTAAATTCAGTGGGAACTGTAATCCTAAAGGTTCAACAAAATTTTGATGTAACAAAATCACAAGCAAGTGTTTTAGAAGGTTTTAAAGATTTACCAATAGCAATTTGTTCTTTTTTAGTAGCTTCATTTTTACCAAAATTTGGTATAAAAAAGTCTATGTTAACAGCATTATTATTAGTTACATGCATGTGTTTTATTATTACACAAGCAAATGAATTTTGGTATTTTAAATTGCTTTTTGCAACTATAGGAGTTTCTTTCGCACTTATAAAAATATCTGTTTTTACTTCTATCGGTTTAGTAACTAATTCGGATAAAGAACATTCTAGTATGATGGGATTTTTAGAAGGTTTTTTTATGATTGGAGTTTTGGCAGGAAATTTATTATTTACTTTCTTTATGGAGGATCATAATCCAAAATCCACAGCTTGGTTAAATGTTTATTGTATTCTTGGAGGACTAAGCTTAGTATCTTTATTATTTTTATTATTTACTCCATTAGATGAAAAAGAAGCAAAAATAGAAGGAGATTCATTAACTAATGATTTAAAAAATAGTTTAAAATTATTTAATAGTCAAAAAGTTTTATTGTTTTTACTATGTGCGTTTTTATTTGTATTAGTTGAGCAAAGTTTCCAAACTTGGACTCCAACATTTTATAAAGAAGTATTAAAACTACCTACAAGTATGAGTATTCAAGCAGGAGCAGTGTTAGCAGGAGCTTTTGCTTTAGGTCGATTTTTATCTGGTTATTTTTCTAAGAAATTCACATGGATCTATGTAGTAGCATTTTGTATAATTGGTTTTAGTATCAGTATTTTATTAGTATTACCACTTACGCATTCAGATTATAATATGGACAATAAAACATGGTTAAATTCTCCATTAGTAGTTTATTTATTTCCATTAATGGGAGTTTTTTTAGCACCAATTTATCCAAGTATAAATTCAACTATTTTAGCTTCAATACCAAAATATCTTCAAAGTTCTATGTCAGGTTTAATAGTTGTATTTTCAGCTATTGGAGGTACAGTAGGATCAATTCTTACCGGATTTGTATTTCAAAATTTTAGTGGACAAAATGCTTTTTATCTTTCGCTAATTCCATTATCACTGTTATTATTAGCTGTTATTAGAATGTATAAAATCAAAACCAAATAATATGAGCCAACAATTATATATTAATGATATCAACGAACTTTTTGATAATGTTCAACGAAGTAAAATTTTTGTTGATCAAAAAACAATGACTGATGCAATACCAAAATTTTCAATTGATATTATAAAAAAAAATTACCAAAATCAAAAAACTGAGAATTCTTTTAATCTGAAAGATTTTGTTTTAAAGCATTTTGATTTTCCAGAAAAAATAGAAGTAAATGATAATTTTTCCAAAGTTTCTATAGAAGATCATATAGAAAGATTATGGAATCACCTTACAAAAGAGTCAATAGAAAATAGAGGAACTTTACTTCATTTACCAAAATCTTACATTGTTCCAGGAGGAAGATTTAATGAGTTTTTCTATTGGGATAGTTATTTCGTAATGTTAGGTTTAAAAGAATCTAATCATACTGAAATGATGCAGAACATAGTTGATAATTGTGCTTATTTAATTAGTGAATTTGGTTTTGTTCCAAATGCGAGTAGAACATATTTCTTAAGTAGATCTCAACCACCTTATTTTTCTCTGATGGTTCAGTTATTAGCTGAAGCAACAAATGATTTGAGTGTTTATTCTAAGTATTTTCAAATTCTAGAAAAAGAATATCAATTCTGGATGGAAGGTGAAAATGAATTAGAGAACAATAAAGCTATAAATCACTTAGTAAAGCTTAGTGATGGAACAGTTTTAAATAGATATTTTGATAGTGAAAATATACCAAGACCCGAAAGTTATTCAATGGATTTAGAAGATCAAGAAAAATCTGATAATCAATATTTCTATCAAAATATTCGTTCAGCCTGTGAATCTGGGTGGGATTTTTCAAGTAGATGGTTTTCTGATTACAAAACAATTGAAACGATTACGACTTTAAATATTTTACCAGTCGATTTAAATTCATTATTATTCAATCTTGAAGATTTATTAGCTAAAATAGCAAAATCTATTGGTGAAACTTCCGAAAAAGTTATGTTTTATGAAAAAAGAGCTAAAGATAGAGTAGACGCTATTCAGAAATATTTTTGGGATGAAAACACTAAAATTTATAGAGATTTTAATTTTAAAATAAATCAAAAAACTTTATCAGAGCATGTAGGTATGTTTTATCCTTTATATTTCGGAATTTCAAGTAGTGAGCAAGCAAATGGAGTTGAACAATTTATTAAGGCAAATATTTTATATGATGGAGGATTAGTTACAACTACAAATCAATCTGGTCAACAATGGGATTTACCAAATGCTTGGGCTCCATTTCAATGGTTAGGTTATGAGGCTATGATAAAGTATAATTTTAATTCTACTGCTCAACAAATTGCTAAAAATTGGTGTGGAATTGTTGAAAAAATTTACAATGAAACAGGAAAATTAATGGAAAAATACAATGCAGTCGATACAAGTTTATTAGCTGGAGGAGGAGAGTATCCAAATCAAGATGGTTTTGGTTGGACAAATGGAATTTACCTATATTTAAAAAATAGAATTAAATAGTTGTTTAATAATCAAAATAAAATGCTCCTATATAGGAGCATTTTATTTTGATTAAACTTGTTATTTTTTTCTTGGGCAATTGCTTCGCACCGTGCTTTTCACTATATCTTTTTTGATTGGTCATTGAGAAAGACCCAAATGAAAGACCAATCAAAAAAGGATGTCGTTTCAATCACTATTGCAAATTCGTAACATTTAATAAAAGAAGTAAATTTAAATAACCTTGTTATTAATATCTATTAATAATAAGTGATTTTAAACCACCATCAACTCTCTGTACAATTAAATTATAAAAGTTAAAAGGGGAGTCTGTTGCAAGTGATGAAGAACCTAAATTGACAGATAACATTACATTATGACCATTTAAATTTCCAGTTACTGTATTTAATGTTTGCCAAGTATTATAATTACTAGAGGTGAAAGTTATTGTTTTATTTTCAGCTCCAGGAGTAGTAGCTCCTGTTCCTCCCCATCTATTAACAGTTGCAGAAGTAAGTATAACATCAGTACCTGGGTTTTGAGTCATTCTAACATCATAAGACATATTACCTGTTGTAGCTCCATTAGTACCACTTATTCTAAATTCAAACAAACCATTTACTACTGTTTTAGTCGTATCGTAACTTAACGTTTGTATTTTCTTAATACTTGAACCACTATCATCTGTAACAGTTCCAGAGTTTAAATTACTTGTACTAACTTTATTTACAACACCATTATCATCTGGTACTAGAACATAAGTTAGAGAATTAGTTTGTTCGGTTAATGTACGAATTCTCACATCGCCATTTACATCTAATGTATTTGTTGGAGAATCCGTATTTATACCAACTTGTGCTGATATTTTTGTTAATCCTAATAAAATAATAATTCCGTAAATTTTTCTCATAAGTTAAGTTTTACTCAAAAATAAAAAAAACAACAATATATAATATGATATCAATAAATTATATCCATTCACATTTTTCTTTTAGCCAAGCAGTTTCTTTTTCATCTAAAAAAGGACTTATTTTATCAAAAACTTGCTGATGATAATTATTTAACCAATTAATTTCACCCCTTGTAAGTAAATTAATGTCAATTAATGTTTTATCTATAGGTGATAAAGTAATGACTTCAAATTTATAAAACTCTCCAAATTCAGTTTTTTCATAAGGCTGAACGATTATTAAATTTTCTATACGAATACCATATTTTCCATCTCTATATAATCCTGGTTCATTAGATAATATCATACCTGGTTTTAATGTTACTGAATTTTCTTCTGTACGAATACTTTGTGGACCTTCATGTACACAAAGATAATGACCAACTCCATGACCAGTTCCATGACCGAAATTCATTCCGTTTTCCCATAAAGCTTTTCTAGCTAATACATCAATTTGTGAACCTCGTGTATTTGCTGGAAAGATAGCTTCCGATAAATTTATATTTCCTTTTAAAACAAGAGTATAATCAATTTTTTGTTGTGCAGTAGGTTCTCCTAAAATTAAAGTACGAGTAATATCCGTTGTTCCTTCTAGAAATTGAGCTCCAGAATCTATAAGTAGCATATTATCTCTACCAACTGTATATGCTGTTTCTTCAGTTGCAGAATAGTGATTCATAGCTCCATGATCGGCATATCCACAAATGGTTCCAAAGCTAGCTCCTTTAAAATTTTCTTGTTGAGCACGAAATTCAATTAATTTCTTTTCAATTGTAACTTCATTTATTTCATTAGTATCAACATTTTCCTCTAACCAAATAAAAAATTTCGTCAATGCAACACCGTCTTTTACCATTGCTTTTCTAAAACCTTCTAATTCAATTTCATTTTTTACAGCTTTCAAATAAGTTGCTGGAGAAGCACATAACTTTATTGTACTTTCTACAGGAATTGATTCAAATAATGATTGATTAATTCGATTTCCATCAATTAGAACATGTGAGTTTTCAGTCAATTCCTGTAGATAGTCATATATTGATAAATATGGTAAAATGTATATACCTTCTTTATTTAATTCTGTTTTTACATCTTCTCTTACTTTTTCTTCATCGATAAATAAATATGCTTTTTCAGAATCAATAGCGGCATAAGAAATAGCTAATGGGTTGTAATTAACATCATTTCCACGAATGTTAAATAACCAAGCAATTTCATCCAATGAATTCAATATGTAAACATTAGTTTTGTTTTTTTGCATTTCATATCTTACTTCAGCTATTTTTTCAGAAGCAGATTTACCTGCATATTTTTTTTCAAATAAAAAGATTTCATTTTTTGGTAAATCTTCTCTATCAGACCATGCTTCATTAATTAAATCAATAGATGTTACATTAATTTCATTAAAATTGAAATCATTAAAACTCTCTAAAAATGAATTATGAGAAAACATTTGTGGATTTAATCCTACAGTTTCGCCTTTATCTAATTCACTTATAATCCATTCATTTATACTAGGAGTTTCAGGTAACTTCATTTTCATTAATTCAAATGTAGTATCTTTTAATTGGTCCTCTGCTTGTATAAAATATCTTGAATCTGTCCAAAGTGCTGCTTTTTCTAATGTAACCACAGCTGTACCTGCTGAACCGTTGAAATTTGAAATCCATTGGCGTTCTTTCCATTTGTTAGGTAAATACTCACTTCCATGTGGGTCTGTTCCAGGAATAATAGTAGCACTAATTCCATTTTTTTTCATTATTTCTCTTAGCGTATTTAGCCTATCTTTTATGATTTCCATTTTTTTATTTTGAATATGTGTTAAAAAATCGAATATACAAATTAGTTGTCTTACAAAAAATTAAATAATAAATCTATATACTCTAAATAGTCTATAGGTTTAAAGGGGTTAACTATTATTCTTTATTGTATATAAAAAATTGAAGAGGAAAACATGTGAAGGTTTTTCAAAAAATTATTTTAAAGGATATATTTTTAATTCTTGTTGAATAGTTAATCAATAAAATATTTTTGAGTAGAAAAAAATAACACTAATTTTGAACTGTTTTTAGCAGATATAATGACAGAAAATAATTTAAAAAAAATACATCTAAATACAATTAATAATCAATTGCTTATTCAAGCTTTTTTCTTTGTGTTATTAATGTTTAGCTCGTTTTTGTATGCACAAGAGAAGCCAAAAAAGGCTAGAGCAAATTTGAAACATGCTGATTTTATTACTAAAAATCCTGAAAGATTTGAAGGAAATCAATTTCTTACTGGTAATGTAGTTATTGAATATAAAGGAGATATAATTTATGCAGATAGTGCTGTCTTATACCAAGATAAAAATTTAGCTGTTGCTTGGTCTAACGCAAAGCTTGTAAGTAAAGACAAAACTATTACAGCAAAAAGAATGGAGTATGATGGACAAACGACCATTGCAAAAGCTTTTGAAAATGTTGTTTTAACTGATCCTAGTTCAAAAATACAATCAGACTATATGGAGTATAACCGTACTACAGAAATAGCAACTGGTATAGGAAATGTTGATGTAAAAACACCTACACAGCAGATTTATGCAGATAAAATGATTTATGAACGTTTAACAGGTAATATAATTGTTAATGATACCTATAGGACAATAGGTTCTGATGGGACAATGGTTGAAGGGAAGAATGTTATTTACAATGTAAAAGAAAAATCATCAACTTTTGGTTCAGAAGTTTTTATCACAAATAAAGATTACACAATTTATTCTAGAAAAATGACAACCAATGACATTACTGGAATAACTACTTTTAGAGATTACTCAAAAATAACAAGACGTAACGATCCTTCTCAATATATAATCACATCTGATGGAGATTTTAATAAAAAAACAGGAGAAGCGTGGTTAAGAAATAATTCTAAAGTTTATTATCAAAATAAAATATTATCAGCAGAAAAACTTTATTTTAATGATAAAACAGGTTTTGGAAGAGGAGAGAAAAATGTTGTTCTTGACGACCCTTTAGAAAAACGAATATTGAAAGGAGATTATGGCGAAGCTTATCGTTATTTAGATTCTGCTTTTGTTACAAAAAATGCTTATGCAATAAAAGCATTTGATAAAGATTCACTTTACATTAGTGCAGACACATTGTTGGCAGTTAAACGACACGATGTTGATTCTACTTCTATTGTAAAAGCATTTCATAAGGCTAGATTTTATAAATCTAATGTTAATGGAAAATCTGACTCTTTAGTTTATAACCAAACAAAAGGTGTTATGCAATTTTATAAAGATCCAATTATGTGGTCTGGAGATAGCCAAGTAACAGGAGATTTTATGGAAGCTTACACAAATGCTAAATCACAAAAAATTGATTCTATGAAAGTATTCAATAATGCATTTGTGATTGCGAAAGTAGATTCATTAGTTGAAAATGAATACCATCAAATTAAAGGAAAATATTTAACTGTATTATTTCACGATGATAAAATTGATTTTCTTAATGTTGAAGAAAATGCTGTAGCATTAACATACATGGATGATACGGATGAAAAAACCAAACAAAAAGAACGTTATGGAGTGAACATTTCTTATTGTGGAATTATTGAAGCAGATGTTGTTGGAAATGAAGTTGAATTAGTTGCTTGCCGTGTAAAATCAGACGGTAAAATGTATCCTTTGTCTAAATTTCCTGAAGAACTTCGTTATTTGCCAGATTTTAAATGGAGGATAGGAGAGCGTCTAAATACATGGAAAGATATTTTTGTAGAATCAAAATAAAATCTTTTTCACTTTTATTCGTTAGTACTTAAATATTTTAATTTATGAAAAAAACATCAATTGTATTTGCTTTTACTTTAATTTTATCTAGTTGTTATAGTTATGTAGCATTTGAACCTGAAAATGTTGAATCATTAAAAAATAATTCAAATGAGAATACAAATTTAGTTGGTAATAAATTAAAAAATGTTAGAAATACGAATGTTCAAGTTCTTAATGAAGAAGATATTTCAAATACAAAAAACAAAGAAAAATCTAAAAATTCTTCGGTAGAATTAGATCTTTCTAAAATTAAAATAACAGATATTATAAAAACAAATCAATTTTATAAAATTGATGTAAATAATACATATTATAAAATAGAAGCTAAACAATGGAAAGCGGATACTTTATATGCTATTAAAAAAGGTAAACCAACACATGAATTAAAATTTCATAAAGATGAAATTAAAGATGTAAAAATTAGAAAATTTTCAAAAGGAAAATCTGATGCTCTTACTGTTGCAGCCTATGCTTTAGGAGGAATTGGAATTTTTCTATTATTAAAATAAAAATGGGAATATTAAAAGACGAATTTTTTAAATACCAAGCACAAACAACAAATTTTGCTTCTGGTTTTGAAGTTGATTACGCAAAGGGCTCTTATATCTATGGTAAAGATGGAAGAGCCTATCTTGATTTTGTAGCAGGAGTTTCGGTAAATACTTTAGGACATAGTCATCCTCGTATTAATCAAGCTATAATTAATCAAGTAAATAAATATATGCATGTTGCTGTCTATGGTGAGTATGCACAAGAAAAACCAGTTGAACTTTGTAAACGCTTGGTTGAACTAACACCAAATGGTTTAGAGCAAGTTTATTTAGTTAATTCAGGGACAGAAGCAATTGAAGCTTCTTTAAAACTAGCAAAAAGGTTTACTGGACGAAGACAATTAATATCTTTTCGAAATGCATATCATGGAAATACACACGGTTCTTTAAGTGTTTCAGGTGATGAAAGAAAAAAATCAGCTTTTAGACCTTTATTACCAGAAGTATATTTTATAGATTTTAATAATGAAGACGATTTACAAAAAATAACAACAGAAACAGCCGGTGTTATTGTAGAAAGTATCCGTGGTGCTTCAGGTTTTCGTTTACCAGAGAATGATTTTTTTATAAAATTAAAAAAACGTTGCGAAGATGTAGGTGCTTTATTGATTATGGACGAAATTCAGCCTGGTTTTGGAAGAACAGGTAAATTATTTGGATTTGAACATTTTGGAATAGTTCCTGATATTGTTGCAATGGGAAAAGGTATGGCAAGTGGTTTACCAGTAGGAGCTTTTATGACATCAAATGAAATTATGGCTTCATTGAAACAAAATCCTCAGTTAGGACATATCACAACTTTTGGTGGTAATCCTGTTATTGCTGCTGCTTCATTAGAATTACTAAATGTAATTGAGGAAGAAAAGCTGATGGAAGATATTGATAGAAAAGAAGCTTTATTTAGAGAATATTTACAACATCCAAAAATAAAAAAGATTCATGGTAAAGGATTGATGCTTGCTCCAGAGGTAAGAGATGTTGATTATGCTTTGCGAGTTGCATCTGAATGTATGAATAGAGGATTAATCATTTTTTGGTTAATGTATAGTATTGAAACTTTACGTATAACACCTCCAATTAATATTTCTGATGAAGATATAATAAAAGGATGTAATATATTAAAATCAGTTCTAGATGACTTAAATTAAATATTTAACAAAATATATTTAAAAAATTAATTTTCAATCAGTTATATTTTGAATGTAACTGATTGTTTTATTTATATTTACAAATTAAAAACCTAAACAATGAACTACTTACCTTTTCTATTAGCAATAATATTTCTAATTGTATTATTAAATATTATTGCAAATAAATTAAAAATAGCATATCCTATTTTACTTGTTTTAGTAGGGTTAGCTATTAGTTTTATTCCAAATTTACCTGTTGTAAAAGTTGATCCAGATTGGATTTTCTTTATATTTTTACCTCCATTATTATTTGAAGCATCATGGAATGCTTCTTTAAAAGAAATGAAAAAATGGTGGAGAATGATTGGAAGTTTTGCATTTTTAGTTGTATTATTTTCTGCATTTTTGGTGGCAATTGCTTCTAATTATATTATTCCAGGTTTTACAATTGCTTTAGGATTTGTTCTTGGAGGAATTGTCTCTCCTCCTGATGCAGTAAGTACTGCAGCAATAACAAAATTTGTAAAAATACCTAAATCGACCTCAGCTATTTTAGAAGGAGAAAGTTTATTAAATGATGCATCTTCTTTAATTATTTTACGATTTGCTTTAGTGGCTGTTGGAACAGGGCAATTTATAATTTCTCATGCTATATCAGAATTTTTATGGATGATAATTGGGGGTGTTGCTGTAGGCTTAATAATAGCTTTTTTATTTATACAATTTCATAAACGTTTTTCTGCAGATACATCTTCTGCTATTATATTAACTGTAATAGAGCCATATATTATGTATTTTATTGCAGAAAAAATGGAATGTTCTGGTGTTTTGGCTGTAGTTGCGGGAGGTTTATATATGTCTAAAATGAAAATGACATTTATGAACAGTTCAACTCGATTGAAAAGTATTAGTTTTTGGGAGGCTTTTTCTTTTTTATTAAACGGGATTGTATTTTTTATAATAGGCTTAGAGTTACCAGAAATTGTTACTGGTATTCATTCTAAAGGAATATCTATAACAACAGCAATATGGTATGGAATTATTGTAACAATTATTTTAATAGTTTCTAGAATAATAAGTTCATTTGCAGGTCTATTAGCAACTATTATTTTTAGACCAAGTATTGCAAAACAATTAAATTTATCCATTAATAATTATAAAGGTCT
>DJDD01000117.1:17020-32446 GCA_002430925.1 Flavobacteriales bacterium UBA5933
TTGGGCTGGACTGGAATGAGAGGAGTTGTGTCTTTGGCAGCAGCATTATCAATTCCTTTGTATTTAGAAAATGGTAAAATGTTTCCTCAACGAGATTTAATTTTATTTATAACATTTGTTGTTATATTATTGACATTAGTTATTCAAGGATTAACATTACCTTTTATAATTAGAAAAATAAAACCATTTAAAAATCTTGATGAAGATATTGAAGATTCACGAACAAAAATTAAATTAGGTTTAAAAACTCATATATACGAACAATTAAAAATTAAATATGAGAATGAGGATTGTAATTTAAAAGAAAATATTGCTATGCAAAGAATTCTGAAGTATTGGGAAGATCAATCCAAAGCACAAGAAACAAAATGGATTGACGAGGATATTAAAGATGTTCTAATTGAAATTTTTGAACTACAACGTATTTATTTAAGTGAATTAAACAAAGATCCTGAAATTGATGAAGATTTAATTCGTCAACAAATTCATCAAATTGATTTAGAAGAAGAAAGGATTAAATATATTAAATAGAAAAACTATCTTAAGAATATATTTTTTATGATGTGTAAAACGCGTAATTTTGCAAATAAAACAGCAAGTTGTGATAAGCAAGCGCATCATAAAATTTATAACAATACTTCTTATATTTATTATACAGTTTTTATTTCTATTTGCAATACTTAATGAAAGAATAAAACATTATGCAGTTCCATACATTATCGTTGGAATGTTAATTCTTCTGCTAATAGTTTATAAAAAATTTCCGTTACATCATCAAGAATATTCTTTTGATAAAAAATCATTAGCTCTTTGGATTCCAATTGCAGCTATAATAACTTATATTCTTAATAATCAATTTAGTTTAGGAGGAGTTTTTTCTGCAGGAATTGTGGGAACTATAGGTTCATTTTTAACAAAATTAAATTTAAGGTCAGAGTATTTAAAACAATTAGCTGGTCCAATATATTGCGGAGCATTCATAGGAATGACGTCATTAGAATTCAAATATGTTTATTTTATGATAATGACAGCTGGTATAATAACAGCTATTTTATTTTTTGCGACAAAATCTCTTTTTGTTGGTGTAGGAGGTAAGCTTGGTACTTTAGCTTTTGTTGGTGTATTATTAAGTATGTTATTGTTTAAATTAATTTTTGGTTGATATGTTAATAGAATTTATAATTTTTACAACCTCATCAATTTTAGCAACATTAACTACTTACTTTTTAAATATTCATTTAAAACAAGGTCCAGTAAGAGCATCAGCTTTAATTGCATTATTCGTTGGAGGATTTTTTCATTTTTTTCCTACAATTTTCCCTTCAATTTATACACAAAATATACCTTTATATGTTGTAGGGGGAACATTCATTGGGATGGTATCATCTACAATTAATATCAGTTATTTTTCATTACTTTTTTCTCCAATATTGTTTTCTGTCTTATTACATTTTACAAGTAAATTATTTACAGGTTATGGAGGAGCTATTGGAACAACTGCATGTATTTCTTTGATGTGTACAATGGCATTTCCTATTATTACAAAACATAAAAAGGTAACTTATGGTTATCGTCTTATTCGAATTATTTTCAAGAAACAAAGAAGAAAAATAATTATCAAAAGAAAATTTAGAGCTTAGTTAAAGTATAACATTAATATATAAATGTTAAGTTATATTTTGCTCTATACATTATCCATTTTTAAGTATTTGTAAATATTTACAAATACTTAAAAATGGATAAATATTTATAAATCAATAAATTGTTTTTATATAAAATTATTAGTTAATTAGATAAATATTCATATACAGATAGTTAGCTATATAAAGTAAATTAAGTTTTAACGTAAATAACTTATCTTAAATAGATTATTTATATCAATTATTTAATGTTGAATCTTCCATTTATTTCTTATTTTTATTCAATCTTTAAATCGTAATATAATGTCGAATGTTGGATTAATAATAGAAGAAAAGGCGGCAAATATAGGTAATTTTCTAGTGGGAAGATTATTGCCTTTTAAACAAAAAAGACATGTAGGGCCATTTGTTTTTATTGATCATATGGGGCCTACAAAACTAAAAGATTATCAAAATTTAGATGTTGGTCCTCATCCACATATTGGTTTATCAACCTTAACTTATTTATTTGAAGGCGCTATAATGCATCGTGATAGTTTAGGAACTGAAGTAGAAATAAAACCTGGAGCAGTAAATTGGATGACTGCAGGTAAAGGAGTTGTACATTCTGAGCGAACACCTGAATATTTAAGAACAACGGATAAAGTTTTGCATGGTCTACAGATATGGATTGCTTTACCAAAAGAGTTAGAAAATATTGAACCTAGTTTTGTTCATGTTGAAGCTGATAAATTACCAGAATGGTCGACTGCAGAAGCAGGTTTCAAATTGATTGCTGGTGAATTTGCTGGTTATAAATCTGAAGTTCCTGTTTATTCCCCTTTGTATTTAGTTGAAATAAAAGCAAAAAAGGACTTTACTTTTTCTAATGCGAAAGATTTATATGGTGAAAGTGCTCTTTATATTCTAGAAGGTGAAATAAAAGATGGTGATACTAATTATGGAACAAAACAATTATTAGTCGTAGAAGATTCTACTTTATGCCAATTTAAAGTCAAAGCTAATTCAGTAATATATATTTTTGGAGGAAATAAATTACCAGAAGAACATTACATTTTTTGGAATTTTGTAAGTTCTGATAAAGCTGTTATAGAAAAAGCTAAGAACGATTGGATTGATCATAAATTTCCTGTTGTTCCTACTGATAAAGACGATTATGTTTCTCTACCAACTCCTTTAATAAATTCGAAATTGAAGTAGATTTTTTTTATTGAATTTCTGTTTGCGTTAGTGGTTGCAGCGGCATCCTTTTATGAAACGATTAGTGAATAAAAGATATAGCGAAAAACACGCTCGAACGCCCAAAATAAATATAAAAAAATTAGGCTTTTTTAAAATAAAGAAAGCCTAATTACTTTTTATTTGCACTTAATCTAGGATCAAATAAAAAAGGATATTTTTTTGTAATTTTTATTCGCTTTATATCTGGATGCAAGGGGTTTATGAGATAATTATATTCTTGAGAAATAATACTACTTGGAACTTTAAGGATTGCTGCATTATTTTCTAAAACAAAATCATCACCAAGTGTTTGAGTAGATAAAACAGGAGGTTTTGCATCCCAATTTTTAGGTAAATCTTCTAGAGCAACTTCTAAAATTAAAATATTGTCAGGAATATCTATTTCTACCATATATCTATCATTTGGTAAATCTTCAATTAAATCCAAATGCACTGAAACTTCTAATGTAGAAAGAGCTCTACTGTCTGCAGTATAAACCAACCTTGTGTTTAAGCTATTCCATCTGAAACCAGGAGAAAGCGATGCTCCAATACCCTTTAATGTGTCTTTTAAATATTTTTCTCTTTCAATTCTATATACAATCATTAAGCAAGATTTCCGTATTCTAATCGGTTAAGACTATATTTTACTTCGTTAATTCCTGTAACAGTATCCAAAAGACTTTCTGGAGTAGAACCGCCTAATGAGACATTGGATTTGTATAACCAACGTTGAAACTTATCGATTTCATTGTTAAAGACTTCTGTTCCATAATCTATTAATTCTGAAATCATTATAATCAACTCACTATCTCGACTATCCAATAAAGAATGTTCTACTTTCTTTTTATTGTAAGTAGTTTGTGGAACACCAATTATTTTTAGTATTGATTTTACAGGTTTATTTAAACGTTCACTTATAACCTCAATAGATTGATAAGGAATACCTTCTCTAATAATATTTACACGTTCTAACTTATTATTCCAAGTATAAATTTTATTATCAGATTCTAGCTTCCAAGATTTATCTAAAGCTCCTTTTGTACGAGCTTTATTGATACTTCTCTTAGTATTAAACCTTTGTATGTTTTTTACTTCTGTAGGCATAACAGCAATTTTGTTTTAAATATACAATATTTTTGTTGCTTTATGAAATTTTTGAATAAATTTATTTAGTCTTCATCAAACATTTCTTTGAATGAAATAAATTCTCTACCAGGAAGAACTAGGTTTAAAATAACACCAGTAATTGAAGCTAGTGCCATTCCTTCTAAAGAAAATAAGTCGCCAATATGAATTGCTGCTCCACCAATTCCTATTATTAAAATAACAGATGAAATTATTAAGTTTCTTTTTACTTTGAAATCTACTTTATTTTCGATTAACATTCTTAATCCACTTGATGCTATAATTCCGAATAATAAAATAGATACACCACCCATAACTGGAGTAGGAATAGTTGTTAATAAAGCTGAAACTTTACCACAAAAACCGAATAAAATAGCAAAGCAAGCAGCGCCAATAAATACATAGATACTAAATGCTCTTGTAATTGCAAGAACACCAATATTTTCTCCGTATGTTGTACTTGGAGGACCACCTAAACATGCAGCAATCATTGTAGCGATACCATCACCAAGCATAGAACGATCTAAACCAGGGTCTTCTATTAAGTCTTTTTCTACAACTTTACTTAAAACCAATTGATGACCAATGTGTTCAGCAATTGGAACAATTGTTACAGGGATCATAAGAAAGACTACGTACCATGATAATCTTGGTGTATAATCGATAAAAGGGATTGTGAATTCTGGAATCATAAACCATTTAGCTTCTATTACTGGATCAAGATTTACAACTCCCATGATAATAGAAAATAAATAACCTCCAATAATACCTACTAGAACAGGAATTACACTTAAAAAACCACGACTAAATATTGCAGTAATTATGGTGATAATTAATGTTACAAAACCTATGGATACATAAGTTAAATCATAATCGCCTGTAGGATTGTTCATCACCATTTTTATTGCTGTAGATGCAAGCCCTAATCCGATGACCATAATTACAGGTCCCACAACAATTGGAGGAAGTAATTTCATAAGCCATTTTGTACCTGCTTTTGCAATTAATAAAGCCACCAAAGAATAAGTAAATCCAACTAAAAAACTACCGACCAAAAAGCTTCCAAAAGCTACACCACTATCTGGTTTTGCTTCCATAGCTTTCATTACAATAATAGGATTAATGAACGCAAATGAAGAACCTAAATAAGATGGAACTTTACCTTTTGTAATCAATATAAAAACCAATGTACCTATTCCACTTGATATAAGTGCGATTGCTGGACTCATCCCTGTTAAAGAAGGAACAAGAACAGTAGCACCAAACATAGCAAAAAGATGTTGTATACTCAATAGAATTCCTTGTTCTAGTCTTGGTTTTTCATTGATACCTAAGATTATTTTTTGATCTTTTTTAAGACTCATTTTTATAAATTGAAGTTATTAATTAGAGATGTTTGGCAAAATTAATTTAAAAATCTATAAATAATGTAAGTATTTGTAGTAATTATATAAGGACTTAGTTTATATAATTACTGAAATTTATATAATCAAAAAATTAAAATTATTATGGAAACAAAAGAATTAAAATTTAAAACAAATATAAATTGCGGTGGTTGTGTAAGTAAAATAAAACCTTTTCTTGATAAGTTAGTTGATACTGAATCTTGGCAAGTTGATACTGCAAATGAAGATAAAATATTAACTGTAAAAACAAAGCTTTCTGAAGAAGATATAATTGATACTGTTGAAGAAGTAGGCTTTGAGATAGTATCAATTCAGAAATAATTTATTAAAGTTACTTTTATATTAATGATGTTATTTGAAGAATAAAGCTACTTTCATAGTAGCTTTTTTTATATTTACACCATGAAAAATGTACAATTAGGAAATACGGATTTACAAATAGCACCAATTATTTTCGGAGGAAATGTTTTTGGTTGGACATTAAATGAAGAAGAATCATTTAGAATATTAGATATTTTTATTGATAGAGGTTTTAATGCTATTGATACTTCAAATAATTATTCTCATTGGGTTCCTGGTAATGTAGGTACTGAATCGGAGAAGATTATTGGAAAATGGTTAAAAGAAAGAAATTTAAGAGATAAAATAGTTTTAGCAACAAAAGTAGGAGGTAGAAATCTTGTACAAGACAAGCCTAATACTACAAAAGCACATATTTTAAAAGAAATTGATGAATCTTTAAGTCGATTAAAAACAGATTATATTGATTTATATCAAACACATTATGATGATACAAAAACACCTGTTGAAGAAACATTATCTGCATATAATCAAATTATAAAAGAAGGTAAAGTTAGATTTATTGGCGCATCAAATTTTTCTTTCCAAAGATTAATTAATTCTTTAGAAAAATCTTCATTGTTTAATTTACCTGCATACAAAACTTTACAACCAGAATACAATTTATATGATAGACAACATTTCGAGGAGTTTTTGCGCCCAGTTGCTGAAAAATATAATTTAGCAGTGATTCCTTATTATAGTTTAGCTAGTGGATTTTTATCTGGCAAATATAAATCACAAGAAGATTTGAACGAAAGTGCTAGAAAAGATAAAGTAAAGAAATATTACAACGAAAAAGGATTTAAAATTTTAGATGCTCTATCTGAAGTATCTTCAAAACATAATGTTTCTTATGCTGCAGTTTCATTGGCTTGGTTATTAAAACAAGAAACAGTTGTGGCACCTATTGCTAGTGCAACTAAAGAGAATCATGTTAATTCTTTTGTTGAAGCTATTCAATTAGAATTATCTGAAGAAGATCTAATTATTCTAAACGAAGCTAGTAATTATTAATGGAAAATAACTTTATAAAACCAAAGTTAACACCTATTATTTTATGGATTATGATAATAGGAAGTGGTTTAGTCGTTGCAAATAATTATTACAATCAACCATTATTATCTCTTATTTCTAAAGAATTTAAAGTACCTGAAAGTAAAGTTTCAGCAATAGCGATGTTAACACAGATTGGTTACGCTTTTGGATTATTATTTATTATTCCATTAGGTGATTTATTAAAACGAAAAAAATTAATCCTTTTCGATTTTATTTTTATAATATTATCATTATTGGGAATGTAT
Source organism: Flavobacteriales bacterium UBA5933 (assembly GCA_002430925.1). Lineage (GTDB taxonomy): Bacteria > Bacteroidota > Bacteroidia > Flavobacteriales > Weeksellaceae > Empedobacter. Next base: position 24,059 of record DJDD01000117.1, read on the forward strand.
TTTTCACCATCTATAATTTGGTTATTTCCTCTTAGTTTTTTAATTGGTTTTACTTCTGTTGTTCCTCAAATTTTTGTTCCTATGGCTTCTGAACTAGCAGAACCAGCTAAGAAACCTCAAGCAATAGGGATGGTTATGAGTGGCTTGCTTGTTGGTATTTTACTTTCTCGAGTATTAAGTGGTTTTATAGGAGAATTTTTAGGTTGGCGTGCTGTTTACTTAATTGGCGCTGTAATTATGTTTATTCTTTGGATATTGATTTACATTTTTTTACCAGAAATTCAACCCAATTATAAAGGTTCTTATTTAGGTTTAATGAAATCTATAACTCAACTTATAAAAAATGAACCTTTACTTAGATTAGCTTCTTTTAGAGGAGCAACAGGTTTTGCTGCGTTCAGTGCATTTTGGACGACTTTAGTTTTTCATTTAGAACAAGCTCCATTTCATGCTGGAAGTGGAATAGCAGGTGCTTTTGGTGTAATAGGTGCTGTAGGAGCATTAGCTGCAGCATTAGTTGGAAAAGTAAATAAATACTTATCGATAAATAGAATAATATTTTACGCAATAATAATTATGCTATTTGCTTGGGGATTCTTTTATCAATTCGGATTTACATATTGGGGATTAATTATAGGAGTTATTTTAATTGATTTAGGTTTACAATCCATGCATGTTTGTAATCAAACACAAATATTTGCTTTAAATCCAACTGCAACCAATAGATTAAATACAGTTTACATGACAAGCTATTTTATTGGCGGTTCTTTAGGTACTTACATAGCAGCAAATGCTTGGGGAAAATACCAATGGAATGGAGTTGTAGCTGTAGGAATATGTTTTACTTTATTATGTTTTATTTCCCATGCTATTTATAATAAAAAAAGAAATTAGATGAAAAATTTTTCTTCAGAAATAATTTATAAAACTGCTAGAAGTAGTGGTTCAGGAGGTCAAAATGTTAATAAAGTTGAAACCATGGTTATAGCAAGATGGAATGTACTTGATTCGTATTTTTTTTCTGAAGATGAAAAGAAGTTAATATTAGAGAAGCTAAAAAATAAGATTAATATAGAAGGTTATCTTCAAGTTTCTTCTCAAGAATCTCGTTCGCAGTTGGATAATAAAATTGCTGTAACAAGTAAATTATTACAATTAGTTAATAAAGCCATTGTATTACAAAAGGCTAGAAAACAAACGAAGCCAACTAAAGCATCTAAACAAAAAAGATTAAATCAGAAGAAACAACACGCAGAAAAAAAAGAAAATCGTAGAATGAAATTTTAAAATTGATTGAAATAGCAATAAATAATCAATATTTGAATTAAAATAATAAAAAACATCTTCAATTTGAATGATGTTTTTTTTGTTTTATGATGAAAAATTATCATCGAAAGAATAGATCCTAAACTTCCTCCTAATAAAGAAAAAAGAAATAATGTATTTTCTGGAATTCTATTTTTTTTCTTTTTTGCTAAATATTTATCTATCCAAAAAACAATGAAAGAAAGGAAATTAATTATAAATAGGTAACAATATATTTTGAACATAAATTAATTCGGTGCTTAATCAATACAAATCTATTCAAAAAATAATTGACTACAATTTTATAATTTAAAGAAGTATTATCAAATGATATATGTTTAATATGAAAATATTATGTAACTTGTAAATCATGAAATTAATTTTTTTTTTAAAATACCTAAATCATGAAATTAAAAAAACTTAGTCATATCAATAAAAGTCAAATTATTTTTAATGAAATAGAACAAGTTAATGATGAAAATTTAAAACCAGTTGTTCCATTTGCATGTACTTCTTTAAGGATAAAAGATAAAAAAGGGAATATATATCATGGACGAGGAATGGAATTTACTACAGATTTGATTACTTCTAGTCTTACATATTATCCAAAGAATCATGTTTTTCAACATCCTTCTCCAGATAAAACACTTGGCTTAAAATATATATCTAAATATCCAATTATAGCTATTACAGACCCAGTAAGTGAAGATAATACAAGATTGGCAACGCAAGGGATTAATCTAGAAGGTTTAAGCTTTAGTCTTAATATGATTCATAATACAGGATTAGGAGAACCAGATGTAAAAGATTATGCAATTAGTATTCCTTTTATGAATTTTGGAGAATGGGCTTTAGCAAATTTTGCAACTGTAAATGAATTAAAAGATGGTTTAAAACGTGAAGTTGTATTTTACTCTGAGAGTTTATCAATGTTAGGTAATCTCAAGTCTCCTTTTCACTTTGCTATTTATGACAAAACAGGAGAAAGTGTTGTAGTTGAAATTTCTAATAGCACATTAAATGTATATGATAATCCTACAGGAGTTTTGACAAATGGACCAGAATTTCCTTGGCACTTGGAAAACTTACATAATTATTCTCATTTATCTAATATAGATGTTAGTACATCTAAGATAGGAAATATTAATTTAGTTCAACCAGATAGTGGAATTGCAACCTCAGCATTACCAGCATCTTCAACATCTGTAGGAAGATTTATAAGAGCTTTTTATTATTCTTCATTTGCGAATGCAGTAGATGATGCAGATGAACAAATTGCTGAATTAGGTCATATTATGAATAATTTTGATCGCCCAAAAAATATTACAAAAGATAAAAGTGGAGAAGGAGAACAATCTGCAAATGGGGAATATTTAACAGAATTTACTGTTTGGACTGTTTTATCAGATTTATCTCGAGCCGAATTTTATGTTAGAATGTATGGTTCATTGAACTATCAGAAATATACTTTTGACCAATTCAAAGACAAAACAGATTTTATCTCAATTCCTTTAGCTAAATAAAATAATTTTAAATCATAAAAAAGTCGTCTATTTTTTCAATTAGACGACTTTTTTATTAATGATTAAGTTCTATTTTTTCAGTTGTTTTCCTATATTTGCAACTATGCAAATGACAAATTTCGAGGAACTAAAAGTTCTTTTAAAATCAACACCAAAAAAAATTGCAATATTACCACATAAAAATCCTGATGGTGATGCAATCGGTTCTACTTTAGCTATGTTTCATTACTTAAAAAAACTAGGTCATTTTTGTAATGTTGTTGCTCCGAACGATTTTCCTAAGTTTTTAAAATGGATGCCATCTTCTAAGGATATTGTTATTGCAGATTATAAGCCTAAGGTTGCTGAAGCTATAATTCATCAAGCTGATTTAATTTTTATTTTAGATTTTAATACCGTTAAAAGAATTGACGATTTAGGAGCTTGGGTAGAACGTTCTTCTGCTCCAAAAATATTAATAGATCACCATAGAGAACCAGATACATTTGATTTTATGTATTCTGATATAGAAATGCCAGCGACGTGTCAAATGGTTTATAACTTTATCAATGCAATGAATGATCTTGATAAAATTGATAAAGAAATTGCAGAATGTATATACACTGGAATAATGACAGATACTGGCGGTTTCAGATTCAGAAATACCTCAGCAAGTACACATAGAATTGTTGCCGAATTAATAGACAAAGGGGTAGAAGTAGATAAAGTTACATCTTATGTAAATGATTCTCAAACACAAGGACGATTAAAATTATTAGCATTAACATTAAATAATTTAACGTTTTTACCAGAATATCGTACGGCATTCATGTATTTAACGAGAGAAGATTTATTGAAAAATGGTTTTCAAAAAGGAGATACAGAAGGATTTGTAAATTATGGATTAAGTGTAGATAATTATATATTTTCAATTATTTTTATTGAAGACACACAACATAACTTTATAAAAATTTCACTTCGCTCTAAAGGAGATTTTGATGTGAATGAATTTTCTAGAAAACATTTTAATGGTGGTGGACATATGAACGCTGCAGGTGGACGATCAGATTATAACATGGAAGAAACTATTGCTTATTTACAAAGTTTATTACCTGATTATAAAGATAAACTTACAAATGTTGTTATATAGATGAAGAAAATTGTTTTTACATTACTTATTTTAGTAACAATGATTAGTTGTGATCAAAAAGTTATTCAATACCCTGTTTCTTATGCAAATGATGATTTTATGCAACGCTCACAAGAAAGAGGTAAAAAATTATATCAAGAAGAATTACAATGGTTTGATGAATATATAAAATCAAGTAAAGAAAAGTTTGTGAAAACTAATTCTGGATTCTGGATTTCTAATGAAGAAAAACAAACAAGTTCTACTGCTAATAAAGGAGATTATGTAGAATTTGAATACCAAGTATCGGACTTAAAAAACAATATTATTTATTCTTATCAAGACAATAAAATACAAAAAGTAGTAATTGGTAAATCTGATTTAACAAGAGGAGTTAATGCTGCATTACAATTACTTTCAGAAGGAGAAAGCGCTAAATTATTATTACCATCATTTTTAGCTTATGGTGGATATGGTGATCAAAGCAAAATAGCACCCGATGAGCCTATTATTATAGATTTAAAAATTATAAAAATTAATAAACACTAATACTAATTAATACTTAAACCTAGTAAAATGAAAAAAATATTATTAATCTTAACTGTCATTACTACTTTAATTAGTTGTGGCGTTAAAATTCCAAAATCAATGAGCAAAGAAGAATTTAAAAATTTAGAAGACGGATTGTATGCTAAAATGACTACGAATCATGGAGCTATGACAATCAAATTATATGAAGAACAAGCTCCTATGACAGTAGCTAACTTTGTTGGTTTAGCAGAAGGTACAAAGGAAAATAAAGCTAAAGCTAAAGGAGTTCCTTTTTATGATGGGATCGTTTTTCACAGAGTGATAAAAGATTTTATGATTCAAGGTGGTGATCCTGATGGTAGAGGAACAGGTGGTCCTGGTTATGATTTCGAAGATGAATTCGATCCAAGTTTAAAACACGATAAAAAAGGTGTTTTATCTATGGCAAATTCAGGTCCAGCTACTAATGGTTCTCAATTTTTTATTACTGAAGTGCCTACTCCTTGGTTAGATAACCGTCATACAGTATTCGGACAAGTAATCGAAGGTTTAGATGTTGTTGATTCTATTGCTGCAGTAGAAAAAACTAGAGATGACAAACCTGTAGTTCCAGTTGTTATAGAAAAAGTTGAAATTGCTCGTAAAGGAGACAAATATAAAAACTACGATGGAGCTAAAGCATTTGATGATGCAAAAGCAAATCATGCAAAAAAACAAGCTGAATTAGAAGCGAAAGAAAAAGCTGAAAAAGATGCTGAAATTGCTCGTCAAAAAGAATTAGAAGCAAAAGCTGAAGTAACTCCTTCTGGATTAAAATATGTCATTTTAGAAGAAGGTCATGGTGAAAAACCAGTTCATGGAGATCCTATAAAAGTTCATTATTCATTACGTTTAAATAATGGAGAAAAATTAGATTCTTCTTATGATAGAAATCAACCATTAGATGTTACTGTTGGTGTTACTGGTTTAATCCAAGGTTGGATGGAAGCTTTAACTATGTTTAATAAGGGAACTAAAGTATTTTTAATTATTCCTTCAAACTTAGGTTATGGTGCACAAGGAGCAGGAGGTGTAATTCCACCTAATGCAACATTATATTTTGATATGGAAGTATTAAACTAATTTTTAGTAAAATATTTAAAAGCAGGACTAAAATAGTCCTGCTTTTTTTGGTTATATATAAATAAATCAATAAATGTTAAGTGTTTATTTTTGATTTATTAAATATTTTATACAAGCCTCTTAAATAGAACTATTTTAAATTAGGACATTTTTGTCTTATTATTAAGTTTGGATAACATTTTGCAGATAACATTTTGTAAATTTATTATGAAATAATTAATTAAAAATCATTAACCAATGAACACACTCACTAGGAAAATTCTAATGGCTTCAACAGGGCTATTTTTATCGTTCTTCCTATTAATACATTTCTTAGGAAACACGCAGTTATTTTTAGATGAACAGACTGCTCAACACAATTTTAATGCTTATTCACATTTTTTATCAGGGAATGCTTTAATAAAAGTAGTGTCTTATGTATTATACTTATCTATAATTGCACATGCTGTTTACGCATTAATTATTACAATTCAGAATAAAAAATCTTCTGGAAAGTATAAGAAAGATAATAGGGGTAGAGCAAGTAAATGGTACAAAAGAAATATGGGAATATTAGGTACAATTATTTTATTGTTTCTAGTTATGCATTTTCAAAACTTTTGGTATGTATATAAATTTGGAGATATAGGATTAGATCCTGCAGGAAATAAAGATTTATATACTGTTGTTGTAACAGCCTTTCAACAATTATGGATTGTAATTGTTTATGTAATTGCTATGATTGCTTTATTCTATCATTTAATTCATGGTTTATCTAGTGGAATAAGAACTTTAGGTTTATTTCACCCGAAATATGTACGTTGGGTTGCTTTTTTTGGTATTGCATATTCTGTAATTATATGTGTAGGGTTTGCCTTAATGCCAATTTATATTTATATCACTCATTAATTATTACTACTTATGAAATTAGATGCAAAAATACCACAAGGACCTTTAGAAGATAAATGGTCAAATTATAAAAAAACTTCCAAATTAGTAAACCCAGCTAATAGAAAAAAATTAGATGTTATTGTTATTGGAACAGGATTAGCTGGAAGCTCAATTTCTGCTTCTTTAGGAGAAATGGGATATAATATTAAAACATTCTGTTTTCAAGATTCACCAAGAAGAGCTCACTCTGTTGCAGCTCAAGGAGGTGTAAACGCAGCTAAAAATTATAAAAATGATGGCGATAGTATTTACAGAATGTTTGTAGATACATTAAAAGGAGGAGATTTTAGAGCTAGAGAAGCAAATGTATATCGCTTAGCAGAATGTTCAACAAATTTAATTGATCAAGCAGTTGCTCAAGGTGTTCCATTTGGTAGAGAATACGGAGGATATTTAAACAATAGATCTTTCGGGGGGGTGCAAGTTTCTAGAACATTTTATGCGAGAGGACAAACGGGACAACAACTATTGTTGGGTGCATATCAAGCTTTAATGCGTCAAGTCGAGAAAAAAACAGTTCAACTTTTTACTTATCATGAAATGCTAGATTTAGTTTTGGTTGATGGTAAAGCAAAAGGTGTTATTGTAAGAAATTTAGAAACAGGAGAAATTGAAAGACATGCAGCAAATGCTGTTGTACTTGCTACTGGTGGTTTTGGTAAAATATATTACTTATCTACTTTAGCTATGGGATGTAATGGTTCTGCCATTTGGAGGGCTCATAAAAAAGGTGCCTATTTTGCTTCTCCAAGTTGGACACAAATTCATCCAACATCATTACCTCAATCAGGAGATTATCAATCAAAATTAACTTTAATGTCTGAATCTCTTAGAAATGATGGTCGAATCTGGGTACCTTTAAAAGAAAACGAAACTAGAATAGCTAACGATATTCCTGAAGAAGAAAGAGATTATTATTTAGAGAGAAGATACCCTGCATTTGGTAATTTAGCTCCTCGTGATATATCTTCGAGAGCAGCAAAAGAAAGAATTGATGCTGGTTTTGGTATTGGAGCTCTAAAAAATGCCGTATATTTGGACTTTTCTAAGGCAATCAGAGAGCAAGGAAAAGACAAAATAAAAGAGAAGTATGGCAATCTATTTACTATGTATCAAAAGATTACAGGTATAGATGCATATAAAGAACCAATGATGATTTCTCCAGCTGCTCACTTTTCAATGGGTGGTTTATGGGTAGATTATGAATTAATGACAACAATTCCTGGTCTATTTGCTCTTGGTGAAGCAAATTTTGCAGATCATGGAGCAAATCGTTTAGGAGCTAATTCTCTTTTACAAGCATCTGTTGATGGATATTTTATTGCACCATATACAATCGCTAATTATTTAGCAGGAGAATTAAAAGCTGAAAAAATATCTACAACTCGTCCAGAGTTTGATATTGCTGAATTAGAAACAAAGAAAAAATTAGAGGAGTTATTAAACATTAAGGGAAACAAAACTGTTGATTATTTTCATAAGAAATTAGGAAAATTATTATATGATTATTGTGGTTTAGCAAGAACAAAAGAAGGTTTAGAGTTTGCTATTATCGAAATCAATAAACTCCGCAAAGAGTTTTATGAACAAGTAAATGTTACAGGTAAAACTGATTCTATCAATTCTGAATTAGAAAAAGCCGGTCGTGTAGCAGATTATTTTGAGATTGGGGTACTGATGTGTTATGATGCATTAACAAGAAATGAATCTTGTGGTGCTCATTTCAGAGAAGAATACCAAACTGAAGATGGTGAAGCAAAAAGAAATGATGAAGAATATCAATTTATATCTGCTTGGGAATGGCCAGGGGGTATTGATATAAAACCAATTCTACACAAAGAAGAACTAACTTTTGAATACTTAAAACCA
>DJDD01000127.1:0-36591 GCA_002430925.1 Flavobacteriales bacterium UBA5933
CAGTTAAACATGATTCAAATGTTAAAATTTTGGTCTTAAATTTGATTTATTAGTTTAAAATAAAAAACTTAAAACATTAAGATGAAAAAATATACAGGTTATTTATTAGTTGGATTAGTAAGTTCTATGACAACTTTAGGAGGTTTTTATTTTGTGAATAACAAAGATAATAATCCTTTAATCTCAAATGCTAAAACTGGTAAAAATGGAGATTTTGAATTAGTTGATTATAAGGGAAATTATAATTATAATGCGCCTAATTTTGTAGAGGCATCAAATAAAGCAGTACATACTGTTGTTAGTATTAAGAATTATTCGAATCAAAGACAACAACAACAGCAACAACAATTTTTTGATCCATTCGATTTCTTTTTTGGTCAACCAGAGCAAAAACAAAGAAGACAACAACAGCAACAACCAGATCAAGATCAACCATCAGGAATGGGATCTGGTGTAATTATCTCTCAAGATGGTTACATTGTAACTAACAATCACGTAATTGCTGGTGCTTCAAAAATAGAAGTAACATTAAATAATCAAAAAAGTTATATCGCAGAATTAGTTGGTACAGATCCAAGTACAGATATTGCTTTATTAAAAATAAATGACAAGGGGTTACCATTTACAAAATTTGTAGATTCTGATGCTATTAATGTTGGTGATTGGGTTTTAGCTGTAGGTAATCCATTTGGATTAACATCTACAGTAACAGCTGGTATTGTTTCTGCAAAAGGAAGAAGTATTAATATTCTTGGTAAAAATTCTGAATCACCAATCGAATCATTTATTCAAACTGATGCAGCGATTAATCCTGGTAACTCAGGAGGTGCATTAACAAATGCAAATGGAGATTTAATAGGTATTAATACAGCTATATCTTCTCCAACAGGAGCTTATTCTGGTTATGGTTTTGCAGTTCCAGCTAACTTAGTTAAAAAAGTAGTAGAAGATATTAAATCTTACGGTATTGTACAACGCGGATATTTAGGTATTAAAGGATTTGATTTATCAAATGACGATGCAGTTAAACAATATAACAAACAATATAAGAAAAATGTAAAATCAGAAAGTGGAGTTTTAGTAACAGAATTAGTTTCTAAAGGTTCTGCAATTGATTCTGGTATTGAGGAAGGAGATATCATTAAAGAAGTAGATGGAAAACCAATTACAAACTTCTCTAACTTATCATTTATTGTTGGTAGCAAAAGACCAGGAGATAAAGTTGCATTGAAAGTGAGAAGAGGTAATACAGAAAAAACATATACAATTACTCTTAAAGATGCCAAAGGAAGTACTAAAGTAAGAAGTAAAGCCGATTTGACTCCAACAGAAATTTTAGGTGCAGAATTTGAACCTTTAACAGAGCGTCAAAAAGATAGTTTTGGAATTAATTATGGTGTTTCTGTAAAAATTAATGATAATACAGGAAAATTAGCTGAAGCTGGAGTACAAGATGATTTTATATTATTATCTGTTAACGATAAAGAAGTTAGTTCTAAAGCTGATATAGAAAAAGTTCTAAAAAATTATAAAGGACGTGTTTCTATTAAATTTGCTGATTACTACGGAAGAATTTATACAAAAGGATTTACAATGAATTAATGAGTCGATAATATCATTTATAAATCTTTATAATAAATGGCTATAACAGAAATGTTATAGCTATTTATTTTTGTAGTTAAAATTTTTTCTATGTGTACTAATATTTTATAAAATATATTAATTTTATAGCATGAAAAAAATAGTAGCATTCTTAGTACTTTTTACTTGTATACAAACCAATGCACAACAAAAATTAACCGATTACTTTACATTTAATATAGGTTATGAATATTGGAATGGTAATTTTGGAAAAGTAGGAGCAGACTTATTTCTTGTTCAAAACAATAATAATATATTAACTTTTAGTGCAAATGCTAATATGGGATACATGAGAGATAAATTTCGTGTAATGCCAGAAGTTGGAGCTGGATATATGTTTAACTTCAGACATAATGGTGCAGATCCTTATAGCTCTAATATGCATTCTGCTTTTTACGTTCTTCGTGCAGAAGTTTCTCCATGGACAATTACACCAAAGCTTGGATTTGCTGTATTAAGTCTTGTTGAAATTAATGCTGGATATTCGTTTGAATTTAGAGACAACGATAATTTTAAAGACATGAGTGGTTTCAGAACTGGTTTAACAATTCATTTACCTACTCAGCTTTTTTAAGTTCTTTTTTCAATGCTTTTAAAGAGTTAAAAAGTTCCGAAGTAGAAATGTTTTCTTCTATTGTATTAAATATAAAACCTCCTTGGTCGATATAAAAGAAAATAACAACTTCATGGTCCGCAATTTTAAAAGCATTTGTTATTCCATTAATTTTATTTTTTACCCAAGAAATTTTACATGTTTTTAAATCAAAAATATGGTCTTCTTGGTTCAAAATATCTTGGAATATTACTTTATTATCATTCACATAAAGCACACCACTTCCTTGAAAAGATTTCATCATTAAAAACTTTCCCTGTGGTCTTCCAATATTGTAGCGTATAACTGATTTTAGAACAATATCATTCGGTAAATTTTCGAAAATAAATTGCTCTTTATTCTTTTTAACTTTTGCGTCAGAAACTGCAACAATAAAAAATGTTGAAATTAATACTACAAAGATTAATAGAATAATTAATATTGATATGAATGTTGCCATACAGTGTGATATATTTAGTTAAAGTTATAAAAAACATTGAATTGTATCCTATTTAAAGTTAAAAATATTTTTGTTTTTTTAATGAAGTATTAAAACAAAAAAATCCGACTAGAAAGCCGGATTTTTAATTGAATAATTTTCGTTATTATATTGGTGTATTTATTTCAAAGCTTTCTAAGTATTCAGCTACACGTTTTACAAACATACCACCTAAAGCTCCATCCACAACTCTGTGATCATAAGCATGAGATAAATACATTTTATGGCGAATAGCAATCATATCTCCTTGTGGAGTTTCAACAACTGCAGGTTTTTTTACAATTGCGCCAACCGCTAATATTGCTACTTGTGGTTGTGGAATAATAGGTGTTCCTAAAATATTACCAAATGTACCAATATTTGTTATCGTATATGTTCCTCCTTGTATTTCAGTTGGTTTTAATTTGTTCTGACGAGAACGATTTGCCAAATCATTCACTTGTTTTGCTAAACCAGCTAAATTATATTGATTAGCATCTTTTATAACAGGAACAATTAAGTTTCCACTAGGTAAAGCAGCAGCCATTCCTATGTTTATATTTTTCTTTTTAATGATTTTATCTCCATCAACAGAAACATTTATCATTGGGAAATCTTGAATTGCTTTTGTTACAGCTTCTATGAAGATTGGCATAAATGTAATTTTCTCTCCATATTTTTTAGCAAATTCATCTTTGTGTTTATTTCTCCAAAGAACAATATTTGTCATATCCACTTCTACAAAAGAAGTTACATGAGGAGCTGTTTGTTTAGATTGAACCATGTTTAGCGCAATAAGTTTACGCATTCTATCCATTTCTATAATTTCATCTCCATTACCAATTGCAACAGGGGCAGCTTGTGGAGTAGACACTTTATTTTCTACAGGTTTAGAAACATCTTCTCTTATAATACTCTGAGATACATTTCCTCTATTTTTTACAAAATTTAAAATATCATCTTTTGTAACACGTCCATCTTTTCCAGAACCAATAATACTATCAATTTCTGTTTGAGAAACACCTTCTTCCTTTGCAATAGATTTTACTAAAGGAGAATAAAATTTATCTTCGATAGACGAAATAGATTCGGTTTTTATAGATTCAATTTCTTTATTTAAAATAGTTGCTGCTTCAGAAATTTCATTTTCCTGTACTTCGCTAACTTTTGTTTCTGAATTATTTGAAACTTCATTTTCAACCTCACCTTCAATAGTTAAAATAGCAATCGGTTCATCAACTTTTGCTATACCATCTACAGGGATTAAAATTTCTTTTAAAACTCCTGCTACTGGCGACGGAACATCAGAATCAACTTTATCTGTTGCTATTTCTACAACAGACTCGTCTTCTGCTATTGTATCTCCAACTTTTTTTAACCAATTGGTAACAGTAGCTTCCATTACACCTTCTCCCATAGAAGGTAGAATTAATTTATAATCAGACATTGCTTGTGTTTATTTGCTTCTTACAAAGCTAAACATTTTTTTTATTCAAAAAAACAGCAATAAATGTACGTAACGATTTTTAAAAATATAATATTCTGATTTTTTCATCAAATTATTGATAATATAATAAAATTAGAATCCTAAACTATATAAAATTTATCAAATTGATATTATTTTAGAATCATATAAAAATTAAAAATATTCTTTTTAAACAGCTACTTTATTCAATTTTCTTCCCCAAAAAATAATATAAATAGTCCCAATAATAGAGGGTAATATCCAAGCATAGAAATTATTACCAAAGCCTGCGCCAGCAACAAGAAAAGCTGTAACAGAAGCGATATAAGCTCCTACCATTTTTCCTACATGAGAAATTAACCATTTTTTATGTCTATCCTCATTTTTATAAAAAACAAAGTCTTTGTAAGACATAAAAAGACCTAAAATTCCAAATATTAATAATAAAATAGGAAAATTATTATGAAATATTTTTTGATAAACTGTAAGTACAATCATCATAATACTAGTGACTAACATCACACCTGAAATCAATTTGTCTAAAAAATTTTTATATTCTTTTCTTTTGTAATTTACAACTCTATTTCCTATTAAAATCATGTAGATTGTAAATACACCAATCATTAATAAAAATGAATTATGGTGGTTAGGTAACATACAAATAAATAAAGAAAGCACAGAGCTGACTAGCATTCCTACAGAGAAAATTTTTCCTAACTTCTTATGAAGTAAATTTCCTTTTTTCGAAAACATAATTGCTGTACCAGCTATTAATCCTAATCCTCCAAAAAAAGCATGAATGTAGATAATGATTTTTATAAAATTTTCCATATTGTGTTTATTTATAAATAAAATTATTTACAATAATCTTTATATGGTATTCAATTTTACTGAACGGTATTTTTTTAAGGATGAATTGTAATATATATTTTGGGCGTTCCCTTCGGTCGGGCTTTTTGTTACAATCTTTTCATTTCGCTAGAACGCTCCATAAAAAGGATTTCCACTTCAATCCCTAACGCATATTTTGTAGTAAAAAAATCAATCTATTTAATATTCAATGTAGCAATCGCTTCATTTATTAAGTCAAATTCATAACCTTTATAAGCTAAGTAGGATTTTATTTTATTCATCTTCTTAAATGAATCTCGTTCATTATACAGGCTATTGTATTTTTTTTCAGCAAGACGAGTAATGTTTATCCAATACTTATCCAAATCAATTTCTTCTTTAAATGCATTTTCAATTAATTTTTGGTCAATATTACGCATTTTCAATTCTTGTCGAAGTCTATTTTTCCCCCACATTTTTTGATTAACTTTCCCTCTAACAAAGCTATAAACAAAACGTTCTTCGTTGAGGAAGCCATAATCTATTAATTTAAAAATAATTTCATTTTTAGCTTCAGGAATCAAATCAAACTCACGTATTTTCTTCTCAACTTCCCAATGACATCGATCTTGATAAAGACAATATTTAGCCATTTTATCTTTAATTTCATCAATGGTATATATTTTTTTTGAGTTCTTGTTTTCAGGGAAATTCATACAACAAAATTAATGTTTTTTTCATTTAAAAAGATTTGATTGTTTTTCTATAATATTTGATTGTTTTTTTACTATTATTAATAATTAATTTCATTTTAAATAAGAATACAATAAAAATAACCAGTAAAAACATAAAATTTAACGGTTTTATGATGTAATTATTTTTAAATTTAGAAGGTATATATTCAGTCTTTTATATACTTTTGCACACTTGTAAAAAAAATAATAATTATTTTATTTTCAATTTGATGGAGATTCAGTATTTTTTTGAGTTATTCGGAACTCTTTTTTTTGGTATTTCTGGTGCATTAGCAACTGATGATCAAACTGATTATGATTGGTTTGCTGCTGGGTTTATTGGTTTTTTAACTTCTATTGGTGGTGGAACAGTACGTGATATTTTACTTTCTGTAGATATTATGTGGATAAAAGATGTAAATCTTTTGTATGCTGCAGGACTTGGAGTCCTTTTAGCTGCAATATTTTATAAACCTTTATTAAGTTTAAGAAGAACTTTTATGCTTTTCGATACCCTTGGTATAGCATTGTTTACTATTGTTGGAATGGAAAAAGCTTTACATTTAGGTATTAATCCAGTAATTGCTCCTGTAATGGGAATGTTTACTGCTGTTTTTGGTTCTGTGATTCGAGATACAATGTTGAATGAACTTCCTATTCTATTCAGAAAAGAAATCTATGCAGTTGCATGTTTAATAGGAGCAATTGTTTATTTGATTTTAATGCAATTCCATGTAGAACGTAGTGTAAACTTTTTTGTTTCTGGAGGAGTAATTGTATTTGTCCGATTAATGGCAATTAAATATAATCTATCATTACCTAAATTTAAACGTAGTTAAATGATAGATATTCAGTATGTTTTTGAGTTGTTCGGGACAGTTGTTTTTGCAATTTCCGGAGCATTAGCTGCCGATGAACGTAAAAAACACGATTGGTTCGGAATAGCAGTTTATGCTTTTATAACAGCGGTAGGAGGTGGAACACTAAGAGATATTTTCTTGAATAGTTATCCACTGGTTTGGATTAATGATATGAACGTTATTTTTTCAGTCTTCATTGGAATAATTTTAGCAGGAGTTTTTTTTAATTACTTTTCTAGGCTTAGAAAAACTTTTATGTTTTTTGATACCCTTGGAATTGCCTTATTTACAATTGTAGGGTTAGAAAAAGCACATTCGCTTGGTGCAAATGATTTTATCTCTGTATTGATGGGAATGTTTACTGCTGTGTTTGGTGGTGTTCTAAGGGATATTCTTATCAACAAAACTCCAACAATATTTGTTCAAGAAATATATGCAACTGCATGTATTATAGGAGGAATTGTTTATTTAATTTTAGAAAGTTTAGGAATTGACCGTAATAGTAATTTTATTATTTCTGGTGCTGTAATCGCTATTATAAGGATTGTAACCGTTAAATATAACCTATCTTTACCTAAATTTTAAAAAAATCTTCATCTATTTTGTAACCTTTTTTCATTGTATTACGTATACATATATAAATAGGCTACACATCTATTTTTTAAACATTGATATTAAATTCATAAAATAAGAGGCTTTAGTTAAATGAGACAGCTTAAAATTACAAAACAGGTAACAAACCGTGAAACTGCATCGTTAGATAAATATTTACAAGAAATTGGTAAAGTAGATCTTATAACGGCAGAAGAAGAAGTTGAGTTAGCACAACGCATCAAAGCAGGTGATCGTGTTGCCTTAGAGAAATTAACAAAAGCAAACTTACGTTTCGTTGTTTCTGTTGCAAAACAGTATCAAAATCAAGGGTTAAGTTTACCTGATTTAATTAATGAAGGTAACTTGGGTTTAATAAAAGCCGCACAACGTTTTGATGAGACTCGTGGTTTCAAATTTATTTCTTATGCTGTTTGGTGGATTCGTCAATCTATCTTACAAGCATTAGCAGAACAATCTCGTATTGTACGTTTACCATTAAATAAAATTGGGTCAATCAATAAAATTAATAAAGCTTACGCTTTATTAGAGCAAGAGCATGAGCGTGCCCCATCTGCAGAAGAAATTTCTGAAGTATTGGATATGTCTGAAGGTGATGTAAAAGAGTCAATGAAAAACTCTGGTCGTCACGTATCTATGGATGCACCTTTAGTAGAAGGAGAAGATTCTAACTTATATGATGTATTAAACATTGGTGAATCTCCATCTCCAGACGTTCAGTTAATGATTGAGTCTTTACGTGTAGAAATTGAAAGAGCTTTACAGACTTTAACGCCACGTGAAGCAGATTTAATTCGTTTATACTTCGGGTTAAATGGTCAACATCCGATGACGTTAGAAGAAATTGGTGAAACTTTTGACTTAACTCGCGAACGTGTTCGTCAGATTAAAGAAAAAGCAATTCGTCGATTAAAACATACTTCGAGATCGAAAATATTAAAAACTTATATCGGTAGATAATAAAAAAAATCCAGCTTTTTAAGCTGGATTTTTTTTATTGAATTTATTTTGAATGATCTTTAAAATGTATTTTTTAATATGTAATTCATTTGCAATAGTGATTGAAGCGACATCCTTTTTTGATTGTCATTCAATTAATAATTAAGCAAATGAATGACAATCTAAAAAGATATAGCGTAAAAGCACGGTGCGAAGCAATTGCCCAAAAATAAATTTTAAAACTTTAAATAACTTTATTATAACAGCTTTCCACTAAGTATTGCAGCAGAAATTGTAAAGTATATTATAAGTCCAGATACATCTACTAATGTAGCAACAAATGGTGAAGATGCTGTAGCTGGGTCAAAACCTATTCTTCTGAGAATAAATGGAACTAATGAACCAGATAAAGTTCCCCAAAGTACGATGGCGATTAATGATAATGCAACTGTAATAGCAATGTACATCCAGTATTCACCATAATCATAAATACCAAGTTTTTGCCAAATAGCAATTCGAATAAAACCAACAATACCAAGAATTCCACCAAGAATTAATCCCGAAGTGAATTCTTTTTTCATTACATACCACCAATCTTTTAACTTTAATTCTCCTAAAGCCATTGCACGAATGATTAATGATGCTGCTTGAGATCCTGAGTTTCCTCCACTAGAAATAATTAAAGGAACAAATAAAGCTAAAACAATTGCTTTTGCAATTTCATCATCATAATAACTCATAGCAGATGCTGTAAACATTTCACCTACAAATAAGATAACCAACCAACCAGCACGTTTTTTTATTAATTCAAGAATTGGAGTTTTAGTATATGATACATCTAATTCTTCCATCCCCCCAAATTTCTGAATGTCTTCTGTATCTCGCATTTTCATACGATCTAAGATGTCATCAAATGTTACGATGCCTACCAAAACACCATTTTCTGTTACAATTGGAATAGTAGAGCGATCATATTTTTCGAATACTTCAAAAGCATCTTCAATAGGAGTAACTGTTGTTAAAGAAACAAAATTATGATCAATTAATTCTTCCATTTTTGTTTCTTCGTCTGCTAATAAAATTTCTCCAATTTTTAAATCGTCTATTAGTCTATTTTTACCATCAACAATAAATATATAATTTAATGTTTCTGCTTTTTTACCATATTTCTTTATGTGATGTAAAACCTGTTTTACAGTATAGTTTTCTTTTACTTGTACATAATTTGGTGTCATAAGACGAGCAATCGAATCTTCTTTGTAGCCGATAAGGTTAAGAGCAATTGTTCTTTCTTCTGGGTTTAATAAATTAATAAAGTGTTTGATTAGCTCATCAGGGAAATTTTCTAAAAGTTCTGTTCTATCATCAGGATCAAGATTATTTAAGACTTCAGCTAAATCTTTATCTGTCAAACTTTTTACAATTTCTTGCTGAATTGCGGGATCAAAATAAGAGAAAACTTCAACTTTTTCGTCATTAGAAAGCATGTAAAAAGCAATATTTCTACTTTTTACATCTAACCCTGATAATTGTTCTGCAATATCAGCAGGGTGTTGATTAAGCATGTTATTTTCCATAGGTTTTTATATTTTTTTCCCCTTTACACAAAAGTAAGTTCTTTTGATTGGAAGATAATTATAAGTTACTTTTTTTTTAAGTAAATTCTAATGAAATTTATTAATTTCCAATCACTTTGTTTAATATAATATTTGCCGAAGCACAATTGAATAAAGTTTCTAAATAGTTAGTTTGTATTTCGTTATATGTTCTTTGTGCATCCAAAGTTTCTAGTAAAGAAGAATTTCCTCTTTTGTAGCTATATTTTTTTGCATCTAAAATTAATTTTGCTTCATTTAGCATTTTTAAATTAAATTGTTGAACTTGTTTACGATAGTTTTCATATTGTAAAATACTTTCTTTTACTTCAGATTTTATTTGTAGCTCTACTTGTTTTATAACACTTTCATTTTGTTTAAATTGTATTTGAGCCATTTTTAATTCGTTATTGTAACGGTTAGAAAATTTTAATGGAATACTTATTCCTCCTTTTATTTGTGTAAATTGAGGAGTAAAAGCATCTGGATTTCTAGCGACAGTTGTATGATCTATTGCTAAATTTATACCAAGATCAATTTTTCTATTAGCTTTTGCTAAATCTATAAGTTGTTGACTTACATTTTTATTTTGCATTGCAACCATTAAATCACTTCTATTATTTAAAGCTATATTGATTAAATCATCTTCAATAAAATCTTCTTGAAAGTTTTTTAATTCAGCAAACGGATTTAAAGAATTTTCTTGATTATCCATTCCCATAAATAATTGCATTTTATTTTTTGCTGATAAATAATCGGTTTGTGCTTGTATAACCTCATTTGCAAAAGTAGATGCTTCTAATTTACTTTGTCTTGCATCTGTTTCTGTAATTACGCCTAATTTAAATCGAATAGAATCTGCGGCAGCGAATTCTTTCATCATTTGATAAGAGTTTTCTTTTACATTAAGAATTTCTTTTTTGTAAATAGCTTCTAAGAAAACTAAACTAGCATCAGCTTTAAGATTTTTAAAATAATCAGATAAAATTAGTTTTGTTAATTCATATTGACTTTTAGCTAGATTAATTCTAGCTTTTCTTTTTCCTCCTAATTCAATTGTCCAATCAATTTCTCCAACATATCCAACACCAAGTTGTTTTTTAGATTCGCCATTATCAAAATAACCAAATTGTAATTCAGGATCTGGAAAGGCTTTTGCACCTATTATTTCTGTTTCAGCTAAATCTACATTAAATTTTTGTGCTGCATATTCTAAATTATTATGTTTTACAGTTTCTAAATACTGTGAATAATCTAATTGAATACTATCATGTTTCTGAGCAAATAAAATTGTATTGAATAACATTAAAATACCCAGAGTTATCATCCATTTTTTTGTCATGTTTCTACTTTTTAATTGTTAAGAATTTAATGATTTATTATCGCCCCATTTTTTTTCAATCATGTAATACAAAGCTGGTAAAGCAAAAAGTGTAATTACAGTAGAAAATAATAATCCATAAACAATTACAGTAGCTAATGGACGTTGAACGTCTGATCCAATTCCTGTAGCTAATGAAGCAGGAAATAAACCTAGAATTGCTACAGTAGCAGTCATTAAAACAGGTCTAAATCTGTCTTTAGCTCCAATCGTCACTGCATTAATAAGTGGTAGACCTTCTTTTTTGAGCTGGTTGATATGAGAAATCATAATTACACCATTTTGTATGGATACACCAAACAAGGCAATAAATCCTACAGCAGAAGATACATTTAATGTCATTCCTCTAACATTAAGAGCTAACATTCCTCCAAAAATTGCTAACGGAACAATTCCAATCAATAATAAAGCATCTCTTAATTTTCCAAAAGCAGTATAAAGTAGAATAAACATGATTACAATTGCGAAAGGAACAACATAAGATAATCTTTTGTATGCACGTTCTTGATTTTCGAATTGACCACTCCATTTAATTGAATATTGGTTATGATCATATTTAATATTTTTCTCTATTTTTTTTCTTGCTTCAGCTAAAAATGAACTTAAATCCCTGTCTCTTAAATTTAGTTTTATAGTTAAATGTCTTTTATTCATTTCTCTAGTAATAGTACTTTCTCCTGTACTTAGTTTAATGTCTGCTACTTGAGATAACGGAATTTTTACATTGTCTGCATTTGTTAACATTAATTGACTAATTTTTTCAGGTGTATTTCTACTATCTTCTTTGTATCTGCAAGTAAAATCATAAACTTTATCATCAACAAAAATTTGAGAAATAGCCTTTCCACCAACAGCAACTTCAATCAATTCAGAAACATCAGAAGCATTAAGTCCATACATTGCTATTTTATCTCGGTTAACATTGATTTGCAGTTGAGGTAAAGGAGGTTCTTGATCGATAGATAAATCAACAGCACCTTTAACAGATTTTAATTGATCTAAAACTTCGTTAGCAATATGTCTAGTTTCTTCAAAATTTTGTCCATAAACTTTTACAGCTAATTCTGAATGAGCTCCAGAAATTTTATCCATTACACCATCTATCATCGGTTGAGAGAAGCCAACAGTATATCCAGGCATTTTAGCATATTCATCAGCTAATTCTTTAATTAAATCATCTTTAGTTTTTCCTCTTTTCCATTCTTTATATGGTTTTATTCCGATAGAAACTTCGAAGTGAGAAGCAGTCCAAGGATCAGTTCCGTCATCATTTCTACCAGCTTGAACCATTACGTAAGTTACTTCGTCAAATTTCATAGTATGAGCTCTTAAAGAATCACTCATTTCTCTAGATTTTTCTATAGATACACCAGGGGGTAATTCTACCTGTAACCAAATAGAACCTTCATCCAATGTTGGTAAGAAATCTTTTCCGACAGTGACACATAATATCGATGTACAACTTAAAATGAAAATAAGAGGTAGAATAACTTTTTTGGGGTTACTTACAATTTTATTTATTGTTTTAGAATACTTTGATGTTAGAAACTCTAACCATTTATTATGAAAAAGTTTTCTAGGTTTTTTATAAACGAAAAATGCTAATCCAGGAATTAATAATAAAGCAGCAGATAACGCACCAATTAAAGCATAGCCAATTGTAAATGCCATTGGAGTAAATAATTTTCGCTCAACTCTTTCAAAAGCAAAAAGTGGTATATATGCCGTAATAATTATTAAAGTTGAAAAAAAGATTGGTTTGGCAACTTGTTGTGCAAGTGTAGAGATACTTTTTTCTTTTAATTCTTCTTCTGGTTTCTCTTCTCTTTTTTTAAGAATAGTTTCCATCATTACAATGGATCCATCTACGATTATTCCAAAATCAATTGCGCCTAACGAAAGTAAATTTGCTGGAATAGAAGTAAAGTGCATCAATATAAAAGCAATTAGTAATGATATTGGTATTGTAATCGCAATTAAAAGTGCTCCTCGCCAGCTTCCTAAAAATACAATTAAAACAATAACAACTAGGCTTATTCCTTCTATTAAAGTATGTGATACTGTATTTAATGTTGTATCAACAAGACTTGTGCGATCTAAAAATGCATGAATTTTTACATCTTTAGGTAAAATCTCATTATTTAGTTCATCAACTGTAGCATGTATACCTTGTAATACTGTAGAAGGATCTTCACCACGTAATAATAATACAATTCCTTCTATTCCTTCGCTGTATTCTGTTTTTCTATCTGTATATCCTAAAACTCCTTTACGTTCTAGGTTTCCATATTTTAGTTCTCCAATATCTGATAATAAAATAGGAGTTCCTTTCTCAGACTTTATAACTATTTTACCAAAATCTTGTAGGTCTTTTACTAATCCTATTCCACGAATAACATAACCTAAATCCCCGTGAGTTAATGTGCTTCCTCCAGCATTTATATTATTATCTTTAATACTATTTGTTACATCATTTAGAGATAAATTGTATTGGACTAATTTATCAGGATTTACTTCAATTTGGTATTGAGTTGTTATTCCTCCGAAATTAGATACATCAGCAACTCCAGTTACTTGCTTTAACTTTGGTATAATTACAAATTGCTGTAAATCTGTTAATTCTCGTAGACTTTTAGTTTTACTTTCAATAACATATCTGTAAACTTCACCAATTGGAGATGTTAGAGGATCTAATCCAGGTTGAGCATCATAAGGTAAATCAATTTCATTCAATCTTTCTTGGATTCGCATTCTAGCCCAATAATCTTCTACACCATCTTTAAAAACGATTGTTATAATTGACAAACCAAAAGTACTTTTACTACGCATAATGTCCATTCCAGGAAGCCCATTTAATGCTCTTTCTATTGGAATTGTTATTTGCTGTTCTACTTCTTCGGAAGCTAAACCTGGTACTTGGGTAACAACTTGAGATGTTACATCTGCAATATCTGGATAAGCCTCAATAGATAATTGTTTCCAAGAGTAATATCCAAAAAGAGCCAAAAACACAAATAATGTAAGAAATAACCATTTCTTTACAATTGCTAATTCGATTAATTTGTTCATTGTTTTTTATTTTGCTCCCATTAAATAAATACCTCCATCTATTAAGACATCATCTCCTTCTTTTAATCCAGATATAATATGTACATAATCACTATTATTAGTATTAGTAACGGCTTTTATTTTTACTTTTTTGAATTTTCTTTTTCCTGTTGTTACAAAAACATATTGACTGTCATGTTCTTGAAAAATTGCTTTCGTAGGAAGTATAATTTCCTCTTTTGGTGCATCATTTAATTGAACATTTACATACATTCCAGGTTTCAGAATTGATTGATTATTTATAGTTTCTATAGTTACATCAACACTTCTTGTTTCTTCATTTAATAACTGTCCGATATTTATAATTTTTCCATCAAATGTTTGATCTGGAAATGCGTTTATTGTAAATTTTATATCTTTTAATTGATTTAAAATTCCTAAGTCATTTTCTTTTACTTGTGCAGAAATCCATACTTTAGATAATTCCGCAACAGTTACTAAAGGTTCCTGATCTTCTTTTAAATATTGACCTATAACTAAATCATTCTGAACTATTTTTCCATTTATAGGAGAGCGAATAATAAGTGATTGACCTAATTTATTTTTAGAACTAAAAACGCTTAAAGATGCAGCTAATTGATTTAATGCAATTTTCTTTAAATTATAATCTGTTTGTGCTTCTTCCAATTCTTTTTTTACTCCAACAGCATGTGCGTATAAATCTTTTTGTCTTTTTAAGTTTAATTCAGACTGTGCTAACTCTTGTTGTGCTGAATAATATTCTTGTTGAGCCTGAAAAAAATCAGAAGAACTTATTTCGAAAATAGCATCTCCTTTCTTTACTGTTTGACCAAGATTAATGAAAGACTTAACTATTCTACCAGCGAATGGAGATGAAATTTGAGCAAACTGATTTGGTATAACTTTTACAGTTCCATTTACAATTAATTCTGATTTTAAAGATTGATCTTTAACTTTCTCATATTTTAATTTTGATTCGATAACATTCTTGTCCGACAATAATATTTCATCTTTGAAAATCTTAATTTGTGGATCATCGTTTTCCTCTTCTTTATGTTTACATCCTATGATGAAAAAAAATAATAATACAATTGAAGTTGTGATTTTAAAATAGTTGAAAATTTTCATAGACAGATTGTTATGATTTATAATGTGATTTTTTAATAGTTATAAGTTTTCTATTTTCTAAAATTTTATCATTTTTTGATTAGGTTTTTAAAATTTTATAAATAGAAAATTGAGTTATAGATTTTAATAGAAAATTTAAATAAAAGAATAGTTATAACTTTCTTTAAAGTCATTTTTGAGGAGTCGATTTGATATAAAGAGTATAAGTTTTATTATAAAAACATCCAATGAAGGTATAGTAAAGTTCAATATATTCATATTTTAATTTTTTAATGTAAGTTAAAAATTAATTAATTAAAAATCAATATATTAATTTGTTGTTAACTTACTTTGTTTTTAATTGGGTGACTGATTCCATTTTTTATTTATAATATTCTGCGAAATTAAGATTTGTTGGATGATTTTCTGGTTAGGAAACTTTTAGAAAGTTATTAGAAAGTTATTAGAAAAAGAAGAATTGCTACTTAGTCTATATATTTATTTAGAAGTATTGTGAAAATAGTTTTATCATCAGATTTAGCTCTTATATGTGCATCATGAAGGTCAATTATTTTTTTTACTAAATATAAACCAATCCCATGACCAACAATATTAGTTTTATTTTGTCCTCTATAAAAAGGATTGAATAAACAGTCTAAGTCTTCTTTTGGAATTTTATTTCCAGAATTAATAAATTCTAATTTTATATTTTCTATATTAAAATCAATTTTGATAAAACATGTTTTATCAAAAGAATATTTACATGCATTTTCAATAAGGTTAACGAAAGCAACTTTTAGTAAATATTCATTTGCTATTGTTATCATTTCATTTTCATTTTCAGGAAATTGAATAAAGTTTAATTCAATTTTATAACTATTGTTATTATTTTGGACAAATGAAATAGCTTCCATAATGAGCTCATCAATCCTTGTAGGTTTAAAATTAATTTCTGAAGGATCATAACTTGCCTTTGCTAAATCAAGTAAACTATTAGATAGTCTTACAATTTGTTTTGTATCATCAAGAGCGTTACGAATGATTTCTTGATATTCATCTTTTGTTCTGCTTTTATTTAGAGAATATTCTAATTCAGTAATCACAGTTGCTAATGGAGTCCTTAATTCATGTGCGATATTAGATACGAAATTTTTCTGAGCATCAAAAGAATTCTCAAGCCTACTAAGCATTTGGTTAATAGTTGTTGATAATTCTGCTAATTCGTCACCTTTAGATTCTATTTCAATTCTTAAATCTAAGTTAGATGCAGATATTTCTTTAGTTCTATTTGTTATTTTTTTTATGGGATTTATCGCTTTATTTGTGAAGAAAAATGCAGCAATAATGATTAATAAAAGGGATAAAAAATAGATGATGATAATATTTTTGAGTAAATTATTTAACTTATTATAACCATATTCATCTAATGCAGCTGCTGTTATTACATAATCATTATTATTAAAAGTATATCGAAAACCAACAACTTGCCATTTAGATTGGTAATAAGATAAATACCCTTTTTTTTGAATTTTTTTAAGTAATTGATTTGTTTCTTTTACAAAATCTATTTCTACCGCATCATGATAAAGTAATTGCTGATGATTATTAAATATAGCAACTTCAACTTCGTTTAGTGTTTCTCTATTATTAGAGTAAATACTATGTAAAACTTCAGCATCAACTTTAGCTTTCAGAAATAGATTAGCTTTAGTAATGGCTTCTTTTTTTAGAATAATAAAAAATTCTTTTTCTCTATCTTTTTTTGCTGAATTGTAAATAATAAAAGCAAATAAAAATAGAATTGCTGCCGCAAGAAAAGTAAATAATATGGTTAACCTAAGCCTAATTTTCATTTTGTTTCAATATAAATCCTTGCCCTGTTTTGGTATGAATTAATTTTTTATTGAACTGTTTATCAATTTTATTTCTTAAATAATTAATATATACATCAATAAAATTTGTACCAGTATCAAAATGTGTATCCCAAACTTTTTCTGCAATTTCATTTCTAGATAATACACGTTCACTATTTTCTATCATAAATTGTAGTAAACGAAATTCTTTTGGCGTAAGTTCAATTTCTTTATTTTCACGGGTAACAATCTTAGTATGTAAATTCATCTCTAAATCGTTATACTTGAGAATGTATTCATTTGGTTGATTAAAATTTCTTTTAGAAAGAGCTTTTATTCTGGCTACAAGTTCTCTCATTTCAAAAGGTTTTACCATATAATCATCTGCTCCCGAATCAAATCCTTCAACTTTATCATCAGTTGTTCCTAATGCAGTAAGCATAATGATAGGTAAATTAGGTTTCTTATTTTTTATTTCTTTACAGAAATCTAAACCATTTAATTTTGGTAAAATAACATCAGAAATAATCAAATCGTACGTATTTCTTAGGGCCAATTTCAATGCCATTTCGCCATCGTATACAATTGTGGTTGTAAAACCGACATCTTCTAATCCTCTCTCTATTAGTTCTGCCATTCGTTGATTATCTTCTACAATTAATAAATGCATTATTTTATGGTAATTAATGGTTTAAAAAATATTGATAAAAAAATAGGATTGTTGAAGTTACAAAACATTATTCTCATTTTTATAGAATTAAATATCTTTGTAAACTTTATCCTAGTTTATAGGCTAAATTAATCAATGAAATGTAATGAGTGACAACGAAAGTCAAAAAATAATAAGTTTTATAAAATCCATTGATATTGATAAACGTTTTTCTGGAATTTGGTCAGGAACGGATCATGGAAAATTTTTTAAAGGGGAAACCAATAGTTGGGTTGTGAACAGGAGAATGGATGGAACATTTACAGTTTCTTTCAAAACAATTCATAGTGATGATAGCATAAGTTATTCTGAAGATAATGGTTTTTGGGGAGTAAAAGAAAATGATTATTTTGAGTATAGAGAATCTGATGAAAAAGCAGATCATTATACTTATTTATTTTTATCAAAGGATTCCATTCATTTTACAATTAATGAAGAAATAAAAGAAGAGGAACCCTACAATTTCACAGATTTTAGAATGTTATTGGATTAAAAAAAATAATAAATAAAGAATCACTGAATTTTTTACGATTTTTTATTTCCTTATCTTCGCAGAACAATTTACAAACAAACAAAAAATAAAATTATGCCCATTGTAGCACCATCAATTTTAGCAGCTGATTTTTTAAATTTAGCAAAGGATATCGAAATGGTAAATAATTCTAAAGCAGAGTGGTTTCATTTAGATGTTATGGATGGAGTTTTTGTTCCTAATATTTCTTATGGAATGGATATCATCAAGAAAATTGATTCATTAACAGATAAAGTTCTTGATGTACATTTAATGATTGTTGATCCAGATCGTTATATCTCAGCGTTCAAAAATGCAGGAGCTGATATTTTAACTGTACATTACGAAGCATGTACACATTTGCATAGAACAATTCAGGCAATAAAAGCAGAAGGAATGAAAGCAGGTGTTGCTCTTAATCCACATACTCCTGTTTCAGTTTTAGAAGATGTAATTAATGATCTTGATTTAGTTCTTATCATGAGTGTAAACCCAGGATTTGGAGGTCAAAAATTTATTGAAAATACCTACAATAAAGTATCAAAATTAAAAAAGATGATTACAGATGCTGGTGCAAATGTTATTATCGAAATCGATGGTGGTGTAGGAGTACAAAACGCATCGAAATTAGTTGAAGCAGGTGCTGATGCTCTTGTTGCAGGTTCGGCAGTTTTTAATGCAGAAAATCCAACTAATTATATTGAAGAACTTACAAAAGCTTAATTTATATAAGTTAAATAACAAAATAGAAAAAAGAGATGGTTTCTAATCATCTCTTTTTTTATTTGTTTTAATATTTTTTAAAATCCATTCTAATTCAGGATCTTTATGTTGTATTCTTGTATGTAAATTTTCTTTAATCTCTTTATTAGGATAAACTCCATGTCCTTTTTCTATTCGTTGTTCTATTGGTGGAATAAAAACGGTTCCAATAGACATGGTTAATTTAGAATTAGGAAGAGTAAACTGAGGCATAAGTCCAGCTACTGTTCCATTATAATCACCACCAGTTTCTTCTCCAACAAAATATCCTCTTTCTTTTGCGTAAAGATTTGCTGCTAATAACGTAGAAGCTGAATAAGAGCCTCCATTTATTATAACATATAAATTTCCATGATAGACTAAATTTTTATTAATTTTTGTTGATGAAAAAGATAGATTTAATTGATATTCATTATTCTTATTTTTGGTTGTTTTTAGATAAGAATATCCTCCGCCAATCCATAGAAAAGGATATGTAGGAAAAGGTAGAAGATTGTACATGGATTTTCCAAAAGATGTTTTGTTAGCAACAATTTTTTGACCAGTAAAAATTTTTGAATCTTCTACTAAATATGAATATAGATAATGAGCATCTTTTATATATCCGCCTCCATTATTTCTAATATCCAAAATTAGATTTTTTACATGATGATTTTTTATGTCTGTAAAAACCTCTTTATATAATTTTTTAATTTTTCCTTTATGGAAATCTTTTACTTTTAGTACAGCAATTGTACTGTCATTTGTCGGAAAGCTTAATTCTTTTGAATATTTTTTCGTTAATTTATTATAACCATATTTTTTTTGTTTAATACGAATTTCTCTTTGTATACTTTTTGGAGTTAATTTCTTGATTGAGTCTTCTTGTACTTTTAAGGTTTTCTTTTTAGGAAATTCTCTGTATGTTTTTTTACGAATAATATTCTCTCCCATTAAAAAAGAAAGTTCAACAGAATCTTTTAATCCTTGTTCTAATGTAATAAAATTTAAAAAAGTTCGATTAAAATAGTTATCAGAAAATGTTTTATTATAACCATCTCCATAAATACTCGATTTATATTTTTTGATAATTTCATCCACAGGAACATTATCTATATATAAGAGCTTAGAACCTGCATTGATAGGATTTACTTTTGCATAATCCTTAATAAGGTAAATAGAATCATTTTGATAAAAAAAGCTGTAATTATAAAATGCAGATTTAGAATTCTTATATTTTTTTAAATCCTTTTTATTAAATCGTCTATAAATTGGATATAAATCTGTATGTCCGTGTTTTAAACTAGAAAATAAAGGAAATAATTTTACAAAAAATTCATTAGGTTTTAAAGGTTTTTGAATTGATCTTTTTAGACTATCAATTTTATATTCAGTTTCTTCTTTAGATTGATAAAGATCTAACTTCGGATGATATTTGTTTAATTTTTTATGAACATAATCAATGTCTTTTTTCATCTCTTTTATAGAAATTTCATTGTTCATCTGTTTATTATGTTTATTAACAGATGAACATGAATAGGTTAAAAATAAAATGAATAAAAGAAATGATAAATATCTAATCATCTAAAAAAATTATGGTTCAACTTCTCTATAAAATTCTTGGATAAAATTTTCCATGTATTGATGTCTTTCTTCCGCAATTACTTTAGCTGTTTTTGTATTGATTAAATCTTTTAATGTAAATAGTTTATCATAAAAATGTTGTATGCTAGAAGAATTTTTTGTTTTATTTTCAGGATTATATAAAACACTTCCTGTACTTCCTCCGTATGCAAAACAGCGAGCGATTCCTACAGCTCCAATAGCATCTAATCTATCAGCATCTTGTACAATTTCTGCTTCTATTGATGTAGGTTTATTTCCTTTACTAAAAGAAACTTGAGATACAATTTCTATCACTTTATTAATTGTTTTCTCGTCAACTTCTATGGAAGTTAAAAATTCGTGAATTAACTCTTCAGATTTATCAATTCCTCCATGTAGTTTATAATCTCCTACATCGTGAACCCAAGCAGCTAATTCAACTAAAAAAGCATTTGCATTTTCTTTTTCGACAATTTTTTTAGCATTAACAACAACTCTTTCAATATGAAAATAGTCGTGTCCAGTACCTTCATCTAAGAATGTTTTTCTAATATAATCTTTCGTAAGAGAAAGAATTTTCATTTCGTTCATGTTGCTTAAAAATAAAAAACTTCAATAGCTAAGCTATTGAAGTTTTTTATAAATATTGTAAAGAAAACTGTTATAGTTTATAAAAAATTATAAAATAACATGTCCAAGTTTTGTTAACTTATGGTGGTCTAATATTTTAATTTTTCTTCCTTCAACTTCTATCAAATGATCAGTTTTAAATTCAGAAATTAATCGAATAGCAGATTCGGTTGCTGTACCAATTAGATTAGCCATTTCTTCTCTTGTTAATGAAATATTGATAAAGCCTTCATTATCTGTTCCTAATTTACCTTCAAGAAGAAGTAGAACCTCTGCTAATCTTTCTCGAACAGTTTTTTGAGCTAAATAAGTAATAGTACGAGTGTACTCTCCTAAATCTTTTGCTATTCGTTGTAAAATATTTAAAGCAAGTTTTGGATTAGCTTCTAATAATTTCAAGAAAAATTTTTCTGGAATATAATAAACTTCCATATTGTTCATTGCATTAGCAGATGCTCCAAATGCTTCATGACTAAATATAGAACGGTATCCTAAAATGTCTCCTTCATGAATAAAACGTAATATTTGTTCTTTTCCATTAAAACCAATTTTAAAAAGTTTTGCAGTACCTTTTACTACACAATATATACCTTTAGGTGTATTACCTTCTTGTATTATTTCGTTACCTTTTTTAAAATTGAAAACCTTTTTTTCTTGTTCAAATTCTAATAATTCTTCTTTACTAAAAACTCCAAAAGATTCTGGGGCTTCAAACATAGCTTTGATAGAAGCTACATTTTCAATGAATTCTGACATGTGTTAATAACTTATGACTTAATTCATACAAAGTTAGTGTTAATTCTGCGAAAAGGAAAGTATTTTTGCAAAATACTATGAAGGAGAATTGTTTTCACTGCGGTCAACGAATTGAGGAAGAGGTTATAGAGTTCGATGAAAAAGAGTTTTGTTGTCAAGGATGCAAAACTGTTTATGAGATTCTGAATGTAAACGATTTAAAAGATTATTATGATTTAAATCGCAATGCCGGAGTGCGTCCTGACGGTAAAAGTAATCATCAATTTGATTTTCTTAATACAAAAGAAATTTTTGATAAAGTTGTTGATTTTTCTGACGATGGTGTTTCAGTAGTTTCATTTTTTGTACCAGTTATGCACTGTACCTCTTGTGTTTGGTTATTAGAAAGCTTAAACACAATCAACCCTAACATTATCTCATCAAATGTTAATTTTACACAAAAAACAGTTCAAATTACCTACAAAGATGCAGATCTTAAATTAGGGGATTTAGCTCGTTTTATTACAAATTTAGGATATAAACCATCAATAAATTTAAAAAGTTTAGACAAAAAGAAAAAGAGTAAAATAGATCGATCTCTTGTCTCTAAACTTGTTATTGCAGGGTTTTGTTTTGGTAATATAATGTTGCTATCATTCCCAGAATATGTAGAAGTATTTGGGAATGTAAAAGAACAATGGTTAGATCAAAATAAAGATTATTTTCGTTGGACAATGTTTGTGCTTTCCTTACCTGTATTTTTTTACTCTTCTACAGATTATTTTGTTTCAGCTTGGCAAGGTTTAAGAAATAAATACATAAATATTGACGTCCCTATTGCTTTAGGAATTATCGTTATTATGTTCAAATCCACGTATGATATAATTTTTGACATATCTCCAGGTTATTTTGATACGTTAGCGATGTTACTTTTTTTAATGTTAACAGGTAAATGGTTTCAGCAACAAACGATGCAAGCTTTAGCGTTTGATAGAGATTATAAATCTTTCTATCCTATCGCGGTTGCTAAATTGGTTGATGGACATGAAGAAGCAATTTTATTATCAGAATTAAAAAAAGGTGATAGAATATTAATTAGAAATGAAGAGATAATTCCAGCTGATGCTATTTTGATGAAAGGTGAAGCGATGATTGATAACTCTTTTGTAACAGGAGAATCTAGATTAATTTCTAAAAAAGCAGGTGATAAAATTTTTGCAGGAGGTAAACAATCTGGTCACGCAATTGAGTTGGAAGTTATTTCTGACGTTAATCAAAGTTATTTAACTCAATTATGGAATAATGATGCTTTTCATAAAGAAGAATCAGAACTTAATGCATTAACAAACAAAATAAGCCATTATTTTACATTAATAATATTAATAATTACTGCATTATCAGCGACATATTGGTATGTTGTAGATTCTGCAAGAATATTACAAGTTGTAACTTCAATTCTTATTATTGCTTGTCCTTGCGCTTTAGGTTTATCATCGCCATTTATATTAGGACATATGATGAGGATTTTTGGAAACAAAAAATTCTATGTAAAAAATACTTCTACTATAGAAAGAATGGAAAAAATAACAGATATAGTTTTTGATAAAACTGGAACTATAACTGAAAGTGAGGATACTAAAGTTTCTTATGAAGGGGAAGAGTTATCAGAATATGATAAGAGATTGGTGAAAGCTTTAATTAGAAATTCAAGTCATCCTTTGAGTAGAGCTTTACATAAAAAATTAAATGTTTCTGATGATTTAAATGTTAATAACTATAAAGAATACATTGGTAAAGGGCAGGAAGGTGAAGTTGATGGACATATTGTTAAAGTAGGTTCTAGGTCTTTTCTTAATGTTATTTTTAATGATTTAAGATTAAATCAGTCACAAGTTTATATATCAATAGATAATAAAGTTTTTGGTAAGTTTGTTTATACAAATAGATACCGAGAAGGATTAAATGTTTTATTGAACAAACTTGTAAATTATAAATTGCATGTATTATCTGGAGACAATGACTCAGAAAAAGAATATTTAGAGAAAATATTTCCTCAAGGTTCAATTTTAGTATTTAATCAATCACCTTCCGATAAGTTAGATTATATAAAATCTTTAGAAACGGAAGGGAAAAAGGTAATGATGATAGGTGATGGATTAAACGACGCTGGAGCTTTAAAACAAAGTTCTGTTGGTTTGTCAATATCAGAGGATATTAATAGTTTTTCACCTTCATGTGATGGGATTTTGGATGCGAAAAGTTTTAAGCATATTCCAAGATTTTTAAATTTATCAAAAAGCACAATGAAATTTGTGAAAATAGCATTTTTGATAAGTTTTTTATATAATATAGTAGGATTAAGTTTTGCAGTATCAGGATATTTACAACCTGTTGTAGCTGCTATATTAATGCCAATTAGTTCTATATCAGTTCTAATATTTGCTACGGCAAGTACAAGGATTGCAGATAAATTAACAAAATGGAATTTAGATTGATTTTAAATTAGGTCTAACGAGTAAACCTCTTACTAAAATCATTATGATAAGAACTTATGAGGTTGTAATTTTGTGAAGCTATGGGGATATTATTATTGATGATATTGGTGAGTGTTTCGTTAGGAGCATTATTTCTTTTTTTATTCTTTTTGGGATATAAAAAAGGACAATTTGATGAAGATGAATCTCCAGCTGTAAGAATGTTAAAGGATGATAAAAAAAATAAAGATAAAATCGACTCATAATGCAAATGCAGACTTTTAGTTACGATAATAAGATCGTAAAGTATTTTCTATATGCCACATTGTTTTGGGCAGTTATGGCATTTTTCTTTGGTGTATTGGTTGCAACATTGTTGTTTTTTCCTACTTTACCAGAATATATCTTCGGATCTGATGATGGTACAATAGGAGGGAATATTCAAGGTTTAATAAATTCTCAAGGAAAACTAGGGTTCGGTAGATTAAGAATGATTCATACAACTTTTGCAGTTTTTGCTTTTGTTGGGAATACTTTTTTTACTGGAGCTTATTATTCATTACAACGTTTGTTAAAAACAAGAATGTACAGTGATGTTTTGAGCTGGATCGTTTTTTGGGGTTGGCAATTGTTTATTGTTTCATCGTTTGTTACGTTCATTTTAGGTTACAATACTTCTAAAGAGTATGCTGAACATGAATGGCCAATAGATATCTTAATCGCTTTGGTTTGGGTATTATTCGGTATGCAAATGTTTTTAACTATTTCTAAGCGACGTGTTCGTCACTTATATGTTGCTATATGGTTCTATATTGGGACTTGGGCAGCAATTACAATGTTACATGTTTTCAATAATTTAGAAATTCCTGTAACATTTAGTTTAACAGCACCAAAATCTTATTCTCTTTATTCAGGAGTTCAAGATGCATTAGTACAATGGTGGTATGGACACAATGCGGTAGCATTTTTCTTAACAACACCTATACTAGGATTAATGTATTATTTTGTACCAAAAGCTGCTAATAGACCTGTATTTTCATACAAATTATCTATTATCCACTTCTGGTCTTTAATCTTTATTTACATTTGGGCAGGTCCTCACCATTTATTGTATACATCTTTACCAGGTTGGGCACAGGCTTTAGGAACAGGCTTCTCAATCATGTTGATTGCTCCATCTTGGGGTGGTATGTTAAATGGATTATTAACATTAAGAGGTGCATGGGATAAAGTAAGAGAAAATCCTGTGTTAAAATTCTTTGTAGTTGCACTTACTTGTTATGGTATGGCAACATTCGAAGGGCCAATGTTAGCAACTAAAACGCTTAACAAAATTGGACACTTTACAGACTGGGTACCAGCTCACGTACACGTAGGTACTTTAGGATGGAATGGATTTATTGCATTTGGTGTAGTATATTATTTAACTCCAAAATTATTTAATACAAAATTAGCATCTGTAAAAATGGCGAATGCCCATTTCTGGATTGGTACTTTTGGTATTTTATTTTGGGTTATCCCAATGTATGTTGCTGGTTGGACACAAGGTTTAATGTGGAAACAATTTGCACCAGACGGAACATTAGAATATGGTAACTTCTTACAAACTGTTACAATTCTTAAAAAATGGTTATACCCATTACGTGCTTTTGGAGGTACTTTATATTTAATCGGATCTGTTTTAATGGTAATCAATGTTATTAAAACTGTAAAATCTGGTTATTTTGTAGCAAACGAAGAAGTTGAAGCACCAGCTTTAGCTCCTAAAACTGCTGCACGTACACAAGGTGAAGGAGTTCACTCTTGGATTGAAAGAACACCACTTGTTTTAACTATCGGAGCTGTGTTAACTTTAGCTGTAGGTGGATTAGTAGAGATTGTTCCAACAATCGTAGTAAAATCTAACGTACCTACTATTGCAAGTATAAAACCATATACTCCATTAGAATTAGAAGGACGTGATTTATATATTAGAGAAGGTTGTAATGCTTGTCATACACAAATGGTTCGCCCATTCCGTGATGAAGTAAAACGTTATGGAGAATATTCTAAAGCTGGAGAATTTGTATACGATCATCCATTCTTATGGGGATCTAAAAGAACAGGTCCAGATTTACACCGTGAAGGAGGTAAGAATCCTGATGCTTGGCATTATAAACACATGTGGAATCCTCGTTCAACATCAGATGGGTCTATTATGCCTCGTTACCCTTGGTTAATAGATAATAAATTAAATCGTGAGTTGACTCTTGATAAAATGAAATCTATGGCTGCTTTAGGAGTTCCTTATCAACAAGAAGATTACGATAGTATGAAAATTTCTATGGATAAGCAAGCTTTAACTATTGAGCAAACTATCTTTAAGGATGCTGCTGATTTGAAAGAATTATATGCAAAGAAAGAAGTTGAAGCTAAAAAAGAAGGTAAAGAATTTGTTCCTTTAAGAGATCGTGAGATTACAGCATTAATAGCTTTCCTACAAAGATTAGGAACTGATATTAAAGCTAATCAAATTGAGACAGCAAGCAACTAATGTTAAAATATTATAAAGAATTCCTTTCTCAGTATGAATATGCATCAGTATTACAAACTGTAATATTATTAGGCTTTATTGCTGTTTTTGTTACAATTTTTATAAAAGTAATTAATAAACCTAAGGATTATTATAATCATAATGAAACCGAAGGATTAGATTTAGATTCAGAAGAGAAAGAAAAAAATAATACAAAATGAGACAACGTACCCCGGCTTATATTTTTATTCCATTGACGCTATTAGCAGTAATTTTAGCGTTTACAATGGTTACGCCAGTAGATGTAGTGCCAGAACCTGGATTCCAAGGTATGATACACAATCTATTTGAACATCTAAAACATGTATTTGCTCAAGGAGTTTTTTGGGCTGTTTTAGCAATATCTCTTGTAATGCTTTTAATAATTAACGCTTTAAATAAAGTTGTTGAAGCTGAAAAATTCAAAAGATTATCAGAAGTTGAACAAAAGAAATATTTAGAAGATGGTAAAATTGGATATTTCAAAAAATTATTCAGCAGTGCTTCTAAAAAACAATCTGATAAAGAAGAAGAAGCTATTATTCTAGACCATGGATTTGATGGAATTAAAGAGTTGGATAATGCTTTACCACAATGGTGGTTATCTTTATTCTACTTTGGTATAGTTTTTATGATTGTTTATGTAATGGCTTATAGCTTTACAAATTTTGCTCATCCAGATGAAGAGTACAAAGAAGAAATGACTTACAAAGACAAGCAAGATAGTATTTGGGCTGTTGCTAATGATATTGATATAACAGGAGCAGTAAATAAATCAAATGATCCTGCTATTGTTGAACAAGGTAAAAAAATCTTCGAAGAGAAATGTGTTCAATGTCATATGGAAGGAGGAAAAGGAGGAATTGGTCCTAACCTGACTGATGATTATTGGATTAACCATGTAGAAGATAGTTTATTTAAAAATATCTATCATATTGTTTACAATGGGTCTCCACGTAACCCTACAATGCGTCCTTTCGGTCAACGTAAAGAGTTATCTGGTTTAGCAATTGAAAAAGTAGCTTCTTATGTTTACTATATCAATCAAAAAGAACCAACTAAAACAGTTGCTGAAGGTGCTGCTGCTCCTCAAGGAGATTTAATGGAAGCATGGAAACAAAAGTAATTTAGAATTGTTTTAGATAAACGTTTAAAACAAATATCATATTTAAAGAGAGCTTATTTATAAGCTCTCTTTTTATTTTTAGTCGTAAATTTGTATACTAAAATACACAGAAATGAGTGTTCAAGATTCAGATTCAAAAGATGAATTTAATTTAGATGACCATTTGAATGAAAATAGTCAGATGAATGAAGATGTTCGTACTTCTATAGGTACGATGGAAAAAACAGGTGAACGTAAATGGGTTTATCCAAAAAAACCAAAAGGTAAATTCACGAATTATAGGACGTATGTTAGTTATATATTACTTGTTATATTAATTACTACACCTTTCATTAAATTGCCTAATGGTAACCCTCTTTTTAAATTTGATGTTTTACATAGTCAATTTATTATTTTTGGTTTTCCATTTTTTACATCAGATTTCTTTTTACTTGCTTTAGGTATGATAACAACTATAATTTTTATAGTTTTATTTACCATGGCCTATGGACGATTGTTTTGTGGTTGGGTTTGTCCACAAACAATATTTTTAGAAATGGTTTTTCGAAAAATAGAATATGCTATAGAAGGTGATAGAGCTAAACAAATACGCCTTGATAAGCAAGAATGGGATGAAGAGAAAATTCGTAAAAAATTACTTAAATGGACAATTTTTGCTATTATTTCTTTTATAATTGCTAACGTCTTTTTAGCTTATATTATAGGCGCAGATGAATTGTATTCAATTATAAAGGATGGACCAATTGATAATTTAGGAACACTAGTTGGATTATTTTTCTTTTCTGCTGTATTCTATTTTGTTTTTGCTTGGTTTAGAGAACAAGCATGTACATTAGTTTGTCCTTATGGACGTTTCCAAGGTGTATTAATTGATGCACATACAATTAATGTTTCTTATGATTTTAAAAGAGGTGAAGGTACTTCTGGAAGAGCTAAATTTAAGAAAAACGAAGATAGAAAAGCCGAAGGAAAAGGTGATTGTATTGATTGTGGTCAATGTGTTGCTGTTTGTCCAACAGGGATTGATATTAGAGATGGTATACAATTAGAATGTGTAAACTGTACCGCATGTATTGATGCTTGTGATGAAGTAATGTTGAAAGTAGGGTTACCAACAGGATTAATTCGTTATGCATCCGAGGATGATATTAAAAGAGGTGAGAAGTTTAAGTTTACCAAAAGACTTGCTGCTTATACTTTTGCATTGTTATTACTAATTGGTGCTATGACAGCATTTTTATTATCACGTTCTGATGTAGAATCAAAGTATTTAAAAGTTCCAGGAACTGATTATAAAGTTGAGGGTCAATTTTATGTTAATCAATTTGAATATACATTATATAATAAAACAAATAACGATCAAATAGTAAGTTTGAAGGTTTTATCCCATGCAAATTGTAAAATTGATATGTATGAGGGTCCAAATAAATTAAACATGGAAAAAGGACAAATCATACAAGGTAAATTTTATTTAAAAATACCAACGTCAGAGGTTAAATCTTATAAAGAAAAAATAGTTATTGGGTTGATTAATCAACAAGGTAAAGTTATAGACAAATACGAAACGAGCTTCTCAGCTCCATTCAAATATTAATAATCATGAAATTTACTTGGGGACATGGTGTCGTAGTAGCATTAGGATGTTTTATCATTTTTATTTTATCTCTTTTGTATTTTGCAGGAGAGACAGGGGGAATGGTAACTGATAATTATTACGAAAAAGAATTGCACTTTCAAGATGAAATTAATTCAGAAAAAAGAGCAAATGAATTAAAGGAAAAACCAGAAGTTATTGTACAAGCAAATGGTTTTTTATTCCAATTTCCAGCAACAACTTCAGCTGATTTTTCTGGTGATATATATTTATTACGTAACGAAGATGAAACAAAAGATATTAAAGAAACTATCAAATTAAATGATAGAAAAAACTTTTTAGTTTCTTCTGTAAAATTGAAAGAAGGTGTTTATGAATTAACATTAAATTGGAAAGAAAATAATCAGACATATCTGATTAAAAAATCCATCAGATGGATATCTCAATAATTTTAATAGCATTATCTATAGGTCTTACATCTTCCTTACATTGTGTAGGAATGTGTGGACCTATTGCATTATCTCTTGGTTTAGATGCTAAAGATAAATTTAAGTTTACATTAAGAAATATGACTTATCAATTGGGTCGTATTACAACTTATTCTATACTTGGTGCATTATTAGGTATTGTTGGAGAGTCATTTACTTTTGCTGGGTTACAAAATTATTTAAGTATTTTTATTGGTGTTTTAATGATCATTATGGTTATGATACCTAAATTTTACGAAAATGGAGCAACACAACTTAGACCAATAAATGCACTTATGGTAAAAGTAAAAATTACTCTTGGTAAATATATAATGAAAAAGAATTCGTCTTCATTATATATAATAGGATTGTTAAACGGTTTATTACCTTGTGCAATGGTGTATGCTTCTTTAACTGCTGCAATAGGATTAGGTTCTGTTTATAAAGCTATAATGTTTATGTTTTTCTTTGGTTTAGGAACATTACCATTAATGTTTGCTACAGTTTTGTTTGGTAATTTTTTGTCTGTAAAACAAAGACAAACAATTTTAAAAATTTTACCATTAATTACATTGATATTAGGTGTTTTATTTATCTTAAGAGGATTACAACTTGATATCCCATATATCTCACCTTCAAAAACTTCCTTACAATTAAATAGTTTAGATGACCATTGTATGTAATTGTTCATCTAAAAATTAACATTTGTTTTATATTTGTAAAATAAATCTTAAATTTTTCGTTTTACACTTTCAGTGTCATAATTAAACTTATAAAAATGATAACACAATTAAGAGGTAAATTAGTTGAAATTTACCCCACAAATGCTGTAATAGATTGTAATGGAGTAGGATACTGGGTGAATATATCCCTTAATACATATTCAACATTAGAACATGAAGAAGCAGTAACAATTTTTACACATTTTGTTGTAAGAGAGGATGCACAAATTCTTTATGGATTTGCTACTAAACTAGAGAGAGAAATATTTCAAAAATTAATTAGTGTTAATGGTGTTGGACCAGCTTCTGGAATGATGATTATATCAACATTATCATCAAAAGAGATAGCTTCTGCAATAGCATCAGATGATGCAAAAGTTTTACAAAGTGTAAAAGGTATTGGAGCAAAAACCGCACAAAGAATAATTATCGATTTAAAAGATAAATTAGATCAGAGTTTAATTTTAGATGTAAATAATACTGTCTCATCTAAAAATAAATCTAAAAATGAAGCGTTATCTGCATTAGAAGTTTTAGGAATACCTAAAAAGACTGCAGATAAAATTATGGATAAAATAGTACAAGATAATCCTGATGCAGATGTTGAATTTTTAGTAAAAGAAACCTTGAAGAAAATTTAATGATAATTAAATCCAAACCTATATATAAAAGCTTATCTATAATATTTTTTTATGTACTTACCTTAGTTAGTGGAAATTTTATAGCTAGAGCGCAAGAAAATGACTCTTTAAAATTTCCATTAAGGGATCAAAAGGGAGGTCTTTTTTTAGATAATCAGATAAAATATGACGTTGAATATGATCCGTTATTTCATCAATATATTTTATATCCCAAAATTGGGACTAGTTTAGTTTCAGAACCTATATACTTAACAAGATCTGAATATTTAGAACTTATTCAAAACGAAGATATGAAAGGATATTTTCGTGAAAAATCTCAAACAAATGATCAATTTTATAGAGAACAAGCTTTTGGAGATAAATTAGGTAAAAAAAAGGCAAATATTTTACCAAGTTTTAAAGTAAAATCAAAAGCTTTTGAAACAATTTTTGGTGGTACAGAAATTTCTTTAACTCCACAAGGTTATGCAAACTTAGGTTTAGGAGTTTTTCTTCAAAAAATTGATAACCCAACACTTTTGCCTCAAAATAGAAATACACTTACGATGGATATTAACCAACGTATGCAATTAAGTCTTTTAGGAAAAGTTGGTGAAAATTTACAATTAAAAGTTAATTACGATACTCAAGCAGGTTTTGGTTTTGAAAATCAAATGAAGCTTCAGTGGAAAAAAGCCTTAGCAACAAAAGAGGATC
Source organism: Flavobacteriales bacterium UBA5933 (assembly GCA_002430925.1). Lineage (GTDB taxonomy): Bacteria > Bacteroidota > Bacteroidia > Flavobacteriales > Weeksellaceae > Empedobacter. Next base: position 32,360 of record DJDD01000127.1, read on the forward strand.
CATTTAAAGGGGAAGATAATATTCTTCAAAATGTTGAAGTAGGTAATATCTCTATGCCTTTAAGTACTTCTTTAATTACTGGTGCACAATCTCTTTTTGGTGTAAGAACAGATCTTAAATTTGGAAAAACTAATGTTTCTGCAGTATTTTCTGAACAAAGATCAGAAACTAAAAATATTGTTGTTCAAGGTGGTGGAACGATGACACAATTTAATATTGCTGCTGAGAATTATGAATATAACCGTCACTTCTTTTTAGGACAATATTTTAGAAACAGTTATGACAGAGCATTAGCTAATTATCCATCTATCAATAGTAATATTACGATACAGCGTATTGAAGTTTGGAAAATTGATAAAACAGCATCTAATCAACAAAGTAGAAGATCAATAATTGCTTTAAGGGACTTAGCAGAGGGTTCAGGAGTTCCAAGTAATACGAATAATACACTTTTTAATTCAGTAAAATCTCAAGGTTTTACAACAATTAGTAATGCTAGAAGTTACCTAAGTTCTTATTCATACAACGGAGAACAATTTCAAGATGGAGAACAATATATAGTTAATGAAAATGTAAGAAAACTTGATGCTTCTGAATATACTTTTTATCCTAAGTTAGGTTATATTTCATTAAACACAGCATTAGTAGATGGGGATGATTTATTGGCAGTATCATTTCAATATTCATTAAGTTCTGATCCAACTAAATTATATTCAGTTGGACAGATGTCTGATGAAACTGATAAGCCAATTATAGCAAAATTAATTAAGCCTAATTCTGTTGTAAATGTAAATTCTCCATCATGGAACTTAATGATGAAAAATATTTATTCTTTAAATTCTTATGGCGTATCAAGTGATGACTTTTTATTGAGTATTAATTTTAAAGATAATAGTGAAAACTCTTCTGGAAAACTTAATTATCTTCCTAACTCATCTGTTTCGAATCAATCTTTGTTACAAGTATTAAATATGGATAGATTGAATTCAAATGGACAATTACAACGTAATTCTGATGGAAGTTATGGTGATGGTTTATTCGATTTTCAATCTGGATTAACTGTAGATACAGAAAGAGGGAATATAATATTTACTTCTGTAGAACCTTTTGGTAAGTATTTAAACACAAAATTAAATGGTCAAAATTCTGACCTGGTTTTTAGTCAAATATATACTCAATTAAAAAATACTCTTACTGGAGAAAAATTAGCAAATAGGTATACAATAGAAGGTAGATTTAAGGGAACAGTTTCTGATGGTATATCTTTAGGAGCTTATAATGTTCCACAAGGATCAGTTAAAGTAACTTCTGGAGGAGCAACATTAACAGAAGGAGTAGATTATACTGTCGATTATCAATTAGGACGAGTAAAAATTATTAATGAACAATTAAAAAATTCTGGAGCATCAATAAATGTAAGTTTAGAAAATCAATCTACATTTAATTTACAGAAAAAACGTTTTATTGGATTAAATGTAGAACATAAATTTAGTGATAAATTTACGTTAGGTGGTACATTAATTAATTATCAAGAAAGACCAGTTACTCAAAAAACACAATATGGTTCTGAAGCTGTAAACAATACAATTTTTGGATTAAATACTCAATACAATTCAGAGGCAGAATGGTTAACTCGTTTAACAAATAAAATCCCCGGAATAAAAACAGATCAAACATCTAACGTTACAGTTCAAGCAGAAGCAGCTTATTTGATGCCTGGAGTAAATAAAGTTACAAATGGATACTCTTATATCGATGATTTCGAAGAAGCACAGTCAAGAATAAGTTTATTAGATGTTAATTCTTGGAAATTTGGTTCGACACCAGGTAAACCTGCCGGATATACACAAAATACTTATCACCCATTTTTCCCGAATGGAACAAAAAATAATGATTTATCATTTAATAATGGTAGAAAAATGCTTTCTTGGTATAATATTGATCCTCGTTTTTATGGGATTGGAGGAAATAAACCATTAACAGATCAACAAATTTCAACAAATAAAGCTCGTAGAGTAAAATTACGAGAAATTTATGATCAAATGGATGTAATGTCTGGTACAAGTTCATACATCAATACATTGGATATGACTTTTTACCCTCAAGAAAGAGGTCCATATAATGTTAATCCTAACGCGACAGATACTAAAAACTGGGGAGCTATGATGCGACCAATAACAGTATCAAATTTTAAAGATTCTAATATAGAATATGTTGAATTTTGGATGATGGATCCTTATGCTGATGGAGATGGAGGTGACGGAGAATTATTACTTCATTTAGGTAATGTTTCCGAAGATATCTTAAGAGATGGTGAATTACAATATGAGAATGGATTACCATATACAGGAAATGATGCAACAACTGTTGAAACAAATTGGGGAATTACTCCACAACAAAATCCAATTTTATATGCTTTTGATACAGATGGTCAAGCTAGAAAAGAACAGGATTTAGGTTTTAATGGTTTAACTGATCAGCAAGAAGCACAAAAATATGGAATAAGTAGTAATAATACTGTAACAGGAGAATTAGATCCAGCCAATGATAACTATATATTTTATTTGGATGATAGATATCAAACAGCTCCAATAGGAACAACTGTACAAGATCGTTATAGATTTTTTAGAAATCCTCAAGGGAATAACTCAACAGATAATAGTTTATATTCTTCATCTTTATCTCCAGATACAGAGGATATTAATGGTGATTTTAACTTAGATCAGACAGAAAATTATAACCAGTATACTTTAAAAATAACAAAACAAAGTTTAGAGGACACAGAAAATACTTTTATTGTTTCAAGAAAAGAAGTGGATGCTGAGTTTCCTGATAAAACAACAAAAAAAGTAAAATGGTATCAAGTTCGTATCCCTGTTGATGGATATGATTTAGATATAGATGGTGACGGTGTTGAAGAGTTGAATAATAGTTCTTCTATATCTCAAGCAGAAAGTGTATTAAGTTCTGTTCGTTATATGCGTTTAGTTATGCGTGGTTTCCAAGAACAAACAACTTTACGTTTTGGTACTTTTGATTTGGTTCGTTCTGAATGGAGACGCTATACAAAAAATATTTATCCTTATATAATAAGTAATCAAGAAGGTTACGGTACCGACCCTAATATTGATGACCTTGAAATAGGAGAAGTAAGTGTTGAACGTAATTCAACTGATAAACCTACTTATATGGTTCCTCCTGGTGTTACACGTCAACAAACACAAGGAACAACAGGTTTTCAATTACAAAATGAAGCTTCTATGTCTTTAAAAGCTAAATTTAAACCAGGAAGTACATCTAAAGCAATATTCAAATCTACAAGTCTTGATTTAAGAAGATATAAAAAATTACAAATGTATGTTTCTGCACAAAACCTTTTAGATAGAACATCTAGTGCAGTAGATGAAGGAACAAAATTATTTATTCGTTTAGGTAGTGATTATTCAGATAATTATTATGAATACGAAATGCCATTAAAATATACTCCTCAAAGTGCATCTACTCAAAGTGCAGTTTGGCCAGATGAAAACTTTGTTGATTTAACGACTAGTCTATTTACAACAGCTAAAAAGCAAAGGGATTCTGATGATTATAGTACATTACAACGTTATACTTATGCTTTCGATTCTGATAACCAAAATAAAGTTATTTATGTAAAAGGTAGACCAACTTTAGGAAATGTATCTTCTTTAATGATTGGGATTAGAAATACTTCTGGGGCAACAAATAAAGAGGTATTAATCTGGGTGAATGAATTAAGATTAGGTGATATAGACAATCAAGGTGGATATGCCGCAGCTGCTAACCTTCAGTTTAATTTAGGAGATTTTGCAAATGTTCAAATTTCTGGTAATACAAGTTCTGTTGGTTTTGGAGCGATAGATCAAGGTCCTTCTTCTAGAAATCAAGATCAAACTGTAGAATATGCTTTAAATACAGAAGTAAAATTAGATAAATTTTTACCTAAAAAATGGGGTATGGAAATCCCTTTTAATTTTACAATTCAAGAAACAATGGTAGATCCAAAATATAATCCATTAGATAATGATATAATTTTAGATGAAGCACCAAATAAAGCAGAGTTAAAGAAAATTGTAAGGACATATACTCAATTCAAAAGTTTCTCATTTACAAACATTCGTAAAGTAAGAAATTCAAATAGTAGCACACCGGTTCGTTTTTATGATCCTTCGAACTTCTCCTTATCAATGATGTATTCTGATAATTATTAT